>NZ_JAFUQR010000005.1 GCF_017472245.1 Chlamydia sp.
AATTAAAACAATAAATAACCAAAAAAAATCATGTTAATAGCAACTATACATGAGTAGGATAAACACAGCACCTAATCGAGGTGTCAAAGAGTTAAACATAATCAAATGAAAAAAACAAAACACCTTATCTCTAAAATCACATTCAGCCTGGCCTCCCTTTTTATCGGAGGATGCCTATTAAAAGCCCCAGCACCGACTCAATCTGCCGATACCTTTCAAACTTTTATTGAATCCAATGAACCTGTTATCTTTGCAAAACAGTGTGGCGATAATGTTACCCAAGTTCTCTGTGACGCTATTGATTCTGCAAAAAAAAATATTTTTCTTAGCATTTATGATCTTTCCGCTCCTGCCATCACAGCAAGTTTGAAAAAACAAGTGTCCGCTCAGATCCCTATATGCATTCATTACCAACGCATCTCCAAAAATGCGGATTTCTCAGAATCCCCCTATCTTACATTGGTAGAACATCCCCCCGTGGGAAGAAAGCTTATGCATCAAAAAACCTTATCTATCGATGAGGAAACAGCTTGGCTAGGATCAGCAAATTTCACATTAGCCTCTTTAGAGAAAAGCGCTAACCTAATCATTGGTTTAAAAAGCCCAGAGCTTTGTCATTTCATCAAAACACAAACTTCTGGCCGTTGCTCAATCGATCAACAACACATCGAATATTTTTCGATCAATGAGGGCAACTCTTTAGCTTTAGACAGAGTACTCCATCACATTCGTTCTGCTAAGGAATCTATCCAAGTGGGTATGTTTGCTCTCACTCTTCCCCAGATTATTGTCGAACTGAATGCGGCTCAAAACCGTGGAGTTGATGTCATGATTTTAGTCGACAAAGGATTCAAATCCTTTACTGTACAACAGATTAAGCAACTAGAACATCCTAGCCTTTCCATTTACGAAAAGGTGACTCCATACCAACTACATCATAAATTTGGAATATTCGATAAAACCACTCTAATTACAGGATCTGTAAACTGGTCTGAAAATGGTTTTCTTCTGAACACGGAAGACATGATCATTATTGATAACCTTACGGAAAAACAGCAGCAGAAAATGCAAGCAATCTGGGAAGGATTAGTGAAGGAATGTGCTTTATATTACTCCCCAGATCAAGAAAAAGAAAACGACCCTTTAATTATTCCTTTTCCTCCAAACGAGGGGAAGCAAGCTGCTTAATTTTTGCAAAAGATTACTCGTCCTCTTTGTTGTGGAATAATGACAAAGTCATCTCCAAAACTCTTTCATTACGAGCAATCACCCATGCTTCTGCAGCATGAGCAATCGCTTGTGCTGCAGCAGTTCCAATCCGAATAGCTTTTTTAGATTTTCTAGTAATACGGGAACCTAACGATTTGAAGCGTTCTGTCTCATCATCCCAAGAACACTCAACAATACCTGTTCCCTGTTGAAGCTTATGGAAATTGAATCGAAAATGGCGCAGCTGACTAAGCAGTACCTTAGTTTGTTTTTTAGTTAGAATTTTAAATTTATGGCCTTGTTTTTTTTCTTTATCTTCTTGATCAGCAATGACTAATAAAGCCATGCGCAACGCCTCATTACGAGAGATCTCTTCAGCAATCTTTTCTGATATACTACCAGAATGACGTTCATGAGGATCTTTCGCTATGGCTTGAAAAGCCATCAACCCATAAGGATCAAAAGGGATAATTCTCAAGAATCACCTCCCGCGTCCTCAGTTTCTCTAGTCTTATCTTGATTCTGGTCCTGCTCCTCTGAACCACCATCATGATCCCCTGAAGATTCTTGCTCGTTATCGTCATAAACAGCAAACACCCCAGGTTTCCCTTGCACAGAAAAACGTGAAGAAACACTGAATGGTGAAGGCGTCTGAAAAATAATCGCAGGATCAACAGCAACATTACGGTACTGATAAATGAGAGGATCTGGAGGTCCTCCAGGACCTTTTCGGTGATCCACTTCTTTCTTATAATCATTCACAGAAAGAGGAGTGGGAGCGAGCGCAGCCATTCCCAAATGAGAGGGGAACTGATAAGCTGAACTTATGACATCATTTCCTGACTTTTCAGCAGAAACATTGAATTTTTCAGCACTTTCTTTTGGAACCCAATCCTGACTGACATTAGTATTTTCTGCTGGAAATACGGCACTTTGTTGAACGGCAAAAGGAATTTCATTAACGTCCCATGGAGACTCTCCCATTGGGAATCTGTAAGAAGCTTCTTCATGCAAACCTGTTGTTGGTAAGGGAATCACAGATCTCTCTTCGCGCGTATCAAAAGATATACTTTTCGAAGAAACATCTTGCCCCCAAATATCTTCCACCCTTTCTTTTTTAGAAAAGTTATGGGGGATAATTCCTGAAAATTTAGGTGCAGGAAACTGTGTAGATCCCGTCCCTGGTGTTGAAGATGCTACGAAAAATGTCATCTCCTGACCAGAGCTCAATAACGCAGCCATCATCTTTGCCATAGCGGCCATCTCTTCCAAAGAGAGCTCTTCTTTTTTCTTCTCTCCTTCTGCAGAGGAGGGCTCATCAACAACGGAATTAACGAGTCCTTCCATAGATACACTTGCCGACTGATTACCCATATCTGATACATCAATCATACCTTCATTATTGACAGTAGGAGCTCTACGTAAAAGAGATGAAGTCTCAACATTAGGATCTAAAAGAGAAGAGACCATCTCTCCTCCTAACCGTGATTCCGTCCATGTTTTGATTGTATGCTCATTTAGAGAAGCAGCACGGATAGTAGGATTAAAAGAGGCTAAAGCTGTCACTTCTCCTGCGGATAAATGCTCTACAGACACAGGATCATGCAAAGATGTTAACGATGGAGAAGCAGATAGAGAAGTAGCCCCTAAACTACTCTCAGTTGTTGGAGAAATGTCTGATGATTGGACACCAAATCCACTTGCTCCGAGATAAAAATTTTGCATTTCAGGAGAAACGCGATTTCCTTTCTTTTTTACATACTCCATCTGACTAGGGATCATAGACATCCCTTCGCCATTTGCTTCGGCCTTACGTGCAGAGATACGAGAAGCTCGAGTCCCAAATCCTGTCAAAAACCCTTGAGTACCTGCACGAACTTTAGAAAAATTTCCTTTTAATTTTGCTTTGGGAGATTGCGAAGTCTTATCGAGAGTTTTTTTATACTTACCCTCGCTCTGCTGTAAATCTGAGACATAGTCCAGTTCTACTCCTGAGCTTATGATAGCTTGTTGTTCCGCAGACGATGTCTCGCTAGGTCGAGCAGCTCCTGATGATTCTTTAGCAGCATTTGCCGATGCAGCCTGCTTACCCATCAAGATAGAGGGGTCGAAATCAGGTGTTGCAGGAGATACATTACCACTTCCAGAAACAGACATGCTTTTTCCTAAAAAAACAAAAAACCTGTGAAGATAATAATAATTTTAAAATGAAACAGTTAATAATAAAACAAAACAAATCCATGTAGATCAAAATCTTTTTGAAAGAAAATTTTTAGACAAAAAAAAACGCAAGGTCTTTGTACCTTGCGAAAAAAAACCAAAAATAGGTCAGACAGAAAAAAAAGCGGGTAGATGCAATAAAGTGCATCTCTGTAACCCCAAGCAGGCCTCAGCCTAACCGCTCAGTAATAAAGATTTTGGAAGTCTTTATTACTAAACGGTCTTTGGGGCCTATACATTACACCCAGGCTCCCCATCTTTCCATTGTAGGTTAATCCTACGTGTTTAGTTTTTTTATTAAAATCCGTTTGTCCCCTAACTACATTTCACTGAATATCTACCAAAGTTATGTAAATCCGTTTCTACAAAACCATTTTGGTAAGTAAAAATCAAAATCTGATCAGAATTCTTGGACGTCTGTTTATCTAAGAGAGAATGCACCAACTTATCGAATTCCTCAGCTCGTTCTCGCAATGCATATTTCGAGGCCGTACTGTAGTGGTGTTTTCTCCCTTTTTTGGTTTCACTCTCAGTAGAAAAAGGGAAATACTGTCCCGTCTCACGATCAATCACTTGTGCTAACTTGCGACAGTTTCTTTTTTTCATGAGCGGAAACCAGCATATTTTTTTAAAAAGTATATTTTAATAATAAAACAAAACAATTTTTAAAAACAAATTTTTAAAGTTAAAAATTTATTAACAAAAAAAATGCAATTTTTATTACTCCCCCCTAGTTGCTGTAAATCACTTTATCTTTTATAGTCTGATCGTGTTTTCTAACCCTAGAGGCCTCCTATTCCCCGGCACAAAATTTCTTCCCTAACTATCTCTAAAAGATTCTTGAGTAATCTTTCGCTAATTGTTCTGCTCTCGGCTTCCTTAATCAGTTTTCTCTTTTTTTCTCGCTATTTCCCAAAATGGCGTCCCGTGTATTTCTCTCCTCTAGTCGTTACTACGTTCTATTCTCATCCTAAAGAACGGGTTCTTCTTTGGGCTTTGCTGTCTGGGCTCCTTTGCGATATGGGCTCGACCTGTTTTATGGGTATTCAAGCCTTTCTTTATGTGAGTACCTCCCTTGTTCTCTACAAAACCCAAAAATTTTTTATCAAAGAGCGCTGGCTCTCTCTCCCTCTAATCAATGCTTGTTTTGCTTTGACCTTTTATGGATTGTCTTATCCGGTCCTTGCATTCTTCAACCGCCCTCTTTGTTTATATGGCGGAGCCCTTCTTGCAGACTTACAACATGTAATTTTAGTAGATCTTCCCTATGGAGCTCTTCTAGGTCTCTTAGTCTATAGAAAACCTTATACTCCTCAAATCTAATGCCCCTCTGTCTTCTAGTTTGAAAAATTCATCAGCTTTTGTACACTGGGCGAGAGATTCTATTCTCTCCCAAAGACAATCTGATAATGAAACTATTCAACTAAGTACTTGTACATGTTATTGAAAGGTGCTCCGGCAGCTGACCGCATTCTAGCCACAATCAAAGAAAATATTCGCTCCCACTCAAGTGCCCCAGGTCTCGCTGTTGTTTTGATAGGGAATAATCCAGCTTCAGAAATTTATGTGAATATGAAGGTGAAACGCGCTACGGACCTAGGAATGCTATCCAGATCTTATCGGAAACCTTCAGACGCTACTCTTTCAGACATTTTAGCTCTTATTCAACAGTTAAATTCTGATGAAAGCATTCATGGAATACTTGTTCAACTCCCACTACCTGCGCATCTAGATACTCAAGCAATTCTCTCTTCTATTGCTCCAGATAAAGACGTTGATGGACTTCATCCCGTGAATATGGGTAAGCTTCTTCTTGGAGAAACTGGAGGATTCATCCCCTGCACCCCCGCTGGTATAGTAGAGCTTCTCAAATATTATGCTATCCCTCTCTATGGGAAACATGTTGTTGTTTTGGGAAGAAGCAATATTGTAGGAAAACCTTTAGCTGCCCTACTCATGCAAAAATACGCAGACACTAATGCCAGTGTAACTGTGCTACATAGTCAATCTGAACATCTTGCAGAAATTACTAGAACTGCTGATATTCTTGTTTCCGCAATTGGAGTTCCTCTTTTTGTTACAAAAGAAATGATTTCAGAAAAAGCTATTATCGTGGATGTGGGAACATCGCGAGTGCCTGCAGCTACTCCAAAAGGATACTCACTTGCAGGAGATGTGGATTTTAATAATGTTGTACCTGCCTGCCAGGCTATTACTCCTGTCCCGGGCGGAGTTGGCCCAATGACCGTGGCCATGCTAATGAGAAATACATGGGAAAGTTTTTCACGTCATACATCTTGATTGTTGTAGCTCTCTTTTTTCAATCATGCTCCTCTCCCTCAAAAACAACCTTTGAAGGAATACGCATGACTATTCCTTATCGTATTATACTAGGAGAATCTTTTTCCTTTTCTCAACTAAAACAAATCGAAGAAGAAATCGATAGAGTTTTTTGCCTTATTGATAACACGTTTAATAATTGGAATCCTTCTTCTGAAATCTCCTGTATCAATCGCGCTGAAACACTATCTCCTATTCCTTTATCTGCAGAGCTCTTCTCTTTTTTATGCGAAATAGATCGTTTTCATGCTTTCTCAGATGGTCGGTTCGATCCGACTTTAGGAGCGTTAAAAACTTTGTGGATGCTTCATCTGAAATCACAAACTATCCCTTCTCAAGAGGTACTACAATCCTATAGACAACATACAGGCTGGCATCTGCTCTCTTTAGATAGAACACAACAAACAATAAGAAAACTATCTCCTTTCGTGCAATTAGATCTCTGTGGGACCGTAAAAGGATTAGCAGTAGACCTATTGGGGACTGTATGTTCTCAATTCTGCCACAATTACTATGTGGAGTGGGGCGGGGAAATTAAAATAGCAGGAAAACATCCTTCTGGAAGATCTTGGACAATTGCCTCTTCAGCGACCCCAGATATCCTTTACCTTGATAATCAGGCTATCGCAACGAGTGGCAGTCAATACCAAAGATGGTTTGTCAACAAAAAAACCTATACGCATATCCTAGATCCTTTGACAGGGATCCCCTTGGAGGATAGTAATTATCCAATCTTAGCAGCATCCGTAATTCACGAAAACTGTGCCTTTGCAGATGCAATGGCTACCGCACTCACCACTTTTTCTTCCAAACAAGACGCCTTAGATTGGGCAAGAAAGAAAAATCTTTGTATCTATATTACCGATAAGAGCGCTTCATAGCAGCTGCTAACTCACGATTTTTTTCTCTTTCAATAATGGACTGGCGCTTGTCATGTGCTTTCTTCCCACGGCAACATCCGACACGTACCTTAACATATCCCTTGGAGAAGAAAAAACTCAATGGAACTACCGTTAATCCTTTTTGAGAAATACGTGAATCCAATTTTTGAATCTCATACTTATGTAAAAGAAGTTTACGCTTGCGATGCTCTTCGTGATTATTGATATTCCCAAATCGATAAGGTGCAATACTTGATTGCAGCAACCATGCTTCTCCTTTAGAGATAGTCACATAAGCGTCACTTAAATTCCCCCCATGATCTCGCAAAGATTTAATCTCTGTTCCTGTTAACACTATTCCAGCATCAAATGTCTCGAGTATCTCATAATTATGAAAAGCTTTGCGATTCGAAACAATTTCCTTAGCGCTCATGTTTTTACCTCTTAAAAACTAAGGAGAGTATAGCAAAAACAGTTTCTTCTTAAAAGCACCGTTACTTCTCCTTACATACAAAATAGATTCGTCCTTTGTCGTTGATAATAATCCCAATCAGCAAGTACCATGTGGTTTCCGCCTCAAGGAGCCTTTGCCGCAGCCGTCTTTTGTCAAGATATTTTTTACTAAAGCTGGTCCCAAGAGACGACTTATGCCTCCGCGCTATGAAGCTCGGTTGTTCATTCCAAGAAGACTTGCATGATTACAGGAAAGTAATGAAATTTGTTATCTCTCGCAATGAATTAGGAAATCTGATCAAAAAAGTTCAGAATGTCGTTCCGCAAAGCACGCCCATTCCGGTATTAACCCACGTACTCATAGAAAGCTGTAACGATGAATTAGTATTCACAGCTACAGATCTGACTGTCAGTACACGTTGTGTTGTTAAAGCAAAAATCTATGAATCAGGATCCGTAACGATCCCCTCTCGACGCTTCTTTCAGCTCATCCGCGAACTAACAGAAGCAAATATAGAGGTAGCTGCAAACTCCGGGGAAATGGCAACTATTACTTCGGGATCTTCATGCTTCCGTCTCTTAAGCATGGGGAAAGAAGATTTTCCTATGCTTCCTGATATACAAAACTCTCTCCGATTTACGCTGGATTCTGAGCAACTTAAGGATATGTTCCAAAGAACGTCTTTCGCTGTCTCTCGAGAAGAAAGTCGGTATGTACTTACTGGAGTGTTACTTTCCATTTCTAACGGAACGATGACGGTTGTTGGAACCGATGGAAAGCGGTTAGCGAAAATCGATACAGAAATTTCTCTGGATCCTAGCTTTTCAGGTGATTATATCATCCCTATCAAAGCTGTTGAAGAAATCATTCGTATGTCTTCGGAAGACACTCAAGCAACTATCTTCTTAGATCAAACAAAGATTGCTGTAGAATGTGGTAATACACTTTTAGTCACAAAGCTCCTCTCCGGAGAATTCCCAGACTTTTCCCCAGTAATTGCTACTCAGAGTAATGTTCGACTAGCCCTTCACCGAGAAGAGCTTATTTCTCTTCTCAAACAAGTCGCTCTCTTCACAAATGAGTCTTCCCATTCTGTAAAATTTAGCTTCTCTCCAGGAGAACTCACTCTTACAGCCAACTGTACCAAAGTAGGAGAAGGAAAAGTAAGCATGGCCGTAAATTATACAGGTGAAACACTAGAAATCGCTTTCAATCCTTTCTTCTTCCTAGACATACTGAAACATAGTCGCGATGAACTTGTCCAATTAGGAATTTCAGACTCCTATAATCCTGGAATTATTACGGACTCTACTCGCAGCCTATTTGTGATTATGCCTATGAGATTACACGACGATTAATGAGAGTTTTTTCTCTATTTCTTAAAGATTTTAGAAATTATGCGGAGCTCCGTTTAGAATTCGGGCCGGAAATGAACTCGGTTTTCGGCCTTAATGCTCAGGGAAAAACGAATCTTCTTGAGGCTCTGTATATTTTGTCATTGGGACGTTCTTTTCGAACTAATCGGTTGACTGATGCTATCCGTTTCGGAGCTTCTCATTTTTTTATAGAAGCCGTATTCTCTCAGAAACAGGTTTCCCATACGCTCTCTATTCAGGTAGATAAACGAGGAAAGAAGATCCTTTTTGACGGGGCTCCCATTACTAAATTATCTGAGTTAGTAGGGTTATTTCCTGTTATTCTTTTCTCTGTAAAAGATAGTGCGATTATCGAAGGACCTCCGGCAGAACGTCGCCGTTTCCTTGACCTTCTGCTAGCCCAAGCCTCAGATAAATATACCGAGCATATTTCCCTATATCACAAATCTTTGGATCAACGCAATTCTTCTATTAAAACACAGGATCTTAAAACCATTGCTGCATGGAATTCCCCGCTTATTGCCTACGGAAGCCTGGTTACCTTCTTACGTCATGAATGTACTCAGAAACTTAATAAAATTTTTCAAAATCTTTGGGATAATACATTAAAAGAGTCTCTCTCCCTTCGCTACGAAAGCTCTCTCATCATAACGGAATCTCCTTCCCTCAATGACATAGCAAATCAGTACTATGAACAATTGCGAGTGGCTCATACCAAAGATCTTGAAGTTGGCTACACTACGGTAGGACCACATCGAGATGAACTTGTAATAACAATGAATGACCTTCCCGTCGCTAAATTCTCTAGTGAAGGACAAAAACATTCCCTTTTAGCTGTTCTCCGATTTGCTGAATGTATATATCTTCGGGAAGAATTTTTCATTCATCCTTTGTTGTGTATGGATGATATTCACGCTTGTCTTGATCAACAGCGTTTAGATCAGCTCTTCGAGCTCTCAAGCTCTCTAGGACAGACAGTTACGACTTCTACTATTTGTCCTCATCATTCGGATACGAAATCTTTTATTTTTCATGTTGCAGAAGCGCAAATATCACTTGTCGCTCCTACCCTTCTATAATGTTCTTTTCGCAATCATAGATTTTGCATTTGTTAATTAAAACAAAGCTTTTCGTTTTATTTTATTAATAAAAAGATATTTAAACTGTTTATTGAAATTAACAAAACAAACACTTGTTTTTAATAAAACAAACTTAATTAAAATAATATTAATCGGTGTTGCGAAATGAAGAATTTTTTATTAACTATACTCTTTCTATTAATGGGAACCTCCCTACTAGCAGATCCCTCTGTTATTCAAACACTAACATCTGGGGTCTCTGGGGTAAACTCTTTCCGCGAAGAAAAAGAATCCGTGGTGTGTGTTCATGCATTCCTAAGATCCTATAGTTCGCTAAAACCTATCGGTAGGATTCTAGAAAAAGAAAATTACGATGTTTTTATTTGGAACTACGAAACTCGGAAATTTACGTTAGAAAAGCATGCAGAACATCTTATTCGACTACTCAATAAGATCGCAGAACTAAAACCTGGAATACCTATTAACTTTGTTACACACTCTGTCGGAGGTGTTATTGTTCGCGTTGCATTGGCGCATCCAGACTGTCCAGAAGAAGCGAAAAAAGGGAAAGCTATTCTCATGGCCCCTCCTAATGCGGGATCTACATTAGCAAGACGTTACAGTCGCAGCTCTCTAGTACAATTTGTCTTTGGGGGAAAACTGGGCATGCAACTCCTTACTTACAGCCCGGAGAATATGTTAAATGTCGCCAAAATACCTCCTTCTGTTGATGTCTTAATCTTAAGCGGAAATAGAAGAAGCAAATTTTTACCATTTCAGTTAGAAGAAGCTAATGATGGAAAAGTCTGCGTGACAGAAACAAGACTTGATACGCCTCATCAAAATTATGTGATTGATGCGAATCACACCTATATCATTACCAATAAGACCTCTTTGTTCTTGATGAAAGAGTTTTTAAGAAATGGCAGCAAAAGCCCTACTCTTACACAAGTTCCAGAAGAAATAGAAGCTAGTATGAAACAATCTCCTAGATCTTCGGAAAATAAAGAGAAAAGTAAGGATATCTACATCATTCATTGTTTGGGGGCCCATCCATATAGCCTTTACGGGTTCCCCAAAAAAAACAAAACATCATCCAATGAAAACCCTAGAAAGATCTTGAAGAGTCAAGAAAACAAAAAATAAGATCAGCAGAATCATGAAAGGAATTAACCCCTTCTCAATTAGTCTCATATTCAATCGGCGTCTGGAGCAAATCTCCCATAAACATAGAAGTATATAACCCCCATCTAGAACCGGAATAGGGAGCAAATTCAATACTGCTAAATTCATGCTGATCAAACCAATCCAAGCCAAAGCTTCAGGGACTCCCATGGACCATCCTGTATGCAAGACGCGGACTATTCCTACAGGCCCTGATAACCACTGTGGACTTAACCGACCCATTCCTAAAGCTCTTACAGTCCTTAAGCTGTCTGAAATAGACTCTTCTATTAAAGCTAAAGGAGTTGGATTATATTGAACAGCTAGATCCTTAAGGGGAATACCCAAAGAGATACGCTGTTTTTCCGCTTCGATTCTTTCCAAATAGTGACGTCTTTCTTGTTCATCTCGAATCTTAGAAACAAGAGAACGTTGTTTATTCAACAACTCTTCAGAATAAATATGTGCCCAAGGTCTTGGCTGTATTCTAGTTACTAAACGATACTCTCCTAATTGAGAAACTTCTTTCTCTTCTCCCACAGATTCTGCAATTCTTAAAAGGTCATCCATATCATAAGAATTGATAAACGCTTGATCTGCAGCTCTCTGATCTAAAATAGTGAGCTGTTTTGGAGACATTCTCTGGAAGATCAAAGAAACTCTATGATCTTGCACAAGACGTAAAATATCCGCATTGCTTATAACAGGAATCCCATCAACAGCAATAATTCTGTCTCCTAGCTCTAAATGGTAATCTATTTCCCCCCAATTCTTGTTTAAAAGACCGATCTTACTTTCAACAAATCCATCGCTGTTAATAATATAGGGGAGCATGTGTAAAGATGCCCATTTTCCTTTAAGTCCCGCCTCGTACTGACAATCGATGAGTTCGTTCTTATAGTATGGAGTTAGATGCAAATCCCCTGCTAAGACTCTTACGTGACGAACAAAGATAATCTTTCCTTGACGCTCAACTCGTAAAAATGCTTGTTTCTCATTTAACATTTGAGCAATCTGTGCTCCAGAAAACACCAGCTCTCCGTCCATCCATACTAGACGATCCCCTTCAGATAAACCTGCATCTATCAAAGGAGATTTTTCCGGTAGAGGCTCATTTCCACGATAAAGCAAATAACTAGCACCCAGACAAGGAACTCCTTCCAAACTGGGATTGAATGGAGCTTCTAAAGAAAAAGCTCCCGTTTCAGAGAAATAGGCTGGATGCTCTCCCTGTAATAAAAGCTTTCTATCAAGCAAAGAAGATGAAAACGCCATTTTACTTCCAGAATAGGGCTGCCCATTACAAAAGAAAATCTGATCTCCTAGATGCAGTCCCTGGCGTTCCAAAGAAGGGTGAACCCAACCAACAATACTTGTGTGTTCAGAAAAAGATTTGGTTCTTCCTCCAGAAACATACAGAATCCCAAAAGCAACTAGAGCTGCGAGTATATTAGCCAAAGGACCTGCAGCTAAAACAAAAATACGTTTCCAAGGAGACTTACTAAAAAATCCTCCAGGAATATCGTAAACAGTCTTTTCCCTATCGATGGACTTATCTTTGTTGCTCTTATCCATCCCTTTGATACGAACATATCCCCCAAAAGGAATAACTCCTATTCGATACTCTATGCCTCTTACTGTCTTGCGCACAAGTGCAGGACCAAAGCCAATGCTGAAACTTTCTACAGTCATCCCCACAGCTTTAGCAGCCAATAAATGGCCGAGCTCATGAATTAAAATGAGGAAGCCTAAGGCTAGAGCTGCAAGAACAAAATATATTATTGTCATATCTATATACCCGGGTCATCAGCACTCTAGGTAGCTTAACACTACACTTAAAATCGCTGCTACATACACCTCTACAAAGAAGTTTTAATACCATTTATAGAGGCTCCATAAAATAAAGAACCGCCCCTATATTACACGATCGTTTTTTTCCGCACCACAATCGAACAAGAGAGAACATCTTCACTGAGAGACCAGGTTTAACACTCGCAAGCAAGAGCTCTTGCTTCAGAGTCTATTTGAATCACCTCTTCTAAAGACAAACATGGTCGCACTGTATGCTTATCCATCAGTACTTGCAATTTGGGCAAAATTTGATGCCAGGCAATCTCCCCTGCTAAAAATCTTTGGACTAAACCTTCATTAGCCCCATTGAAAAAGCAACCTGAAGACCCTTTCTCACACAAAACCTGTTTCGCCAAACGGATGCTAGGAAATCTTTCCTCATCTATGGGGAAAAATTCTAAAATTTGCCTTTCACGAAAATCTAATCCGGATCTTAAAGATGGATAGCAATCAGGGAAAGTTAAAACGTGTTGTATCGGGAAAAGCATACTGGGAGGATTCATAACAGAGATAATCGTTCCATCACAAAACTCCACCATTCCATGAACTAGACTTTGTGGATGTATTACAGCATCAATCTCAACAGACTCTAAACCAAAAAGCCAAAAAGCCTCTATAATCTCCAGTCCCTTATTTACCAAGGTAGAAGAATCTACTGTAATCTTAGGCCCCATGTCCCAAACAGGATGTTGTAACACCTCTTGTAAAGTAACTGTTTGCAACTCTTTTTTGGATTTATTCCTTAACGGCCCTCCTGAGGCAGTTAATAATAATTTTTTTATCCTAGAAGAATCCTTGCCTTCTAAACATTGAAAAAGCGCATTATGCTCGCTATCAATGGGGAGAATTTGTACATGATTCTCTTTAGCAAGAGTAGTAACTAATTCTCCTGCCGCTACTAAAGTCTCTTTATTCGCTAAAGCAATTGTTTTTTTCTTTTGAATAGCCGCAATTACCGCTGGCAAAGCATCTATACCAGAAGAAGCAACGATAATCATGTCCAAAGAAGACTCAGATGCAACTGCAACTAACCCCTCTTCTCCTAAAAGAATTTCAATATGAGGGAATAATTTACGAAGTTTTTTATAAGTTACCTCTTCACGGACAGCTACTATTCTCGGCATAAATTCTTTAATCTGAGCAACTAACTTCTCTTGATTTCTTCCATATGCCGCAAGCGTTTCCACGATAAAAGTATCTGGAATTGCTCTAACTACTTGCAAAACCTGTTTCCCAATACTCCCTGTCGAACCAATCAATGCTAATCGCTTCAAATCAACCCCTATGTATTTCGACGAAGTGAAATGTATCTTTTAGCAGAAACGACTATAAGAACTACTAAATAGAAAGCAAGCAATAGCCCCACAGCTAATCCTGACGTAGATAACCCAATCCCATAAACAGAAAGAATGGATCTAGAAAGAGCTGGAGCAACCAAAGCCGAAAGGATTCCAAAAATCATGGAGTAGATGATCATTTCTCGAATAGAAGAGGCTACGAGCTTAGCAATCAGTCCTGGAATCAGAAGAAAAGCTAAAGACATTAACACACCAACAGCTTTAAACGCCCCAACAACGGATACAGAAAGTAAAAACATGATCAGATAATCCACTAATCGTACTGGTATCCCTAAGGAAAAGGCAAAAATAGTATCAAAAGACACGCAAACAAAATTAGAAAAGAAAAAATAAGAGACTCCCAGATTAATCAATAAAACTAGAAATACAGGGAAAATATCCGATTTAGCTAAAGCATCCGCATTACCAATAACGAGCTCAGTCCCCACGTGAGCATTCCGAGTCAAAAAAACAAGAAGCAACAAGCTTGCCGAAAATAATAAAGAAAAAACCAAAGCAGTACTAGCTTCTTCTGCCACTTTGAATACGTTGCGAATAAAATGAATGGACGCACCAGTAAATAAAGTTGTTGAAACGGCCGCGATAGTCAAAGTTCGCATAGACAGGTGTGTGAGCTGGTCAGTAAACAAACAGGCACATACCAAACCAAACAATATAGTGTGAGAAACAACATTTGCATACATCGCCATCTTTTTTAAAACCAAAAAAGTGCCTATTACAGAACAAGACACTGCTATTGATAAAAACACAATTACCTGAATATCATCGATATACAAATGTCCGTTGAATAATTTCCCAGAAAATAGACGAGAAAAAAAGACAATAAAAAATTCAAAAAAAGATACCCCGTAATACGGAGAGACAGCAGCAAACATTTTACTCCCCTTTTCGTTTCGGAATCTCTCGTTGATGCGGATCATAATCTGGATCCTGTAACATCTGTGAAAGCGTGGAATCTAATTCATCTGTCAAAACATGCTCCATCTCTTCAGCAAAATTGTGTACCTTATTTTTATTAAAATCTAATTCACTAACGAGATACGACTCCCACAGTCTATGAGCTCGCACTAACTTAGCTGCCTTTGCTAATCCTTGATCCGTCAAAGACCAGCGATGTTCTGAACAAGATACTAAACCCTTTTTACACAGCAAAAATATTCTGAATCTAGGGAATGCTTTTACCCCAAAATATTCCTGATACTTTCTAGAACGAACAAAGTCTCGCATGCTCACGCGAAAGATGTTCTGCTCTTGCAAATACCAAAAAATTTTCAATAGATGCTCTTCATCTCTTAAAAATAGGAACCATTGTCTTCGAATATATCGCGTAACCCAACCAGTCTTCCAAGAAAAAATCAAACATAAGAAAACTAGCACCCCAGCGAAAAAAACAACTAAAGGCCCTGTTGGAAGGGTAATTGTAGAAATTTTATTTTCCACAGTAGTTTGACATGTAAACGCTACAGAAAAATAACATCCCAAAGCTCCACAAATCCCTCCAAAAATGCTAGACACAATAAGTATTGAGCTTAATCGATCAGAAAGTTGTCTAGCAGATAAAGGAGGAGCAACAAACATTGCAGAAATGAGTAAAATACCAACAGCACGGACACCACTTACTATGACAAGCGAAAGAAAAACAAGGACCACCATTTCTGATGTACGCGTTCTTAATCCACAAGAATAAGCAAATTCTTTATCAAAAATTGCCACAGAGATCTGTCGATACCACCACCACAAAAGAAGCGCAGACAAACAAAAAATTACAAAAGCAATCTTAGCTTCAGCATACCCTAAAGTTGCAGCCTGTCCATACAAATAAGCATTGATCTTATTGTACAAAAGAGGACAACAATCTTTAACATAGCTGACAAGAATAACTCCTATGCCAAAAAAGGAGACTAGAATAAAACATAAAGCAGAATCTTTATGCATGGAAAGTTTTTTCTCTAAAAACGCTATGCATAAACAACCCAAAACAGAAGCCAAACAACCGAAAAAAATAATTACCCACAAAGAGTCAGAAAACACAGGTATTTTGTAAGAAAGAAGAGCTCCTATCAAAAGACCAGGATAACAAGCATGGGAAAGACTTTCACTCAACAAAGGTCGTCTTTCTACTAAAAGAATTGTCCCCCACAAGGCTGTCGTCATGCAAATTAATGAAACAGCCAAAAAACTTGATAGAAAAATTGTATCTTCAAATAGACAACTAAGCATCTAATACGATCCTTGATACCTTCCTCTAGACAATTTGAGAGTGTAATCCAAGAGCTCAAGTTCACACCCATAAGCCTGAAAAATGGCCTCTTTAGTCAAGCATTCCTCTACACTCCCAGAACAGATAAGATGCTTGTTCAGCAAAATAACATGATCAAAGAGCTTACGAACATTACTTAAATCATGATGGATCACTACGATAGTCTTCCCCTCCTTCTTTAATTCTTGTAGAATATCCACAACCATTTGGTAAGAAGCCATATCAATAGCAGAAAAAAGCTCATCCATAAGATATAGATCTGCTTTTTGCATTAATGAACGGGCTAAAAATGCTCTTTGTTGTTGCCCTCCTGAAAGTTTTCCAATCTGACGATTCGCAAAAGACTCTAAGCCAACCTGCTCTAAAATATTCATTGCTTGTCGACGATCATCCGCGGAAATACGATTCCACATTCCTTTATAGCCATAACACCCCATCAACACGAGATCCAAGACAGTCATTGGAAAATCCCAATCCACGCTCGCTCGTTGAGGCATATATGCTATTCTTTGATGCACCTTCGAGAATTTTTGACCAAAAAATAAACTTTGACCAGAAGAAGCACGAATAAGTCCCAAAGAGGCCTTGAGTAATGTACTTTTCCCCGCTCCATTGGGTCCAATGATAGCCGCCTTTGATCCTACTGGCAAAGAAAAAGCAACATGACACAAGACGTCCGCGTGATCATAATTGACACAAAGATCTTCTACAGACCATGCAATGGTATTATCTTTATTCAAGAACAGTTCCTCCTAATTCCTCTGTGATAGTGCGAACATTGTGCTGAAAAGTATCAAAATAATTATTGCAAACGTTGTCACTATACAGAGGAGACTTCGCTAAACGAATCTTCTGCCCGCTCTTTGAACAACAAACAATTTTTCGTAAAGCATCCTGATTTAACGTATCCTCTAAAAAAACGACTCCCACATCATTCACACAAATATACTCCACTACTCGCATAATATCCCGAATACTAATTTGGGCTTCAGGAGAAAGCCCCTCAGGAGATATGCAACGCTTCTTCCAGTCTCCAGACTCACGCTCTTCACTAGAAGACAGGTATCGACGAGTAAAATAACTAAACGCGTTGTGTCCAGTTACTAAGTAACGATTCTTCTCAGGAATAGTCCCAAGAGAACGCACTGCCCAGTGATCTAACTCTTTCATTTCCGACAAAATACGATCCGCATTACTCTGAAATTCTTCCGCATATTGAGGAAATTTTTGAACAAGAGCTGCCGCCATCTCTTTTACAGCGGCACTCCATACTTGCATATCTGTCCAGATATGTGGATCGGGGAATCCATTTTCACTCAAAAGTTCAAAACTTTTGTTATTAAGTAAACGAGACCCTAAATCTACCACTTTAGGATTCCCTTCCAAATGTTTGCGTAAACTTGCTGAATGCTCTAACCCTAAACCATTACAAAAGATAAGCTGACTCAGAGCCATTCGATCTTCATCTCCTTTAACCATTTCATATGAATGAGGATCTATCGCGCCATCAATTAATACAATATTTCTAACTCGATCCCCTGTTATACGAGAGACACAATCATAAATCATACGATTCATAGACAAAACGTAGATTTTTTCATCAATTGGCTTATCTTCCTTATTAGAGGAGCAGCTATTCAGTAAACAACAACTCACAAAACATAAAAATCCTCTAATAACCAGCTTATATTTTCTAAAACGGAAAAAAGACATAGGAGCCTCCAGATAGCCTAAGCGAGAAACCAGCTCTGAGTTTCTTACTATTTTCAAAATGATATAAAAATCTGCCGAGTCTCCTGCTATTACAATACAAGTATAGATCCCCGACTTGTTGCGACATAACCATTGAAAGACAACTTCGCAAATTTTTTGTGGAAACACGCACCTTTTACGCAATTCCCCCTCTAATAATGCCAAAAGCCATGTCACAAAGATACTTTTAACAAAGATGGATTTATATCCTCAACTCAAAGAAACCCCTCTCCGGTATTCTAAGTAAATCTTAAACAGCCTTTCTACACAGCAATAAAAAAGACAATCACTATAGAAAATGATTCTCAAAAAAAAGATAAAAGATCTCATGACAATAGTAATTTTGTCTAAACAGATTCTCATTACTAACCAACAATCAGGCATATTTATTTCTTTTGTCAGTCTCAAAAAAATCTCTAAAATGATATTGCAAAAAACCAAAAACCACTATAAAATTCGCCAAAAGATAAACACTAATTGATTTTTATTTCGACCGAACATTAAATCGAAAAAAAACAGGTCAGTGACTATTACAGTTAATAAAGTAAAAACTATCATCTGTAGAACTAGATTCATCCATTAAGGAGCTATTCATGGCTACGGCACAGATTACTATCCAAGAAGAAATAGAGCAGCTCATAGCGAAAGCGATCAATAAAGTTGGCGGAAGTAAAGAAAATGATCTTTGCCGTTATCTCCCAGGACCAACAGGCGGATATATGCATCATTTCACTTTAAAAAAGATGAAAAATTCTGCACCGGAACAGCTTCTAAAAATGTTGAGAACGTTTGTCATAGACTCTATGACCCCTAGATCTATCAGTCCTAAACCTCGGGCTCCTCGAGGTTCCAAGAAGCGTCGCGACTTTGTTAACTTCACCAAAACTGATATTGAACGAGTCCTAGAACTTGCCCGTCAGGTCGGTGATAAGGATCTTCTAGCTCGGTTCAGTCCTAAGAAACCTCTCCCTTCACTAAAAAGAGAGCTTATTCGCTCCATTCGTAATAATATAGTGAGCACGGAGCTTTGGAATGCTTACGTAGAAGCACTTTCTCAACCAGTAGAATAAAAATATAAAAATTTTTATATCTGATATAAAATCATCTTTCTAGAGGGCTCTTCTAAGGAGCCTTTTCTCTCATTGGGCTCTCCCCCCCTTTTCTATTGCCTTCCGAGTCCTTTGATGGTATACTCTTTTCCTAAAGGCTGAATTTCTGTCATTTTTTACTTCAACCCTTCAGCTTCTCAAGAGGAGGGTGTTATTTCTCTACGTGATTGTAAAAATTCAGCTGGAATGAGCATTAAAGAAAACCAGGGATCGTGATGCTCAGAAGGAAATTACTTTTAAAGTTCGTTGATTTAATCAACAAAGGAAACTTAACAATAAACATAAGCTTTTCAGAGGGTGAAATATGACTCAAACCGCGGAAAAACCTTTTGGAAAATTGCGCTCTTTCATTTGGCCAATACACATGCATGAGCTAAAGAAAGTTCTGCCAATGTTCCTAATGTTCTTCTGTATTTCATTCAATTACACGATTTTGAGAGATACAAAAGATACTCTTATCGTTACAGCACCGGGATCTGGGGCGGAAGCTATTCCTTTCATTAAATTATGGCTGGTGGTCCCTTCTGCTGTTGTGTTCATGCTTATCTATGCCAAGTTAAGCAACATTTTGAGCAAACAGGCTCTTTTCTTTGCAGTGCTCTCACCTTTCGTCGTATTTTTTGCACTGTTCCCTGTACTTATCTATCCGTATCGTCACATTCTTCACCCAACAGCCTTCGCTGATACATTGCAATCAATACTCCCTTCGGGATTCATGGGTTTCATTGCGATGTTGCGTAACTGGACATTTGCAGCATTCTACGTGCTTTCTGAACTTTGGGGAAGCGTTATGCTCTCTCTAATGTTTTGGGGATTTGCTAACGAAATTACAAAAATTAGTGAAGCTAAACGCTTCTACGCTCTTTTTGGAGTTGGAGCCAATGTTGCTCTCTTAATTTCTGGGCCAGCTATTATATGGTCTTCTAAACTACGCGCAAGCCTCGGCGAAGGAGTTGATCCTTGGGGAATTACTCTTTACTTCTTAATGGCTATGTTTCTTTGCTCCTGCGCTATCATCTCTGCCAGCTATTGGTGGATGAACCGGTATGTGCTTACGGATCCTAGATTCTATAATCCTGCAGAACTAAAGGCTAAGAAATCTAAGCCTAAGATGAGCATGGGTGAGAGCTTCTCTTATCTGTTAAGATCTCCTTACATGTTACTTCTTGCTGTTTTGGTTATTTGCTATGGAATCTGCATCAACCTCGTTGAAGTAACTTGGAAGAGCCAACTTAAAATGCAATTCCCTAATCCTAATGATTACAGTGCTTTCATGGGGAACTTCTCTTTCTGGACTGGAGTTGTATCTGTGATCGTTATGCTTTTCATTGGTGGTAACGTTATCCGTAGATTCGGCTGGTTAACAGGAGCTTTGGTTACGCCTATCATGGTTCTCATAACAGGAGCTGTTTTCTTTGCTCTTGTTATCTTCAGAGACCATGCAACTGGATTAGTCGCAGCTTTGGGCACGACTCCTTTAATGCTAGCAGTCATTGTAGGAGCTGTCCAAAATATTCTGTCGAAATCAACTAAGTATGCCCTTTTTGATGCAACTAAAGAAATGGCCTACATTCCTTTGGATCAGGAACAAAAAGTTAAAGGGAAAGCTGCTATCGACGTTGTTGCGGCTAGATTCGGTAAATCAGGAGGCTCTTTAATTCAACAAGGTCTTTTGGTTATTTGCGGAAGTATCGGCGCTATGACTCCGTTCTTAGCTATAGCACTCTTTGCGATCATCATGGTCTGGTTAACATCCGCAACCAAACTGAACAAACTGTTCTTGGCAGCTTCTGCTGCTAAAGATCGGGAATTGGCAGAAGCCGAAGCTGCTACAGAGAAGGCTGCTTCTTCTACAGCTAAGGAAGCTTCTCCTGCCGTAGAGGGTATTTAAAGATATTCTTTAAATTTTCTCTAAAAAGGCCCCATTCATTCCGAGTGGGGCTTTTTCTTTTATCCTGTAAGCTTCTTCCACAGAACAATCTCTTCAGAATACATTTACTTTTCTCTAGATAGACAACTCACAATTTCGTTAACATATCTTTTTCAAATTCAAATCAGAAACCGGTTAAAAACCTTGAAACCGTATAAAATTGAGAACATTCGTAATTTTTCTATCATTGCCCATATTGACCACGGAAAATCTACTGTCGCAGATCGCTTGCTAGAAAGTACAAGTACCATCGAGCAACGAGAAATGCGTGAACAACTTTTAGATTCTATGGATCTGGAAAGAGAGCGTGGTATTACTATCAAAGCTCATCCAGTCACAATGACGTATGAATATGAGGGAGAAATTTACGAACTGAATCTGATAGATACTCCTGGTCACGTAGATTTTTCTTATGAAGTTTCTCGGTCTCTAGCAGCTTGTGAAGGCGCTCTGCTTATCGTTGACGCTGCACAAGGAGTCCAGGCTCAAAGCCTAGCTAATGTATATCTAGCATTAGAACGCGATTTAGAAATCATTCCTGTATTAAACAAAATCGACCTTCCTGCAGCCCAACCCGAAGCAATAAAAAAACAAATCGAAGAATTTATTGGGCTAGATACCTCTAATGCTGTCGCTTGTTCAGCAAAAACCGGTCAAGGAATTCCAGAAATTTTAGAGTCTATCATAAGGCTCGTGCCACCACCAAAACCTCCTCAAGAGACAGAACTCAAAGCTCTTATTTTTGACTCTCATTACGATCCTTATGTTGGGATCATGGTCTATGTGCGCGTCATTAGTGGAGAAATCAAAAAAGGTGATCGTATTACCTTTATGGCAACTAAAGGCTCTTCCTTTGAAATTTTAGGAATCGGAGCATTCTTGCCAGAAGCAACCTTAATAGAGGGCTCCTTACGAGCAGGACAAGTAGGTTACTTCATTGCGAACTTAAAAAAGGTTAAAGATGTAAAAATAGGGGATACTGTCACCACAGTTAAGCATCCTGCCAAAGAGCCTTTAGAGGGGTTTAAAGAAATTAAACCCGTAGTATTTGCGGGGATTTACCCTATAGATTCTTCGGATTTTGATACCCTTAAAGATGCCTTAGGCCGGTTACAACTTAATGACTCAGCTCTTACAATTGAGCAAGAGAGCAGTCACTCTCTTGGATTCGGATTCCGTTGTGGTTTTTTAGGTCTTCTTCACTTAGAAATCATCTTCGAGAGAATTTCTCGAGAGTTTGATCTTGATATTATTGCTACAGCTCCTAGTGTTATCTATAAAGTGGTCTTCAAAAATGGTAAAACCCTTTTCATTGATAATCCAACAGCATACCCAGACCCAGCTTTGATTGAGCATATGGAAGAGCCTTGGGTTCATGTAAACATCATTACTCCCCAAGAATATCTCAGCAATATCATGAGCCTTTGTATGGATAAACGCGGAGTCTGTTTAAAAACAGACATGCTTGACCAACATAGGCTTGTTCTTTCGTATGAACTTCCTCTTAACGAAATTGTTTCTGATTTTAACGATAAGCTCAAATCTGTTACTAAGGGATACGGTTCTTTTGATTACCGTCTTGGAGATTACAAAAAAGGTTCTATAATCAAACTAGAAATTCTTATTAACGATGAGACCGTGGATGCGTTTTCTTGTCTTGTACACAGAGACAAAGCAGAATCTAAGGGAAGAAGTATCTGTGAAAAACTTGTAGAAGTTATCCCTCCCCAACTCTTTAAAATTCCGATTCAAGCAGCTATCAATAAAAAAATTATTGCTAGAGAGACTATTCGTGCATTGGCAAAGAATGTAACAGCAAAATGCTACGGAGGAGATATCACAAGAAAACGTAAATTGTGGGAAAAACAGAAAAAAGGGAAGAAACGAATGAAAGAATTTGGGAAAGTATCTATTCCTAATACAGCTTTCGTCCAAGTTCTTAAAATGGAATAAAGGCTTCTTTGAGTTTTTTATAAAAAAAAGCCCAGTTTCTCCTTAACTGGGCTTTTTTCTTCTAAACTCTTACGGTTTCCTTAGTTCCTAACCAATCTGTGTGGTAAAACTCTCCACGAGGACGATCCTTTCGCTCGTAACCGTGAGCTCCGAAATAATCCCGCAATCCTTGCGCTAAAAACAAAGGAGAATCTGCGGTCCGATATCCATCATAAAATGACAAAGCAGCCGATAGACAAGGAATAGCTACACCAGCTCCAATAGCATGCAGAACTGCCCTTCGGAAACTCGTTTCAGAGTTGAACAGAACTTTTTTGAAATAATCTTGTAACATAAGCGAATGAGCATCTGGACTTTCTCTAAATCCTTGATAAATTTTATCTAAGAACACGCTCTGTATAATACAACCTCCGCGCCATATCAAAGCTAGTTCACCCAGATCCAGATTCCATCCTTTTTCCTCAGAGACCTGCTTCATTAGCATAAATCCTTGAGCATAGCTGATAATCTTTGCTACATAAAGGGCTTCTCTCAAATCTTCTATGAACGATAAAGTCTCTTGTGGAGGATGATGAAGAAACGGAATCCCGGGCAATTCCAACGAAGCTTCCTTACGAATCTCTTTCCAAGTCGACAGATAACGAGCTAGAACAGACTCAATAATCAGTGACATAGGAACCCCTGCTTCAATAGCATCTTCAGCAACCCAACGCCCTGTCCCTTTCTGTCCTGCCACATCAAGAATAGTTGAAGCTATAGGATTCCCATCCTCATCTTTTGCCATTAACACAGCAGCTGCAGCCCCTATGAGATAACTATTCAGATCTGTCTGATTCCATCTAGAAAAGATATCTCCTATCTCTTCAGAAGAAAATTGAAGACGAGATTTCAATATCTCATAAGTTTCACAAATTAACTGAATATCTCCATATTCTATACCATTATGAACTGCTTTCACAAAATGCCCAGCTCCTCCTGCACCAATCCAAGAACAGCAAGGTTTACCATCAACCTGAGCAGCTATTGACTGAAAAATAGGAGCGATAATAGGCCAGGCATCAGCATTCCCTCCTGGCATAATAGAGGGTCCCTTCCGAGCACCTTCTTCCCCTCCAGAGACTCCCATACCGACGAATAAAATTCGTTCTTTTTTGAGATCGACATAGCGACGCTCGGAATCCAGGTAATAACTATTCCCCCCATCAATCAGAACATCTCCTTCCTCCAAAAAAGGAAGAAGAGAGGCAATCATTTCATCAACAGGAACCCCCGCTTTGATCATCATCATAATCTTACGAGGACGTTTCAAAGATTGAACGAACTCTTTAATCGTAGAAAATCCTTGCAGAACCCCATTCTCTCCATGATTTTCTAAGAAAGCCTTTGTCTTCTCTGGGCTTCGATTATAAACAGAGACAGAAAACCCTTTATCTATCATGTTCAATACAAGGTTTTTGCCCATTACAGCCAAACCAATCAACCCAATATCTGTATTTGGAGCCACTGCCCCCTCCTAATCTAGTTAAGATCTATAACCTGTTTTTTCTTCTTCCCTTGGGAAATAAGAATATACCGACCAAAGCATAACTGTGTACCATCTAGAATGCCTTGCTCATCTATCAAAGGCTCTTGGTTAATATAAAGTCCCCGCTGCTGAATCAGTCTTCTCGCCTCTCCTTTTGAAGCACAAAAACCAAGTTGCACAACGATATCCAACCAGCGCTTTCCTATCACATCTGCTCGCGCAACTTTAACACCAACTCCAGACTGAATTAAAGCAGCCAGTTCTGACTCAGAGATTTCCTTGCCCTTACTAACAAAAAAGCTTTCTGTAGCAGCTTGTGCCTGGGCTAACCCCTCGTCACCGTGAACATCCTTAACAATAATATCCGCAACGTATCTCTTTACGACTTGTGGATCAGTAACTAGACGCTTATCAAGAGCAAAAACTTCTTCATTATCAAGTAAAGTGAGAGTTCGTACTATTTTGGGGATTTCTTGATCTGGTAAACGTAAGAAATACTGAAACAATTCGTAAGAAGATGTTAATGTGGGATCCAACCAAACAGTCCCAGATTCTGTTTTCCCAATTTTCTTCCCTTTGCTATCAGTTAGCAAAGGATAAGTGAGTCCGTAGGCTTGTCCCAATCCTCGCCGACGAATATAGTCGATTCCTGATGTAATATTCCCCCACTGATCACTTCCTCCACATTGCAATACAACATTATGTTGTTTGAAAAGATATGCAAAATCGTAGGACTGTAATAACAAGTAACTGAACTCAGTGTAACTGATCCCTTCCTCAGAATACACCCGTTGTTTCACTACATCTTTAGCTAACATTGGGCCCAGACGAAAATGTTTCCCAACATCTCTGAGAAAATCAACCATGCTCAAAGATCCTAACCAATCAGCATTGTTGACAATACGAACACCAGGTAAATAGCTAGCAAGGGCAGATATAATCTTTTCAGTATTATCAAGTACTTGAGCTTGATCTAATAATGAGCGCTCTACACTTTTCCCTGAAGGGTCCCCTATCATTCCTGTTGCTCCTCCAACAAGAGCGACGGGCGTAATTCCATATGCTAATAATCGACGCAGAAAACAAACACCAATCCAGTGTCCTATATGTAAAGAAGGAGCCGTCGGATCGAAGCCCAGATATGCAGAAACAGGAGCAGTTATATTTTCTAACCCTGCGGAAGAATTATCTAAAATCCCCCGTTTCCGAAGGCTTTCGATTAATTGTTGCATAGAATCTGTCCTTATAAACTATCCGGCAACATCTTATCCATCCTGTTCTTTTTATAGCAAGGCAAGCTACACTAGATATTCTACCGAATACCACGCCCCTTTGGATGAGATTGCGCAATAAGAAAAGCAAAAAAAGATTATTCAGAACCAGTTACTACAACAGGCTCGATAACGTGCCCCGTAACTTTAATAAGGCTTTAGAGTGAATTTGAGAAACCCGAGATTCGCTGACCCCTAAAATCTTCCCGATTTCTTTTAACACCAAATCGTCATAATAGTATAAAGCCATGACTTGCTGCTCCTTCTCATCAAGAGAAAGCAGCGCTTCTGTCAGAATAGAAATAGCTTCTTTTCTTTTAATAACATCATACCCGGTTTCCGCTCGTTCATCTGCAATTCTTTCTTCTAAAGCCAAACCTTCATCATCATCTTGAGAGGAAAAATCATCGTTCAGAGAAAGAACAAGAGCTGGTCGAGAGGAAGAAAACCAATATGATAATTCCTGCTGTGAAATATTCAAATACTCACACAAATCTCCATCAGTAGGCTCCTTTCCAAGAGTCTGCCTCAATGAATCCATTGCATCAGTTAATCTGTTTGCTCTCTGATAAACACTTCTTGGCACCCAATCCTGTTTACGCAGATCATCAATGATCGCCGCCTTAATAACGAAAAGAGCATAACTTTCAAATCGCTTACTTTTTTCTGGATCAAACCGCTCAACAGCTCGAACTAATCCCTCCACTCCGGAAGCATACAGATCCTCTATCTTCACATGCGGAGGCATACCTGATGCGAGCCGATGCGCTACATTTTTCACAAGAGGAAGGTAAGCTTCGATCAAAAAATCCCTATGCTGGACTTCTTTAGTCGACCAATACAGTTGCCAAGTATCTGCGAGATCCTGAGTCTTCACGAAAAAAATCTTTTATAAACTAAAAAAATAAGGTTAAATCAAATAAATTTTTTAAACAATATCTACCCGTACGTAACTAATAGGCGATTCCTAACAAATAACTCTTTTTAAGATAATAAAACTTCATCAGAAATGGTTCCTAACAAAGTTATAGGGATCTCCTCTGGCAACTCGCTATGAGCAAGAACGAGTAAATCTGGGAAATATGGATCGATTATGCGCTTCAGCTCTTTTCTCGTTTCAGCTCCTGTTACAATAGCTCGGAAATCCCCTTCACCAACTTGCAACAAACTCCTAACCTGAGAAACCACTTTCTCATTTAAATCTAACGCAACTTTCTCCTGAGAATCACGCACAAATTGCTCAACCAGAGAATCAACGGTAATCACCTTTAAAGCATCTTTTCTATTCCATAGAGATAACCCAATCTGTTTCCCTAAATATTTACGTACGCACTCTACTAATGACTGAGAATCTTTTGCTTGGGAACTAAATAAATCAATAGCTTCAAGAATTTTAGGGAACAAATGCAATGATACATTCTCCTTAACGAGGGTCCTAAGTAAAAAAATCAAAGAATTTTCTGAAATTTTAATTGGGACAATTTCCTCTATCGATAAGAAAGATTTCTTTTGAAATTCTTCAACTAAATGGGCAACAAAACTTTCATTAACAGTTTCAGAAGCTAACCTTTTCATTGCCTCTAACAGAGCAGAGAAAGAAAGCTCTTTTAGAGAAATTTCCTGCCCTGCAAAAATCATTCGAGAAGAAACGCCACTGACGTGATGTATAACGCTCGACTCAGGAAAAATCACTCCTAATTCTCGATAAATCTCACTACGAGCTTTTGCATAAAGGCTCGTAATATCTTCTTGAGCTTGACTCCCAAGGACTAATTCTACCCGCTCATTCTTGAATAATAAGTGCTCTTCTGAGGGAGGTTTCTTATATCCTAACAACAAGAGCGCAGAAAATCCTAATATCAAAATTTTAGGAGCCCCAGGAACGCAACACATCCCACATAAAATCAAAGCGATAAAAAGAAAACTTGGTCTGCATTGCTCATAATAATCGGCTAAATGCTGCGCTAAGCTCTCCTTTTCTCCAACCTTGGCAATAAGTGTCGCTGCTGAACAAGATGTTAGCAATGCAGGGATTTGGCTAACCAAAGCATCTCCTAGTACTGTTAACCACAAGTCGTAACCAGAAATATCCTGTCTTAAAAACAAGGCCGATAGAATATTGACTCCCAATAAGATCCAACTCATTATGGCATCGCCTTTTACGAAGCGAAAAACTCCCTCCATAGCAGAAAAATACGCACTCTCTTCTAGGAAAAAGCTCTTTTTAGCAGAAGCTCTTCCATACCCAATTCTTCCCGCTGCAATGTCAGCATCTAAAGACATTTGCTTTCCTGGAAGAGCTTCTAAAGAGAATCGCGCTCGCACCTCCGCTATACGCTCAGCTCCTTTAGTTACTACGAGAAAATTTACTAAAAACAATAGTAAACATGCTGTAAGAGCAACAGGCACTCGACCTAAAGAAAAAAAATTCCCTAAAGCAAAAATTAAAGGGGATGCCCATCCTGAAGCTAAAATCCATCGAGTAGAAGCTAAATTTAATCCAAGTCGAAGTAAACAGAGATAGAGTAAAAGCGAAGGAAAGATTTTAGCAGAAGATACGGAGCGAAGTGAGAACACCCAAAAAACCATCGACAGAGAACACGCTAAATTCGCGCATACGCCAAAATCAATCAACCAACGAGGAAGCGGAAATATTAAAGTGAATAATACACAACCAGGAATTCCTATAATTTTCCAAGAACTTCTTCCAAAATTATTCACAATATTCCCCCAATTATACCGAACGAATACCCAGCAAGAACTATATCTTCAAGAAGAAGTTCGAAGAATATTTTTCATTTATACTATCTTTCTCTTGTCGAGTATATAACTTATATGATAACTTCAGTGGCTTCTACTTCCTATTCGGAGTATAGCGCAGCCTGGTTAGCGCGGTTGCTTTGGGAGCAATAGGTCGGGGGTTCGAATCCCTCTACTCCGATCTTTTATGAACAGGAAATTGTTTTCTTCTCTGGAGATTTTATGGCTAAACTCATTGTTTCAGCGGATGGTGAAACTCAAGAGTTCGACCTAGAAGATGGTTCCCCTATAGCCGAAGTTTGTGAAAGCGTTGGCATTCCTTTGGCTTGTGCCGAGGGGGTTTGTGGAACATGTGTTGTCGAAGTTTTAGAGGGAGAAGAGAATTTGTCGGAGTTTTCCGAAGCCGAGCAAGATTTTTTAGGAGAACCTGGGCCATCTCATGAGCGTTTAGCTTGTCAGTGTTGTATTAAGGGCGGCTGTGTCAAATTAACCTTTTAACTGCTCCATTGCCTATTACATGGGATAGTCCTTCATCCAAAGTCTTCGGTTGAATTTTGATAAATAGGGCCCCATGTCTACTTCATTATCTGCAATACAAGGCATTACGCATACTCATCGAGAACTTGTTACTGTGATGCGTGAAGAAGCTTCGGTTACATCTCTTCTATCTAGTGTGGGAATTATCTTAGGGCTTGTCGGTTGCTTAATAGGAATTGTTGCCTCCCTTCCAGCTTTAGCTATTGTTTCTGTGTTTGTTTTGGGAATCAGCATCTATCTTCTCATTACAAATGTTTTTCTTCACAAAAGACATCTGATAGAAAAAAGCCTGATCAAAAGTCTTCCTTCCCCTACTCCCTCTGAAGACGTTCCGGAAGTTCTTGAGCAAGAGGCCCCAGAATCTCCTAAACCGTTAAAGGGCACTATCGCAGAAACTTTACTTAACTGGAACCGCATAGATTCGTCCTCTCTTTTTCCATACTTCCTTTCTTCTGATAGGATCTTACTTTTTAGAAATCCCTCAGCTCGATTCAAAGCATGGAATATGCCGGGGACACGAACTCTGTTCATTTCTACATCTGGCCCAGCTGCATCTTTGAGAATCCAATCGGAGTTACCTGCAGCCGTTGTTAACGGTACACATTCAGCTTCTTGCGAACAAGGAGGAAGAGGGGTCAATGATTTATTTTCCGTAGTACTTACCGATAAGTGTTGGGAGCGGTCCAAGCCTAAGTCTGGTATTCTACTTCCAGGAGAATGCTCTTCAACAGCCTGGGAAGATAACTATTCTATAGTTCCCCAATGGGACTCCCAAACTTCGACCTACAATAAGCCTGTTCTGTTTATGCAAGCATATGCTCCTAAAGCGTCTTGTTATGCGAACAATGTTGACTATTGTTATTATCATTGTTGTAGAGCTTATATAAATTGTTTTGAAAAAGCTTTGAACCAAGGCTGTCATATTATTCAAACTCCTCTCCTCGCTTCTTTTCCGGATTTTGTTCCTCAGGAGGAGCGCAAACGGAGAAGATGGATGGAAGCTGCTAAACTGGCTTTACTCCATGCGGTAGAAATCATATCTTCTAAACATCCATCAAAAGATATAGTGATTGTTTTAACCGATGTGCCTCAGCCGATTCCTTTCTAAAAAAAATAAAGGAGGGTATATTGCTATAATAAGCCTTCCTTTCAATCAATCTAACACTTACACTTCTTCCGTCCCCAGTTTTTCTAAAAATGAGCAAGTTTGCTCTACGGCATAATGTAAATCAAAAAATTGTTTATGAAAGACCTCGCTAGACAACATCCTGCTACACAAAAAGTTTTTCGAAGGAACACATTTTCAGTGAAAATCGGTGATCTTTTTGTTGGTAGCAAGCACTCTATCAAAATCCAATCTATGACAACAACGGCCACTACGGATGTGGAAGGAACTGTTAGACAAATTTGCGCTTTACAAGAGAGTGGGTGTGAAATAGCTCGGGTGACAGTACAAGGACTAAAAGAAGCGAATGCCTGCGAGGAGATAAAAGATCGTTTGATTCAACAAAATGTCTCGATCCCTCTTATTGCAGATATTCATTTTTTTCCCCCAGCTGCTATGCATGTCGCAGATTTTGTAGACAAAGTGCGTATTAACCCAGGAAATTACGTGGATAAGCGCAACATGTTCTCAAGAAAAATCTACTCCGATGAGCAGTATGCGCATAGTCTAGAACGTCTGGTAGAAAAATTCTCTCCTCTTGTTGAGAAATGTAAGCGTTTAAGAAAAGCTATACGAATAGGAGTTAATCATGGCTCCCTATCCGAGCGCATTACGCAACGTTATGGTGATAGTATTGAAGGAATGGTCTATTCTGCACTTGAATATGCCGAAATCTGTGTAAATATGGATTACCATGATGTGGTCTTTTCGATGAAATCAAGTAGCCCGAAGGTCATGGTGGCAGCTTATCGGGCTTTAGCTCATGAATTGGATAAGAGAGGATGGTTTTATCCTCTACATCTAGGTGTTACGGAGGCAGGAACAGGCCTCGATGGAATTGTGAAGTCTGCAGTAGGTATAGGAACTTTACTCTCCGAAGGATTAGGAGATACCATTCGCTGTTCTCTAACAGGACATCCCACCACTGAAATTCCTATTTGTATAAACTTACTCAATCAAACAACAAAATACTTTGATATCGTAGAGAAATTTAATCCTTTCAAAATCAATTGCTCCGAGCAATTGGCTTCCCAGGAAACTCAAAAAAATCTTCCTTGGGGGAACGTCTATGGTCTTCTCGTTAATTTAACTGAAAAGCACTTACTAACTACAGAACCAGCTACTCTCCTCGAATGCTTAGGAGTTAACATAACAACTGGAGAAAAAGACCCTACAACTCCCGAAGGTGTAGTCATTCCCAGATCTATGAGCTCTTCAGCAATTGTCTCTGAAATAAAAAAACATTTGCTTGTTTTGCATAAAGAAGATTCACCTGTTCTTAACACAATGAACCAAGAATCTTGGACTTCTACAGAAACTTTTTCATCATCATTTGTGTATTTTGAAGTAGATGACATCTATGAGGCACGTCAATTTTTCTTTTTACGACGAGAACATACACAACCAGTTTGTCTAAGTTTCTCTTTGAATCCTAATCTTCCTGAAAATGAAGCTATTATTGATTTATCTACTCGTTTGGGAGCCTTACTCTTAGACGGATTAGGATCTTGCGTGCTTCTTAATTTATCAGACTTAAAACTCTCCCGAGTTCTTGGTTTCTCGATTTTACAAAGCGCGAATGTTCGATCTGTAACCGTAGAATACATTTCTTGTCCGGGATGTGGTAGAACATTATTTGATCTTCCTCAAGTTTCCCAACGTATTCGCGAAAGAACCAAACACTTACCTGAAGGGTTAAAAATTGCTGTAATGGGCTGCATTGTCAATGGACCTGGGGAAATGGCTGATGCAGATTTCGGCTACGTAGGGTCTAAACCAGGAATGATTGATCTGTATGTGAAACATAAATGTGTAAAATCTTGCATTCCTATGGAAAATGCTGAAGAAGAATTAGTCCAATTGCTAAAAGAACATGGTGTATGGAAAGAACCAGAATAGGGTGACGAATGACTACTCAATCGCAAGTTTTGCGTATACATACTTTTCCTGAACTGGAGCACTTTCCTATTCGTCATGGGGTTTTCCCAAAACAAAATGACGAAGAACATGCTTGTCAGGCTTCTGATAAGGTCATTTCCTCTTACTTAGGAGGAGATGATTTTTGTAATGCGCATCAAGTGCATAGCACAAGTTTGCGCTATGTCACTCATAAGACACCGAAACGGTGTCCTGCTGATGGACTATTAACGGATATTCCACTACTTTCATTGCATATTTATCATGCAGACTGCCAAGCAGCTATTTTTTATGATCCAGAACATCATGTGATTGCTGACGTACATGCAGGATGGCGGGGTCTTGTAGGTAATATCTATGCTGTTACCGTTCGTCTTCTTAAAAAAAGGTTCGGCTCTGATCCTCGAGATCTTATCGTGGCTATAGCCCCTTCATTGGGCCCCGATATGGCGATTTACCCAGATTATAAACAACTATTTCCTTCTAGTTTTTTCCTTACAATGCCCCAAGAAAATCACCTAGATTTCCGCGCTGTAGCAAGAAATCAACTTCTAGCAGAGGGATTGTTAAAGAATCACATCTTCATCTCAGAACGTTGTACGTGTTCGGAATCCGATGTATTCTTCTCCTTCAGAGGTTGGCGATCCCATCATCAAAATCATCCTTTGGTAACCCGCCCCCGAAGAAATAATGTAACTGCGGTTCTACTTCTACCTAGATAATTAGGTTCTAGGAGACTCCTCAATTTCACATAATCAATAAAAGCTCTGGTTGTTCTAACAACTCTTTAATATTAACGAGAAATCCCACAGCTTCTTTCCCATCAATAATCCGATGATCGTAACTCATAGCAACATACATCATATCAGCTATAATAATGGTATCTTCTCTTACTACAGGGCGCTTCTCTATCTTGTGCATACCGAGAATACCAACTTGTGGAGGATTGATAATTGGCGTCGATAAAAGCGAGCCATAAACCCCACCATTAGTAATCGTGAAGCTTCCTCCCTCTAGCTCATGAATGGCCAGATTGCCTTTTCGAGCACGAGAAGCCAAATCTGCAAGCTGTAATTCAATATCCCCATTGGATAACTGATCACAATTACGAATCACAGGAACAACTAATCCTCGATCTGTCCCTACAGCAATAGAAATGTCATAGTAATGACGATAAACAATTTCATTTCCATCAATGTATGCATTCACACGAGGATACTTCTTCAAAGAATCAACAACGGCTTTAATGAAGAAAGACATATAACCAAGTTTAACGCCATATTTCGACACAAAAGCATCTTGCTTTTCCTTACGCAAAGCAATCATGGGCCCCATATATACTTCGTTAAACGTAGTTAGCATTGCTGAATCATGCAAAGCCTGAACCAATCTACGAGAAATGGTCTTGCGAATAGCACTCATAGACTCTCGAGATTCTCTACTATTAGAGTCAGATCGTTGTATCTCTTTTAAAGGAACAAAACGTTTTCCTTCTGCAGGAGGATCCTGTCTTAAGGATGAGGGGAAAGAAATAATCTGCGCATCGCTTTCCTGCTCTACAAGACTAAACGGCATCTGCTCACGAATTTGCAAAGTATCTTGGCTTTCAGATTCAAAGATTGTGCCGACAACACTACCAACTGCTACCGTATCACCAACAGAAACACTCCATTCTACCCTTCCTGAACAAGGAGCATAGATCAACTGATTAACCTTATCACTCTCTATCTCGAGTATCCCCTGATTCTCTTGAACACAATCTCCAGAGGACACTAATAGCGAAGAAACTGTCACTTCACTAATAGACTCTGCAATATTTGGAATACGAACCTCTATACCCATGCTCTACTCCCTACCTATAGAAAACAAAGTTTCCATTAATGTGGACAATTCTTGTTGGCTCAAACTTGCAGATCCTGTTGCTGTTGAACTACTTCTAGGACGACTTACACATTGTAACTTACTCGGAAAGATCTCATCGGTTGCTAAAGAAAAATAACTAAAAGCTCCCATATTCTGAGGTTCTTCTTGCAACCATATATATTTTTCAACTTGAGAATACTTACCTATCAAAATCAATAAATCTTCCAAATATAGCGGATATAGACTTTCTACACGTATGCAGGCAAAAAGGGATGCACAATCTTTTGGTAGAGCCCCGCAATAGTCGTAATAAATTTTACCACTACATAGTACAAGAATTTTCGCTCGATAATTAGGATTCGCATCCTCCAAGAAAGGTTTGAATCCTCCTTTTACCCCAAAATCTTCTATAGAACTGACACACTTAGGATGTCTTAACAACATTTTAGGAGTAAAAACAATCAATGGAAGGGAGAGATCTCTTTTTGTATGTTCTCTGAGAATACGGAAATATTGTACGGGAGTCGAAGGGAGTACAACTTGAAAGTTCCAATTAGCAGCTAGCTGTAGATATCGTTCTATGCGAGCAGAGGAATGCTCTGGCCCCTGTCCTTCATAACCATGAGGAAGTAAAACTACCAAATCTGAATGTAGATCCCACTTCTGAATCCCAGAAGAGATGTATTGGTCAAAAATAATCTGTGCTCCGTTAGAAAAATCTCCAAACTGAGCTTCCCAAATCACTAAAGTCCTTTCTGCTTGTTGTGCATAACCATACTCAAAACCCAACACAGCATACTCTGAAAGAGGAGAGTTGTATAATTCTACACTCCCCTGACTTGAGGACACATGATACAAAGGAGAGAAGGTATCCTCTGTTTGAATGTCTGTCCAAACAAGCTGTCTCTGGCTGAAAGTTCCTCGAATCGAATCTTGTCCAGATAACCGCAAAGAAAAGCCTTCTTGCAATAAAGAAGCAAAAGCTACCTCCTCTGCCATTCCCCAATCATAATCCTGATCTCCATTAGCCATACTCATACGTTTATTTAATAAAGCTTTAACTTTAGCGTGTAGAGTAAAATGCTCAGGGACATCACAAAGTTTCACACTCAAGTCAAACAACGAGTCCTTATCTAAAGAAACATCAACATTATCAATAAGAAGCTCTCCTGCCTCCATACGGGAACAGTGCATACATTCTTGTTTCGTCCACTGTTCGACACCAGGATCTTTCAAAGAGGCAAATTCACGGTTTAAAGTATCCGCAATCTCTGTATCAATATGATCTAACTCCTGGGAAGAGATTTTCCACTCGGGATGATTCAATATTCTCTCTTTCAGTAGTACAGAAATAGGCCTTTTCTTTTTGATTTCTTCATAAAGAAACGGAGCTGTAACGGAAGGATCGTCACTCTCATTGTGGCCATATTTTCGATAGCAGCATAAATCAATAATCACATCACAATGGAATCGCTCCCGAACACTCAACGCGTGCTCGACAACCTCAAGACAAGCTAAAACATCTTCGCTATTCACTCTAAATACGGGGATGCCCATCATCTTGGCAATATCTGTGCAATAGGGTGTAGACCGAGATTCTCTAGGATGAGCTGTGAATCCTATCTGATTGTTCACAACAATGTGTAAAGTCCCTTCCGTGGAATACCCTGGAATTCTACTCAACTGAAAAGTCTCGTATACTACTCCCTGTCCGGATAAAGCGGCATCTCCATGCATCAAAACTGCTAAACAAGACTGCTCTTTTCCAGCTTCTCCCTGATGTTGAATAGCAGCTACAGTGCCTTCTACAACAGGATCCACAGCTTCCAAATGGCTTGGATTCGGTAATAAGGCCATCATGACATTCTGTTCAGGTCGATTGGCTACATAACCTTTGTGATACTTTACATCTCCAACATCTTGAATTCCTCTCATTTGAGGGGCATCCTCAAATTCCATGAAAATCTGTCGGTAAGGTTTATGAAAAACGTTTGCTAAAACATTCAAGCGACCGCGATGAGGCATCCCCATTACAAAACGATTGGTTCCTTGCTGTGCACCACACGCAATGAGCTGTTCCAGCATAGGGATCAAACTCTCCCCACCTTCTAAAGAAAAACGCTTCTGTCCAGTAAATTTAATCTGTAAAAATTCTTCAAAAGCTCCAGCTTGTTTTATTTCCCGATACCGAGCAAGAAGCACTTCTTTAGTTAGGGCAACTTTATCTCCCTCCATCAGTTTCCAAATATATTCTTGAATCTCAGGAGAACAGTTTAACGTTTCTACAGCAATACTACGACAATACTTATCTTTTAATACCTGAATGAAATCCGCGATACGAACATGCGATTGAGGAAGCAGTCCTAAAGACGGAACCATTTCCTGTAAATCAAACCCCCGAACTTTCTCTGAGACTAAAGGAGATTCTGATACAGAAGATAACGGAGAAATCTGACTCTGCAAATAGCCATAATGACGATATATCATGAGGAGACTTTGAGCCTTTTTTTCCTGTAAAGCTTCCAAAGCCTTATCACTAGAAGTGGAAGGAGAAAGGACATCGGACTTGCCAACTTGATAACCTTCAAAAAAATATTTCCATGAAGAATCTAATGGCTCGTGTCTTTCAAATCGTTTAAATAGAGCTTCTATCCAATCAATATCTGACGAATGTACATGCTTAGCGAAGTCTGAATCCATAAAAAGAATCTATTTATTGAGGGAGATACTTTTAGAAGTTTTTCCATAGCAAAATTTTTATTTTTCAAAAAAAGCAATCTTTGCTTTTTTTTGAGTATCGAATACCCTGGCCTCCTGACTTCTTATAAGAGCTGGTGGAGCTTAGCTATTGCATAAATACTTCGGAACGAGTATTTTGTTTTCCAAAATCTCTCCCGATCTATTTGTTCATGCCCGCTCACTTTTGGCCTTTCTAGGCAAAAGATGCAGTCACCCTTAGTAGGAAGCAAGTAAATTGGCTCTCAGGGGGGTTCCTATTTCAATCATAGAACAGGACTATTTACGAATGAAAAGTGAGCGTTTAAAAAAATTAGAATCAGAACTGCATGATCTTACTCAGTGGATGCAACTAGGCCTGGTTCCTAAAAAGGAAATCGAGCGGCATCAAGAAGAAATCCGTCTTTTAGAGAGCAAGATCTTAGAAGAAAAAGAGCGCTTACAACTCCTTAAAGAAAGTGGTGAAATCAAAGAGTATGTAACCCCAAGAAGAAGTCCAGCTAAAACTATTTATCCGGATGGTCCAAGCGTTTCGGATGTAGAATTCGTGGAATCCTCTGATACTGAAGTTGATCTTGATACCAGCGAGACTATCGAGATTGACCTAGGAGAGGAGGGAAGAGAGGATAGTGGACACGAGCTGGATTACTCTAACGATGATGATGAAGACCCCTTCAGCGATCGCAATCGCTGGCGTCGAGGGGGTATTATAGACCCTGATGCCAATGAATGGTAAGATTCCGTTAGCTCTGTACATACACATTCCTTTCTGTTCGAAGAAGTGTCACTACTGTAGTTTTTATACAATTCCCTACAAGGAGCAGCTCATCACCTCTTATTGTGAAGCGGTAATTAAGGAGGGGCAAAAAAAACTTGCCTCTCTACGTTCCTCTCATTATGTCGATACTGTGTTTTTTGGAGGAGGAACACCCTCCCTCGTCCCTCCCTCTCATATTCAAGATATCCTTATGGCATTAGAGGCCCATCTCGCAAGAGAGATCACTCTCGAAGCTAATCCCGAAAACCTTTCTCAAGACTACTTACGTGATCTAACCTTTACTGCGGTCAACCGCATTAGTATTGGCATACAAACATTCAATGACCCTTTGCTCAAGCTTCTTGGGCGCACTCATAATTCCTCCAAAGCCACAGAAGCTGTTTCGCTTTGTTCTCAGTATGGATTCTCAAATGTGTCCACAGACCTCATCTACGGTCTTCCTACACAATCTTTCAGCGATTTCATTACAGACCTTCACCAAGCTATTGCTCTTCCCATCCAACATATTTCGATCTATAACCTTACCGTAGATCCTCACACCTCATTTTATAAACACCGTAAACAAATCCTTCCTTCCATAGCTAATGATGACTCTTTAGCAAAAATGGCTCTAACAGCAGAAGAGCTTTTAGAAAGTGAGGGATTTTCCCGTTACGAGCTTGCTTCTTACGCAAAAAATCGAGCCGCTTCTCAACATAATTTATACTATTGGACAGATCAGCCTTTTTTAGGATTAGGTGTTTCAGCTTCACAATATCTCAACGGTATTCGGTCCAAAAATTTTTCCAGAATTTCCCATTATCTAAGAGCCGCGCATCAAAATCTACCAACCGTGGAATCTATGGAAGAGCTTCCTCCTAGCGAGCACATTAAAGAGGCTCTAGCTCTGCGTCTTCGTCTCTGTAAACCCATTCCTTTTGGCATTTTCCCCCAAGAACTTGTTAATGAGATTATCAACAATCCGTCCATACACTCTCTATTTACAACAGATCACCAGGCATTTTCATTAAATAGAGAAGGACGCCTTTTTCATGATTCTATTGCAGAAGAAATCATGGCCTCTTCTTTTTCATTTTAAAATAAAAAATTAATCGATATTAAAACCATTAAAACTAATCGATCAATTTTTAATTGAAAAATGAATAAAAAAGAACTAACTACTAAAAATAACACATCTACAATTTCCCAAAGGAATACTCCTGCTGATGCATTGCTAAGTGTAAGCTCACAGCAAATCTCTTCGTTCACTACGCTAAATTTTAACAACAAGGCTAAGTTAACGGGAGTCGCTAACCCAACTCGAGATACAGACGTCGTTCCACTTCAGTATCTGCAAATGTACTACCTGTCCAAAAATGATCCTAATCCAGGGTATCTTCCTATTCAAGGAGGGAACATGTTTGGAAACATTAACATGGCAGCGAATTCCATCTTCAACTTGAAACAACCTACTGAACCAATTTTACAGCTCCCCGAAGAATCTACGAAACCTAAAGATCCTCGAGAAGAAAAGGATTTCGCAGATAAAACAGCTGAAGAACAGGAACTGGCGCTAAAAGAATACGACACGGAACTCGCCGAGTATCAGAAGAAAATCGATGACTATAATGCAGCTTGGCAAACGTTCTACTCAGAGGCAGCGACAGTAGAATATGTCCAAGATATAGTCAAAAAAATCACTGAGAACCAAAAATTAGATACAACCTTAGCCTTTGTCGATGAAGTAGAAACAAAAATTGAATTAGCCTACAAAGCTCTTGGCATTAAAATAACCAAGAACCCTGATGCTCCGCAACCAATCGATATTGATGGAGTAATTCAAGGAGCAACAAGCTCAACCACTACAGACACTTCAAACGACAACACATCCTATGACAAGCTTCCGTCTATTATCAACGACTCCCCATTCGTACTGACGCAATCCAACAATACACTCAAAAACGATCTGAAAATGACAAATTCTCAGATTTCCAATATCAAGACGCCAGAAAATACTGAGAACGATTACGCAGCTAACGTCACATACCTAGAATCTAAACTTAAGCAGCCTAAGCGCGCTTTTGTTTCAAATTCCGTTCCTTTTAGTTCTACACCTATTTCAATAAATGGACACATTCCTTGGCTCAGTACAAATGGATCCAGTAACAATGAACCTAATTTCAAAACCTCTCTTGCCAGTAAGTGCTTTGAAACTACTGCAGACAACCTAAAAATAAAAACACCTGGGTTACTTGTTCTATCTGCGAGAGGAACCTGGTCAGGTAATAGTGGAACGAACTCAAATACCCTTTCCGTAAATCTAACAGTCACTCCAGATAGCTCTAGTGGCTCCGGTTCTACAGGAAGTACAACAACAGCATCTCTCTCTATCCCTTTAACACTCATCTCTGGGAACTCTATATTCTTGCAAATTCCCATTACAGATGTATCCAACATAAAAATGGCAACAACTTCTGGAGGAAGTGGTGGGTCATCTCAAATGCAATTATCGTCTTGGTCTTGGGAAGCATCGCTCTACCCAACAGATGTGCCTTCTACAACAACAACACCGACACCTCCTCCACCTGCTCCTTAAGGAGAGATGATGTATTGAACAGGCTAAGTAAAATCTTAGCCTTTATTTGAAAACACATAGAAAAAATCAAAGATTAAACAAAATAGCAAAAAACATATGGGCAATAAAAAAGATATCGTTTCTTCCTCTATCTGGAATCGTAATCAAGTGATTAAAAAAGTTTTATTGAATACTACTGAAACGGGAATCGAAACAACTCCAGGAATCATAGCAAATGGAAAAAAAATTACACAATTACAAGATCCCACAGATACCACAGATGCCGTTACACTAAAATACCTGAAAGATAACTACACTAAAGAAAACGATCCTAACCCAGGGTTTCTTCCTACGACAGGAGGAACAATGACTGGGGACATCAATATGCAAGGAAATACTATCACTGATCTTGTGATGTACACAAATGGTCAAAAAGACCCTGTTGATGATTCTGCCGTTACTATTGACTATGTGAACCAGCAAGCAACCGTCATTAAAACGAATGATAAAATTACACAAGTAGTCTCCAAATTATCTGATATCAACTCACAAGTGGGAACATTAGAAGAGCTATTAGGCATCACTGAAGGTGCTGAAGCCCAGACAAACGCCGAATTCTTAAAAACGAGTGGGGGCACGGTCTATGGTAATATCGACATGAGCGACAAAACCATATCCGATTTAGGAACACCAACAAACAAAGACACAAAAAGCGCCATCAATGTAGAGTTTGTGCAAGCCAAAATTACCTCTCCACAAATGGCTTTTTTAAAAAACAACGATAAGGAACTCTCAAACATTACTGTTTCAGAATACTTCGATTGGCTACAAAATCCCAATCCTACAGTTCCAGATCCTGCTCCATCCCCAACTCCTCCGAGTCCTCCCACAACACCCATCATTACATCCATTTATAAGTACGGAGCAGCTCCTTCAGGAAACACTGAAACTCCCTCATCAACTACAAGCACGAGCTCAGAGACAACATCACCAGCTACAACCAGCGACCCCATTTTACCAAACTCAACCTTCTCAGAAAAATCTCCTTTGTGGGATGAGTTTTTTTCTTTCTCAGAAAGTTCTCGATCAGAAATGATCATTCAAAAAACAGGCATTCTAACCTTTTTTATGCAAGGCACTTGGGAACATCCAAGCAACTCTCAACCATCATCTACAGACTCCATCTCCTTAGAACTTACGGTTAGCTCTCCAAGTTCTGTCACAACAACAACTACTGCTACGCCTGGTACACCATCTGCGACGAATCCAAAATCTAGTCTCCCTCAAAAACACTATATAGTATCATCTACTGCTACACAGCCTACACCTACTAAAGTAGATTCAGTGACTAGAACATTCTCTCTCGCTTCAGGACAATCTTGCACGCTACAAATTCCTATACAGGCAGAAAGATCCATATTAAAACTGAAGTACAATAACCCTAATAACAACACAGGAGGCAATACAGGATCTGTAACAACAACAACAACAACTACTACTACGTCTGGTACATCAGCTAGTGGCATAAACATACAACACATGATAGCAGCCACTGATTCATCAACTCAACCAACATCTGCAAATACAACAACAATACCTATCGGTATTACTCTGAAATCTTTCGCCTGGTCTTTAGTGTTGACCCCAGGAGAAACTACAAAAGAAACAACTACATCCTCACCAACACCTTAAAAAGCGTATAAATGGACAATAAAAATGTTAAGGGAGAGTTCCTCCCTTAACTAAGATTTAGTATCCAGCACCCATATAAGAAATTGCTACATAACTCTTAGAAGCTGTCGCGTCTGTTGTTGATCCTGCATCGCCAGTCGTTAATTTCAATTCTAGTGTATGTTCTGAAGAAGCCTTATCTCCTGGAACTAAGATATATGAGCTTCCTAATAAAGTTTGGCCTGAAGAGCCTACTATAGTAAATACCGTCTCTGAAGCATCGGGATCCTTAGGCGGTGATCCTGCCGGAGCCACAGGACTTGCTGCTGGTTGCGAGCCTGAACTTCTTGTTGTTGTAGTGGTTGTCTTTTCTTTAAGAATTCCTGTACAAGTGACAACGCCATTTTGTGAAGGAGTAACCTCATACGCAAATGTTACAAGATAGACCCCTCTTCGTAAAAGAGTATACGTACCGTTATCCTCATTGATGTAATTATCAGCATTACTAGATTCAACGAGATTTTGTGTACTTCCTCCTGGGGGAGTAGCAGGATTCTGAGATACTAAACAAGGGACCTCTTGTCCTGTCCAATCCGGGAATTGTGTTGTTGTACCTGATCCTTGCGAGCTTCCTGAGGAAGAATTATTTCCCTTCAAGCTATTCAATATGGTGTTTAGATCAGAAACCGTAACAATTTTCTGTAAATCATCTTTAGACGTAGCTGTCCCAACACTTACTACATCTCCTGTTTTCAGATTTTTTATCGTAGGTTCAGGTTCAGTAGGTAAGGCCCCCTGTTTTTGTTCAAGACGTAGTGGCCCTGTCATCGCGTTCTTAGCGCTTAACAACAACCACTTAGCATCTTTAGGCTTTTCAAATGTTACAGCAGGAGTCAGCCCAGTATTCTCTTTAGGACTACCAAGATCTTTGAGTAGCTGATCCATGCTGCCTTCTCCTGACCCGGCATACTTGGTAATCTTCTCGATTAAATCATTGAGGCGATCTCCATAATCCCCCAAGATATCTTTCACGATCCCAACAGAGGCTATATAATCGTTCCCGAGATAGCCTGATCCTCCCCAAGAATAAGGTAATCCAACTATAGTATTAGCATCTCCTTGGTTTGTGCCCATATCGATGTTCCCGACCATCATTCCTCCAGAAGTAGATAGAAATAGTCCTGCTATCGATTGAGATCCTTTCTGTAGATATCCATTTAATTGCGAGCGAACAATAACATCCTGGTCTTCAGTCCCTTCTCCAACCTGACGAACCTGTTGATTCTTGGCATCTAAATTGACGTAAACATTAGCAACCATGTCACCAACAGAAGGATTGCCTCCATTTTGTTGAGAAGTAGCGTATTCCAATAACAACATTTCAGTAACAGGAGTCCCAGGCTGCGTAGGCGGAACAGCAGCAATGACCTCTTTTTTATGATTTAGAGTTTTTTTATCCATGCCTCATCTTTTATTTAATTAATTTCAATTTTCTTTTAATTAGAAAAAATTAAATTAACAAACAAAACAAAGGATTACCTAAATTCAATTAAAAAGAAGCTATAAATAAAAAAATAGCCGGCACCCTCTTCAATCGTTCGCGGACTGCCTCTAGATCTGTTGCCTGATTCCAGCTAGCTATACTCCGTATCGAGACGTATTCCTGCTCTCCCATCAGATCAATGGCAACACAAAGCTCCCCATGAGCAGGCAGATGATCCAATAATGCTTCAAATGTGTATGGATTACGATAAGGAGTTTCTATACAGATGTGAGTATGCGCCTTCCCTAAACAACTACGTAAATAACGAGCTCTCTCCTTAGGATTCTGGGGAAGATAACCATGAAAAGAAAAATTTTGTCCCGGAAGCCCTGAAAGCATCAATGCTTGTGTAATCGAACATGGACCAGATACAGCACAGACCGGTATTTTTAATGATCGAGCCCGTCGAACTAACCTGGCCCCTGGATCCGCAATACACGGCAAGCCTGCATCGGAAATAAGCCCCCAAGCTTCCTGTTTTTTAACAATGGGCTCTAAATAAAAATCACAGGCCTTAACGGAAACATCGTTCTTGCTCATCACAGCGAGAGGGAATTTATGTGGCTCCGCTACCTTACATAGACTTAGGAATAGTCTCCCTCCTCGATCACTTTCTACTATCAATCCTTGAATTTTGCTCCGGACAATCTCCCCAACAGAAGCAGGAAGATCCTCTATTCTTTTGCTACCTAAGGTATTGGGAAGAAGATACAGCGTCATAGGAAAAATTCATTTTAAACATTGGCACGCCATCCATTTTAGAGAATGCTAATGAAAAAATACACAGAGAAACCATCAACTTAACAGTAGTCTATAGTCGCTCAACCATAGTTTCTAAAGAAAGAAGCGGATCTTGTAGATGATTCTTAATCAAACTTTCCGTATGGAAAAACACATTGAGCCCATTCAAAAGTGCCTGCTCCCCTGCGACAATAAAGATCTGCGCCTTTCGGTCCTTTGATCGTTCTGTGATTGCACGAAGCCCCAACAAATACTGACTTCGTAAAAAATTTAGAATCGCTAACGGATCTTCTCCTGAATCCGACACTAAAGATTGTATTAAAGTTTGTGCTGTCACACGATCTTTACGAAGGAGAAGATCTCGAAGCTTCCAGAGAGAAACAGATTCTTTTTTCTCTACAAATGCTTGGATATCAGAAGTTTCTACACATGTTTTGTCTCCAATTTGACAAACAAGCTTTTGAAATTCACTAAGTATTTCAAGTACCCCCGTCTGAGGAAACTTACTAACAAAAAGCTTAGCAACTCCTAAGGAGCAAGCGATTTGCATTTCTTTAGAGCGCTTCATGAGTAACTGTGCCATACGAGAGTCTCTTTCTGCAAAATACTCTCCAAAAAGAGATAAACAAAGAGCGTTAGATAACTTCTCTGAAAAAGAAGAAAAAAACTCGGCTTTATTAATGAAAAGGAAGAGAGAAAGAGTGGGATTCGGGTTCTTGGAATACCGGATTATAAATTCCTGTAAAGAAGCACTCATCTTCTCCGCTTGGTAGACACCTATAGTCTCCTCAGAGACAAACAACCCGAAATTATCTGTCCAAGACAAAAGTTCCTGTTGTATTAGGCGCTGTCCATCAACAAGGCGCCTCCCACCAGCAACATAAAGTTCTAAGAATATATCTTTATCCTCTATTGATGACGAACCGATCACAATTATCTTAAAACGCTTACTTTCAATGCGATGAACAAAATCTTTAATCGACTCAATATAAACGTTATTTTGACTGTTCTCCATAACCTTTTGCCGAAATTCCAATCTCCATTCTTGTTCCAAGATTCTATCTCTAGATGAAATTTCAACTAAGTGAATAAATAGAAAAACCGGGAAAAGGTGGTCCCTTATTCCCGGTCACTCGAGAAAACTAGCTATCTCTAATTTTATCTAGCAACAAGCTTCATTAACTGTTGACGCCAACTATGCGCTGTACGAGTGCGGTTGTGATGAGCTTTTCTTTTAGTTGTAGAAGCACAAACTTTTACACCAGAAGCAGCTGTACGTCCACAGGCTGCAGTATGTTTATGTTTTTTCATACAAACTCCAGCTTTTGCCGCGACGGCTGTTTTCTTAGTTGATGTTGTTCTTGAAACTGAAGGCTTACGAGTAGCTACAGTCTTCTTAGCTGCAACTTTTCTTACTGGAGCCTTTTTAGCTATTGTTGTCTTCTTAGCTGTAGGCTTACGAGTAGCTACAGTTTTGCGAGCTACAGTCTTCTTAGCTGTAACTTTTCTTACTGGAGCCTTTTTAGCTATTGTTATCTTCTTAGCTGTAAGCTTACGAGTAGCTACAGTTTTGCGAGCTACAGTCTTCTTAGCTGCAACTTTTCTTACTGGAGCCTTTTTAGCTGTTGTTGTCTTCTTAGCTGTAAGCTTACGTACTACAGTTTTGCGAGCTACAGTCTTCTTAGCTGCAACTTTTCTTACTGGAGCCTTTTTAGCTGTTGTTGTCTTCTTAGCTGTAGGCTTACGTACTACAGTTTTTCTTGCAGCAGTCTTTCTTGTGCTGCGTTTCTTTTGTACTCCCAACATGTTCATTCCCCTAATTAGACAGGTAACTACTACTTACTTGATCTATCGGCAGGAAGAATGAAAAACTTTAATAAAAAACGGTTAGTTTTTAATTTTTATAAAAAACTAACCGGAAAATCTTGTTTAATAAAAACTAGAAGGCAATTATTTAGATAAGAATTTCTCCATATAATGAACTAAACAACGTACACCAAACCCTGTTGCATACTTAGGATATGGAAGTTCTTCTTTTTCGTGATAAGCAGTACCTGCTATATCCAAATGCGCCCACGCTACGGATTTTTCCTCTAGAAAACGTTGTAAAAATAATGCCGCGGTAATCGACCCAGCACGATTACTCCCTATATTTTTCATATCAGCAATATCTGAATGGAGAGCTCGGTCATACTTCTCTACTAAGGGCATTCTCCAAAGAGCTTCTCCAGTCTCAGCTGCTGCTTCTGCAAGATCTCTAGCCAAAACGTCATTGTTCGCAAAAAATCCTGCGACGGATTCTCCTAAAGAGACAACCATAGCTCCTGTCAAAGTTGCAAAATCGATGATTCTCGTGGGATCACAATACTTCAAAGCGTAGGTAATTGCATCAGCCAAGATGAGTCGCCCTTCAGCATCCGTACTTCCTATTTCTACCGAGAGTCCGGACATTCCAACATACACATCCCCCATTTTGTAGGCAGCTGATCCAATTGCATTCTCTGTAGCAGGGATAATCCCGGTTACATTGATAGGGAGTTCTAAAGCCGCCAATGCGGAAAAGATCCCCAGAACTGTAGCAGCTCCTGCCATATCCTCCTTCATAGTGACCATCGCCTTACCAGGCTTCAAATCCAATCCTCCAGAATCAAATGTTACTCCTTTACCAATGAGTACCGTTCTATCTTTAGATTTAAGCTTGCCTTGGTAATTTAAAACGATAAAACGAGGTTCAACAGCAGCGCCTTTAGAAACAGCCGCTAACAACCCCATTTTCTCCTTCAATATGGCCTTCCTGTCAAGGACCGTGACATCGAGACTGGAAAACTCTTTAGCCAAGCCTCTAGCAACCGCAGCAAGCTTCTCTGGGGTTACCTCATCAGCATTGGTATTCACGAGATCTCTGGTTAAATAAACACCCTCGAACAGACTCTCTTCTTTTCTAAAGATCTTGTCGCCAATTTTAGGCACAATACCAATCACTGTGACTTTTTCTAAAAAAGGCAAAGAAGCGTCTACTTTATGATAGGTTGGATAATTGTAATTCAGAGAAAGGATCCCTGCAGAAAGATTGACTAAAAATTCTTCCACAGAAGAACGTAATTGCGAAACTGTAGGAAGTAAAACATTTACTGTTTTACATTTAGCCTTTCTTAACATTATGGTAACTTGAGCATAAGCATCCAAAATGGAGCTTCCAGAAACTTCCTCGATCTTCCCTAAACCAAGTAAAATGATTCTCTGTTCTTTTGTTTGAGAATTTCCAAAAAGAAAAGAGGTTTCTCCTTCTTTCCCTGAAAAATTTTGTAATGCGCTTTGATATACAAGCTTGTAGTCCTCATCAACAACTGCAGCCTCTTGAGCCTTATTGTTCTTTGTCCAGAAAGGAAGAACAAGGGCATCAGCCTTAGATCGTTTATCCCAACTTGCTTGAGAATAGAGTAACACCACAGTAACCTCTTTGTTGAATCGATTGAGTCAAAAATTATAAGCATCCATAGAATACGTTTTGCGATTCCCGTCTCAATCAGGAGGCCTGACCCGACATTCGCTGTAGAAGACAGGGCCAGAAAAGCAAAACGACAGCCTCCACCTCTACCTTACTCTGAATTCTGAGATGAAAAAAGGACTATAAGAAAGAGCCACCTTTTTAGCAAACATGCTCTGCAGCTTACTAAGCATCGATTTGTTGCTTTTTGCTACAACAGTAAACTCTCAAATTAATTTATAAAAACTTGGCGCAGAACAGGCCCAAATCGATAAGAAATATTTTCTCTTTCTTCTCAAAGAGGGCCCTAAAATTGTGATCAAAACTTAGGCTAGAAAGGAACATCTTCGCTAGCATATTGCTGGTCTTCCCCAAATCCAGCATACACTTCCTTATCAAAAGCCATTTCTGTATCCAAAGACTCTCCGTCAAATCCAATGGAAATATTATCATTGGATCGCTGACGTCCTTCATCCGAACCTCTTCCATCAGAGCGTGAATAACCAGAATTAAATTTCAACGTATCTACGCTTACAGAGATAGAAGCCTGAGGAGAACCATCTCTACCTACATAACTCTCTAAAGAAAGCTCGCCTGCAACAATAACTGAGGATCCCTTTTTCAAATAAGGGAGCATCTTGTCATAGCGATTGTTCCAGATATTGCATCTACACCATATTGTTTCGTCTTTAGATCCTACACGAGATTTCACACCTAAACGCAAAACAACAACCCGCTTCCCTCCAGAAGTCATTCTTTCTTCAGGATCGGCAGCCAGAAATCCCACCAAATATCCGAACAACATAAAAACCACCCTTATCTATATAACCCAAGAAAATACTCCACCTAGGAAGAAAGTTCCTTCAGAACCTTCCTATCTTCAGAGAAGAATGTACACTAGGATTGATTTTTTCGTGAACACAAGTATTCGCTATAGAGTATTGCGCAAAATAACCAAAAAAAATATCCTGTGACAATTGTCCCCTCGTTGCATCTACGGCTAGATTAAGCTTACGAAAACTAAAGGGTTTTTTAGAGAACGTACACTCAACATAATAGGCAGAACGAGGGGAACTAGCTTGCGCTTCTTTTTTTCTCGATGGCGAACAACTAGGGTTTGTCAGAAAACTGCGGGAGAAGATGTCGCACAAACCTCGGTGAGGCCTTGCCCAACGGTAAGTTACCTTGTCGCGGCCCTAATCATTTACTAACAAACCTGCTTATGTTAGGTTTAAAAAAAACAGTACGAAGGAGATTCCCTCATGTCCAGGCAGAATGCTGAGGAAAATCTAAAAAATTTTGCTAAAGAGCTTAAACTTCCCGACGTCGCTTTCGATCAGAATAATACGTGCATTTTGTTTGTTGATGGAGAGTTTTCTCTTCACCTAACCTACGAAGAACATTCTGATCGCCTCTATGTTTACGCACCTCTTCTTGACGGACTTCCAGACAATCCGCAAAGAAAGTTAGCTTTGTATGAAAAATTATTAGAAGGCTCTATGCTCGGAGGCCAAATGGCTGGTGGAGGGGTAGGAGTTGCTACAAAAGAACAGTTGATCTTGATGCACTGTGTTTTAGACATGAAGTATGCAGAGACCAACCTACTCAAAGCTTTTGCGCAACTTTTCATTGAAACCGTTGTGAAATGGCGCACTGTTTGTGCTGATATCAGCGCTGGACGGGAACCTACCGTTGATACTATGCCACAAATGCCTCAAGGAGGAAGTGGCGGTATTCAACCTCCTCCAGCAGGAATTCGCGCATAATTTTTGCTTACGTGTGACAAAAGGAAGAGTTTTCTCTCTTCCTTTTGTGTCAAAATTCTATTCTTTTTCTTTGCCTCGTCATTCTGATTTTTTGTTAACGCTTTAGTTTGCTATGGAGTCTTTCTCTGTTCATCCTACCTCCCCCCTCCCTCTTGGGGCTCACAAAATTTCCACGGATCGCTACCGTTTCTCTCTATTTTCTTCTCAGGCTCACCAAGTGATCCTAGTGTTATTAGACCCTTTTTCAAATATTCATGAGATTCCTCTTTCCCCAACGGATCACAGAACTGGAGCTATCTGGCATATTGAAATCTCTGGAATCTCTAGTGAGTGGTCCTATGCTTACAAATTACAGCAAGCAGATTCCAATTCTCAAAAATTCTCTACAGATGCCTATATTGCAGACCCATATTCTAAGAATATTTATTCTCCACAATTGTTTGGCTCCCCTAAACAAGCGAAAGATTATGCCTTCAGCTACCTAAAACAGGAGGATTTCGACTGGGAAGGAGACACTCCTTTGCATCTCTCAAAAGAAAATTATTTCATCTATGAGATGCATGTTCGATCCTTTACTCAAGATCCTTCTTCTCAAGCCTCTTATCCAGGGACTTTCCTGGGAATCATCGAAAAGATTGATCATCTTAAGCAATTGGGAGTCAATGCTGTTGAATTGCTTCCTATTTTTGAATTTGATGAGACGATTCACCCGTTCAAAAATAAGGATCTTCCTCATCTATGTAACTATTGGGGCTACTCTTCTGTTAACTTTTTTTGTCCCTCTCGCCGCTATACTTATGGAGCAGATCCTTGTGCTCCAGCCCGAGAATTCAAAACTTTAGTTAAAGCACTACACCGTGCTGGAATAGAAGTAATTTTAGATGTTGTTTTCAATCATACGGGATTTGAAGGAACGAGCTGTCCTCTCCCTTGGATAGATCTTGAATCTTACTACATGGTCAATGATCATGGAGATCTTCTAAATTTCTCAGGGTGTGGAAATACAGTAAATACAAATACTCCCACGGCTCTTAAATGGATTCTTGATGCCTTGCGCTATTGGGTACAGGAAATGCACGTGGATGGGTTCCGTTTCGATTTAGCTTCCGTCTTCTCCAGAAACTCACAAGGAGTTCCCCTTCCACTCACTCCTATTTTACAAGCGATATCGTCTGATTCTATTTTATCGGAAACCAAACTTATTGCCGAACCCTGGGATGCAGGAGGACTGTATCAGCTGGGTCATTTCCCTTCCATATCAACGAGATGGAGTGAATGGAATGGTTGTTATCGCGACCATGTAAAAGCGTTTCTTAATGGAGATGCTCATCAGGCCAGCTCGTTTGCCTCTCGTATAGCTGGCTCTCATGATATTTATCCAAAAGGAAAATCAGTCAACTCCATCAATTACATTTGCTCGCATGATGGATTCACTCTTTATGATACCGTATCTTATAATGATAAACACAATGAAGAGAACGGAGAACATAATCTTGATGGCACTTCTGCCAACTACAGCTATAATTTTGGCTGTGAAGGAGAAACTACAGATCCAGATATTTGCCTATTACGCGAACGGCAAATGAGAAATTTCTTTCTTGCTCTGTTTTTGTCACAAGGAATCCCTATGATAAAATCTGGGGATGAGTATGCACACACCGCTTATGGGAATAATAACCCCTGGTGCCTAGATACTAAGGTTAATCATTTTCTTTGGAATCGACTAACGGAAAAAAAAGAGCTGTTCTCTTTCTTGTGTCAGGTGATCGCCTTACGTAAGGAATATGCAGAGTTATTCAATACCAATTTTTTATCAGATGAGACCGTCATTTGGTTGAATGCAAAAGGCTCTCCTAGAGAATGGGCTCCAGATCACTATTTAGCTTTTGAATTGAAGCATCCTAATTACAGCTTATTCATAGCATTTCACAGCGGAAATAATCGCATCGAAGTCGCCTTACCTAAACTTAGACAAGAGCACTTGGCGTATGAGAAAATTGTTGATAGCACAACGGGCTTTTCCTCGCAGATCCTATCTCCTAAGTTCTCTCTTGAACCCTATAGCTCTCTAGTTGCTATCAGTAGAAAAAAGGGGGCTTGATTAAGTTGAAGAAGAAAGCCTCATTGCTTTGCACTTCAGGCAATCTTCCTGCAAAGCAATGAGCACTACTCACTAAGCGTTTTTACTATCGTCTTCCCAAGACTCGATGACTACCAGGTCTGCATCTTTGTAGAATTTTTCTAAAATTTGCCGAGCATTGTAACCTTCTATAGCTAAACGATCTACATTAGCTTGCAACAGATGATCCGCATTGAAAACTAGTCCTTCCGGATTATCTAAAACTAATCGGGATGTCCAGTCAACAGCTTCCTCTACTCCATAAAACTGTGATGTAACCCCAAATCCCCCATAACGATCTTCCTGAGCAGTTACATGCCAAAAACTATTAGCATTACCAGCTAAAAGACGCTCATATAAGGCAGTTCTCTCCAAAATAACACAAGCAGACAAAGCCTCTTTATCTAATTCTTTCAGATACTTCACTGAAAGAACGGATTTTAGGTAATCTTCTACAGCAAGTTCATTAACTACGAATAAACAGTTTCTCTCTGTTTTGTGAATATACACAGCACCTTTGTATTGAATACCATTAACAAACAACGATGCAGTACCATCAAGAGGTTCGATTTTTAAGCATTCAACATTTGGATAATTTTCACCCCAACGAATCCCTCCATATAAAGCATGAGCAGCACAACGTTGCCCTTGAGAGCAAACCTGTAAAAGCTCACCATCTCCAAATACTGAAAACGCTCCCTTAGCCTCAACTAAGGCAGTTGTACTTTCTCCGAGAAGTAGGACACGAATTTTTGGCTCTACGAGAATGGACTGTGACAAAGCATCTGATACCTTTACATCAGCATCGCCAACAACCCCAACACTACAAAAAACTCCCAGCAGCATGAGTAGATTCAACTTTTTCATTCTTTATTCTTCTCTCCAACTGTCTTTTGAGTCTCTATTCAGATGTTTATATGCTAAAGGAGTCGCTACTCTGCCTCTTGCAGTTCGCTGAACTAATCCTCTCAAAATCAAAAAAGGTTCATACATATCTTCCAGAGTTCTGACATCCTCTCCTACAGCCATAGCGAGGGTTTTCATCCCAACAGGGCCTCCCTGATAAAAATCAATCATCACAGAGAGGAGCTTAATGTCAATCTCATTTAACCCTAAGTTATCTATTAATAACATAGCTAAAGCTTTTTCTGCTACAGCACTATTAATACTATTCCCCTCCCGCATTTGAGCGAAGTCCCGTACCCATCGAAGCAGATTATTCGCTAAACGTGGAGTACCACGTGCTCTTTTAGCAATTTCTAGTAAAGTTTCTTTGCTCGCTTCTATATCCAGCAACTGCGCAGAACGAGAAAGAATAGCAACTAGATCCTCGTCATCATAGTAATCTACCCGTCCTGTGAAAACAAAACGTGTACGCAAAGGTTCGCTGAGCATTCCTGCTCGAGTAGTAGCTCCAACTAAAGTAAAAGGAGCTAAGTCAAGACGAACAGAACGAGCTCCAGGACCAGAATCCAAAGTAATGTCAACCTTAAAATCTTCCATCGCGGGATAAAGGTATTCTTCGGCAGCTTTACCCATACGATGAATCTCATCGATAAAAAAAACATCTCCTTCTTGTAATCCGGTCAACAGTCCTATGAGATCTGAAGGTTTAAGTAATTGAGGACCAGAAGCAATCACTAAGCCTTTCCCTATCGTACCAGCGATGATATGAGCTAATGAAGTCTTCCCTAAACCTGGAGGACCATAAAACAAACAGTGCCCAGGAACCTCATTCCTTTGAACAGCAGCTCGAAGGAATAAGTCCAATCGTTCTTTTAGCTGTTTTTGCCCACAAAACTCCGCTAGTTTTTTTGGCCTTAAAGAAAAATCAAACTTTTTATCTTGGTGTAAAACAGAAATTTTATGAGTCATACATTTATTCGTAGTAGTTAGTTGTTCGTTGGTAGAAAATGAAAAAGCTTATTTTGACATTCTCTAATCACTGAAGTCAAAAAATTCCTTTGCCCATTGTATAGAGCCCTTCCTCTATATAAAATACATTTAAAGAGAAAAAAACGCTTCATTAAGCTATTAAAACGTTGCGTCTTTTCATACAATTGCACATGCTGTAGTACTGAGAGTTTCATCTCTTTTTCTGGTAATAATCTTTTCCAAAGAGCATGGACATAAAAAAATAATCGAGAGAAGTTATGGGGATCAAAGAAGATAACTGGATTCGCAAAATGGCAATAGAAGAAGGTATGATAGAGCCTTTTGCTGACAGTCAAGTGAAGGTGCATCCAGAAACTGGAGAAAAACTGATTAGCTATGGTTTGTCCAGCTACGGATATGATTTACGTATATCTAGGGAATTCAAAGTTTTTACTAACGTATATAATTCACTCGTCGATCCAAAATGTTTTACTGAAGACACACTCATTTCAATAACAGACGATGTTTGTGTTATTCCTCCAAACTCTTTTGCCTTAGCTCGAAGCGTTGAATATTTCCGAATCCCCCGCAATGTCCTCACTGTTTGCATTGGGAAATCAACTTATGCGCGTTGTGGCCTTATCGTGAATGTTACTCCCTTTGAACCCGAATGGGAAGGATACGTTACTATTGAGATCTCTAATACTACTCCTCTTCCTGCAAAAGTTTATGCCAATGAAGGAATTGCTCAGGTTCTTTTCTTTGAAGGAGACTCTGCCTGTGACGTTTCTTATGCTGAACGGCAAGGGAAATATCAAAAACAACAAGGCATCACTATTCCTTTCGTATAAACTCTCCCTTCCTGTACTCACATAATGGGTAAAAAACGGATTTCCTGGTTCGGGTATATTGAAGAAATTGTCATTCGCTCTTGGTGGCTGATTCTTTATCTACTTGGAGGTGGCTTTGTATATGACAGAGCTATCTCCCAGTTATGCACCCAAGAGCTCAGGCTGCAACAGCGTGTTGCTCATTTAAAAGCTCGTTTAGAAGAAGCTTTAGATCAACAACAAGAATTTAGTACACATCTTGCTTCATGGGACAACCCCTCTGTCGTTGAATTAGCTTTGATTCGAAAGCTTGGCTTAGTTCCTAAAGGTTATGAGAAAATTTGCTTTCAGGATCCCTCTGTACCACAAAAAATTCCTGAAAATAAAAATCTCATTCGCAATTGATTGACTTTTTATTCCCTTCTCATGCACAATGCTGCTTTAATTGTTCCGGAGTAGCTCAGCGGTAGAGCAGTGGACTGTTAATCCATTGGTCGTTGGTTCGAACCCATCCTCCGGAGTCTTTCGTTCCTCTTGATGTTCCATCAGAAATTCTTTTTGCATAGCTTTGGGGTGTTGCGTCATATATCTTGAGTGAGAACTATTCCCTATTAATATTTTTGAGGGGGCTTAGTAAAATCTGTAACTCTTGGTTCTATACTTTGTTCGATGGAGAAAGATCGAGCTTTCCTGAACAGAAACTTTTTCTTATCCATCCTTAAGAGAATATTCCAAGGGGGCATACTTTCTAAGCAGCTTTATACCGACAGAGTAAAAAGCTAAGAGATCCTTATAACATTTTATTTTTCTTTTAAAGGATTGGTAGCGTTATGTACCCAATAGAAAGTCTCTCCGTTTCTTCTTGTAAAGATATCTTTTCTTTCATTACAGAACAGTTAAAAACTAAAGCTTTTATCATTTTTTCTATCCTACTTTCCCTAATGATAGGGTTCGTCACAGCATGTGGTTTCTTTTTAGCGGGGCCTCCTATTTTTATTGTCTCAGGGATCTGCTTCGCTTTACTAGTTTCTGTAGTTAGTTTTTTCGGATGTCGAGTACTGACTTTTTATGGAAAGCAGTATTTTCTTTCTTATACTAAGTCTATTCCTTCCCTCTCCCCTTCTCTAATAGATTTTTTAAAAACAGAGCCAAAAGGTATCTCGAGCTTATTCCCTCATCCCAATTTACAAAACTGTTTCCAAGGAGCTTGTCCTGAATACAAACAGTTTTTCTTCGAGAACCCAGATAAACTCTTATCCGCAGCCTTGATAGACTGGACGCCACAAATTGTTCCATCAGATTCACATAAAACGAGCACGGTGATCCTGAGAAATCCTTATCTTCCGTTCTCTATCACTCTCTCGACTTTGAACTTCGAGCTTCTTCATACCTATCTTGCAAAATCTAATGAGCTCACCTGCCAGTTAAGCTATGCACACCAACTGCCTCCAGGAAATCCTGTCGTGCGCCAAGGAAGAAAAGGAGTTTTCTTGCAATCCTGCAATGAGGGAGCCAGCGCCTTCTTTATTCCCATTCAAGAAACCCAAACTTCTTTGGATCAGGAAGAAAGTTTTAAAAGACTCTTTACATACTACGTTCAAATCATAGAGCACAGCTTATCAACGGGAGTTTTATTACTCGAACCTTTGAAAACTCCTCTACAAACCCCTAAAGCCAGAGCTTTGGAATTGTTAGCTCTCTTTTGTGCGCTAGAGCAGCTGCGCTACGCAACTATAGCTGAATATGAAAAACCATCTGCCTCTATACATACTCAGGGTTATGAAGAAGAAGAAGGACCGTCTCTTGCTCCTATATATCCTCTGGATTATAAAGACTTCTTTACTCTTTTCATGAAGAAACAGTGTTACACTCTTCCTTGCAACGTATCCAATATGAGAATCTTATCTCCTGAACGACCAGCTAGTGACACAGAATTAACAACAATTATTCTTTCTGGATTGGAAGAAAAAGATAAGTTGGGGTTGTTAGGACAAATCAAACCATTCCTATTTAATGCACAATATGCTGATCCTGAAGCTGTTGAAGCTATCTTAATACAGAATGTGCTCGACGACATTAGTTAACAACCGCCTGATCAAAGCTCGTCTGTATTCTTCGAGATTTAAAGAATGTGCGATAATTTGTTCTCGAGCACGCACCACATTTTCTTCTTGAAGAGAGCAAAAATCTGGCAGATATTCGATATGAGGCCCGGACAGAACAACGAGGCCCTTATCCAAACATCGAGAAACAATTGCTGCAGGTTTTCCTGGGAGATTCTCATAGCGTGCTTCTATACGTATTTCAGGAAAACGTTCAGCACATTCGAAATAGCAGCCTCCGTTAAACAATGAGAAGCTTCTACCAGGAAAATCTGCAAAAACCAACGGAACAGCCATAACCCCAGAGGAGCTCGTATAAGAAAATGCACTTTCATAGGCAGGACCGCTGGCTGCACCAGGGAAAAAGCCTAAATCTCGCTTAGCAACGAATAGAGAACCATTAGGCTCAAGAAAAGAAAATTGAGCGCAACCAAAATAGGCTCCTGCACAAATCCCTAGATAACGCCCTCCTTCTTTCACATAACTATCAATACGGGCGGTACCCAAACCATGTAATACATCATGATAAGGAACATCCGCGCCACCAGGAACAACTAGCAACTGGGTGGTCTCTTCCCAAAAAGGCTCGTGAATAAGAAACTGCCCATTCACACGGCACACTTCCATCCCAAAAGATTCAGAAACCTGTTTTAACCAACGAACTGTATGTCGCAGATAATAGGGAGAAACTCCTTTATCTGAGTAAACCAAGATGCGTTTCATACTCAGCCTCTATAACCAGTCGTCTTCCATTGTACCAAAAAAAAGCTTTGTCTGCCTCTCCCTGAGAGCAAAACTTATAACTGATAATAAACTCTTTTAAAATCTTTACTGAAAGCAATAAACAGCATTTCTTGCCCCTGTTTACGAAAAATCTTTATGAGAATATAATTCTTTTGATGGTCCCTTAGGGCTATACACTCCCTTAAAGAAGAGGAGAAAAAAAAGAAAAGAGAGGCCTTTTACCATCTCTTCTTGTCTTTGTCTAACCTTTCGTTCTCGCGAGTTCTCTATTCTTTAACAATGTCTTAGCAATACAATTTTTAAGCTGGAGAGCCTACAAAGCATGATGTCTTCCCCTAATCCCATGTTATCCTCTCGTAATACGCCTTTGGGTATCTTTTATAGCCTCTTGGCTTGTTTTTACTGGGGTATCGTTTTTGTTATTCCTAGTATGCTGGGGAACTTCCCAGATTTAGATATAGTACTGACTCGTTATTCCATTTTTGGAATCTGTTCACTCATTACGATTATTTATAAGCGTTCAAATATTTTCAAAACAGTTCCTTGCTCACTTTGGAAAACTAGCACATTGTGGGCCTTTCTCATTAATATTGTATATTATTTTGGTATTGCACAAGCTGTCCGCTACTCAGGATCTGCAGTAACTGTAATCATTGCGGGATTAGCTCCTATCGCGATTCTTTTTTATTCTAATATTAAGAAAAAAGTGCTCTCCTACCCTTTTCTCCTTAGTATGAGTAGCATCATTGTTGTTGGAATTATTTTGTCCAATATCTCTGAATTTCAATCGGAATCAAGCTCTTCGTTACTCCTTTACCTGTTCGGATTAGGGTGTGTCATTATTGCAACAAGCATTTGGGCGGGATATATCATATGTAACCACGATTTTCTGGAAAAATACCCTGAAATCTCTCCTGATACTTGGTGCCATATGCTAGGCATTAGCTCTCTTGTTATTTGCCTTCCATTGATTGCTTTAGGAGATCTATTTGGAATTACTCACGTCACGCGGGACTTTCTATTCCACACTCCTCTTTCAGAAAGATGGCTATTCATTCTTCTCTGCTCAGCAATGGGAATTTTTTCTTCCTCTAGAGCTATCTCTGCATGGAACAAGGCTTCTCTCCACCTGTCTACTGCCCTTCTAGGGGCTCTGCTTATCTTTGAACCGATCTTTGGGTGGATCCTATCTTATGTGTACAAACAAGAAGTTCCCTCTTTCCAAGAAGGTCTAGGATTCTCTCTAATGCTTGGAGCAAGCCTCTGCCTTCTTCTTGCTCAGAAAAAAGTAAACACACAAGACCCTGTCGCAGACACTTTAATAACCTCAGAATCTGAATCCAATTCATGCTAAATAAAAACTTTGGGGTAACTTTCACAAAAGCTTTTCTCAACATTATGAAGGTTACCTTTTAAAGTACTGCTAATGACCGCACAAACATTCTGAGAAAGGTTCATTTTTCCATGGACTTCTTTTGTGGGTAAATATAAAAGATACCGCTTGTAGCTTTATCGGAGTCTATAATACTGTCCGACACAGACTTAAGCCTTTCTAACATTCGAATATTTCCAAGAGAGTAAAAAAAATATGGGTTGCGAAGAGAAACTTTCCGGTATTTTGGAGCTTATCCTACCAGAAGACCCCCTATCTGATCAAACGGGGTATGCTTTTCTACGAGTCCCTTATAAAAATTCATTAGTTACTGTTTGTGGAAATATCCCCTCTTCGCTTTCTAAAATTGGAGCCCCCATCGATTTAACTGGGCACTGGAGTGTAGATGCTAGTGGAGCTTTAGTATTTCGCTTCCATTCGGCTAAAATCTACAGCCCTGATTCAGGAATCATAGCTTACCTAAATTCTCAAATTAAAGGAGTAGGTCCAAAGCTTGCCCAAAAAATCGTTACCACTTTTGGAGAAGAAACATTGACAGTTCTTGATTCATGTCCCTCTAAATTAGCTCAAGTAAATGGGATTTCTCTAGCTCGCTGTGAAGATTTCTCTAAGCAGCTCCAAGAACAAAAAGACTTACGCCGTTCACTGTTATTTCTGCAGAGACATGGGATCGCTATTCACTATGGCCTACGTCTATATAAAAAATACCAAACCCAGACTATTGATAAGGTCTGTCAAGATCCTTTTACCCTTGCTAAAGAAATGTACGGAGTAGGGTTTAAAACAGCAGATCTCATTGCTACATGTCTTGGAGTCCCTCTTAACTCTCCGAACCGGATCGTGGCAGGTATACAGTATTCCCTAGACGAACTCCAGGAAGAAGGCCATACCTGCTACCCTCTTCACGATTTTATTATCCTCGTTGAAAAACTTCTTAATGAGAATGCTCCTGAAAAAATTGTACATAAAGAAGAAATTCATACACAAATTCTCTTGCTCTCCAAGCAAAAAGCTGTCTATATCAAAGAGCTTGAAAACGATACCTACATTTGGTCTCGTCAGCTTTTTCTTGCTGAACAACAGATCGCTATAGATATAAGAAGACTTCTTTTCTCTTCTAAGCGCATACCGTCTATTAACACGCAAGAAGCAATTCTCGATGTTGAGCACCTTCTTGATTTGAAATTAGAAGAAAAACAAAAAGAAGCTCTTCATGCTAGTTCTTCCCAAAAGATACACATCATATCAGGAGGGCCAGGAACTGGAAAAAGTACAATCACACGAGCTATTTTATCTATCTTTGAAAAACTCTCTTCTCCTCAAAAAATCATTCTTGCTGCGCCTACAGGGAAAGCTGCAAAACGCATGACAGAAATCACTGGGAAACGCACGCAAACCATTCATTCGTTACTTCAGTATGATTTCAAAACTTTATCATTTCGAAAAAATCATGAAGCTCCCATTGATTGTGATCTTGTCATCGTCGATGAGTCAGGAATGATTGATACGATTCTTCTTCAAAGGTTCCTTGCCGCTCTACCAAACCATGCTATTCTCATTTTAATTGGAGATGTCCATCAGCTTCCTAGTGTGGGGCCTGGGAATGTCTTGAAAGATCTTATTCTTTCACATCATATTGAAGTGACCTACCTAACCAAAATCTTCCGGCAACTTCAGAATTCCAATATTATTACGAACGCACACAAAGTGAACCAAGGAGAATTCCCTGTTTTGAATAGCTCCTCGGGGAAAAAGGATTTTTTATTTTTTCAAAAAGAGAACCCAGAAGAAGCTGTCAAGCATATCATTTACCTTGTTTCTGATTTTGTCCCCAAAAAATTTGGTATCCTAGCAAAAGATATTCAAGTTCTCGCTCCAATGAAAAAGGGAGTTTTAGGAATCTTAAATCTTAATAAAGAATTAAAAGCTGCCCTTAATCCTAATAAACCCTTTATTCAAGGAAAGTTCCATTCTTTCTCTACTGGAGACCGCGTTATGCAAACGCGGAATAATTATAATAAGGAAGTTTTCAATGGAGATATCGGCTATGTTGCATCCATCGACCTTTCTACAAAAAGTTTAGTAGCGTGCGTCGATGGTCGTTATGTCTGCTACTCACAAACAGAACTCAATGATTTGACGCCAGCTTACGCCACTTCAATACATAAGTACCAAGGAAGTGAGACTTCTTGTGTTATTCTACCAATCCATACTTCACATTATGTGATGCTGTATAGAAATCTTCTTTATACCGCTATCACAAGAGGGAAAAAACTGGTCATTTTAGTTGGTACTAAGAAAGCTGTTGCTATTGCTGTACGAAATGATAAAGTCCAACATCGTTGCACTGGACTACAACAAGCCATGCACTCTCTTCTCACCTCAACTTCTCTTTGCTCTTCTTGCACAATTTGTTGACATATTTAGGGGGAAGACATCCCTTATATCTCAATAAGGTCATTCAACATCGTATGAGCATGCCATTCTTTCTTGCAGACTTTTCTCACCGTTACATAAAAAAAAGAGATTCTAATTAGCGATTAGAATCTCTCTTCCGTCAAACTAGGCAGTGTCACAATCACTCAACCATTGTGAATAACAACTCAGACTCTTTCAAAGAAAACCGTTCTTCCAAATAGTTGAAAAACTCGTTTGTCCAAATAGACTGTAACCTATCTAGATCTTGTGACTGCAAGTCCAAAGAACTTGGTGTGATCATTTCCCAAATCTTCAACGCTGTTTCCGGCATAATAGGATAGGAAATGAGGGCAAGCAACTTCTGGCAATAGCAAGCAGCAAATAAAATGGTTTGTACACGTTTCAAATCCCCTTCCTTAATAAGCCTCCAAGGGGCTTCATCATTGAAATAACCATTCCCTAAAGCAGCTAACTCCATTATCGTTGAACAAATTTTACGTAAACTATATTGCTGATAATGCTTTTTAGCTTCCTTAACAAGTTTTTGGGATTTTTTGATGAAATCCAAATCCTTCTCTTCTAGCTGAGGATTTGCTAGTTCTTTACACGCATTTTTAGCAGCAAAAGCAACCACTCTATTCACAAAATTTCCGTATTTCCCTACCAGCTCAGAATTACACCGTGTCTTAAACTCCTGAAAAGAAAATTCACTATCTGAAGTTTCAGGAGCAATAGCAGCTAATACGTAACGTAATTTATCTAAAGAATACGTTTCTAAAAACGCATCCATATCTACAAAATTGCCCTCTGACTTACTAAACTGGAATCCTTCTAAAAGTAAAAACTCAGAAGTAACTAAAGTATCTACTTTCTTATAAGGAAGTGACTGCCCCATCTCCATAGCAGGGAAAATAACAGCATGGAAAGACGTGTTATCCTTACCTATGAACTGTGTATAAGTCACGTTGTCATCTAGCCAAAATTTCTTCCATGCTTCAGGATCTCCAATGGATGCTGCCCAATCCATAGTTCCACTAATGTATCCAATTGGAGCATCAAACCACACATAAAATACCTTGTTCTCTAGATCAGGAACAGGTATCCCCCAGGATAAATCTCTGGTAACTGCTCGGGGACGAAGATTTTTGATGTAATCTGTCACAAAATTACGCATATGAGCACGTAAGTAGATCCCTTCTGTAAAAGTCAGTAACTCCTCTTTCATGCGCTCTAAATGTAAATAAGCATGTTCCGTCTCTCGTAAAGACAAAGACGTTCCTGTTAATTTAGAACGAGGATCTCTTAAATCACTAGCTTCATAGTCAGCACCACACTGCTGACATTCGTCTCCTCTAGCTCGATCAAACCCACACTTAGGACACGTACCAACAACATAACGGTCAGCCAAAAACTTCTCTTCTTCCTCTGAATACAGCTGTTCCGTCACCCGATTTTCTATTAGTCCTCTTTCCTGCAAGTTGCGATAAAAATCTTGCACGATAGCAGGATGATAGGAGTTTGTGGTTCTAGAAAAAAAATCCACAGAAATCCCAAGTTTATCGAAGGTATCCTTATGAAGCTTGTGATACATATCTACATACTCTTGATACCCCATACCTGCTAATTCTGCATTTAGAGTAATAGCGATCCCATATTCATCAGAACCGCAGATATATAACACTTCCTTTCCTAACAACCTCTGAAAACGTGCATAAACATCCGCAGGTAAATAAGCACCAGTAATATGTCCGAAATGAAGAGGGCCATTTGCGTAAGGCAGAGCAGAAGTTATGAGAATACGAGAAGATTGCACTATTTCACATCGCTCCAGTTGTACAAAGAAGGATCCTTTCTTCTGGATGCTCCAAGGCCTTGGTCTTTTCGTCTCTCCCCTGAAACAGGTTTATCCCGATCTTCTCTCTCTACATACTCAGATTGAACGCCATAAAGATCTAGAAAATTCAACGCCTCAATCGCAACATTGGAAGAACGCACATCTCCTTTAGCAATTTTATTTTTAGCTTGTTTAATTACATAATTAACCAAACTAAAAGGGCTATCGAATAATTTATTTAATTTTTCATTAGTTAACCGATCTTTTCTAGCCATGACTTATCCTATGTTCTTCAGCTATAAAAATACTTTTTAAGACTTGATATGCTGCGGTCAAATCATCATTAACAACCACATAATCGAATTGGCTGGCAGCAGCAATTTCAGTAGCGCTATGCTCCAATCGTGCTTTTTTCTGAGAATCTTTTTCTGAATTTCGAACATTCAAACGTCTTTCAAGCTCCTCTTTAGAGGGAGCTTGAATAAAAATAGCCACCGTTGACATGTGCTTTTTCAACGCCAATGCCCCTTGTACATCAATCACTGCTATACAGTGCTTACCTTTCTGGAAGATTCTAGAAATCTCTGCTTTACTAGTCCCGTAATAGGTGCCGAATAAAAAGACCCATTCTAAAAAACCATTCTCGTCCAAAGTCTGCTTAAATCTGTCCTCAGAAATAAACAAATAATCGACGCCAGGCACCTCTCCCGGACGAGCTGAACGTGTTGTTGAAGAGACCGTTTTTTCAAATGCAGCAGGGAACTCTTTTTGCAACATATGAACTAACGTTGTCTTTCCAGCTCCGGCAGGAGCACTAATAGTAAAAAGTTTGGGGAAGCACTCAACTCCATCTTGAGAAAATGGAGAAATCACCTTTACCGACATACTCCCTCTTGAATACTCTCTTTTACAGGAGAAAAACTTTTTCTATGATATATACAAGGACCAAACTGTTTCAAAGCTTGCAAATGAGCCGCAGTTCCATACCCCTTATGTTTATCAAAACCATATTCGGGATACTCTAAATGAAGATTCCGCATTAGCTCATCTCGATATTCTTTCGCAAGAATAGAAGCTGCAGCTATTGATACAGACCGAGCGTCTCCCTTTATAATCTTCAAGGACGGAATTTTGTGAGGCAAATACAACCCATCAACTAACAAAAAATCTGGAACCTCTCGCAACGAAGCTATAGCTTGAATCATAGCCTCTTTGGTCGCCTCCAAAATGTTGATCTCATCTATTCGCTCAACAGAGACAACTCCGATTCCACAAACAACCTCGGGATCCTCGAGCAAAAGATCATACAAGAAGCGTCTCTGTTTGGGAGACAATTTCTTGCTATCATCAATCCCCAAAAAAACCTTCCCTTTAGGCAAAACACAGGCCCCAGCAACAACGGGGCCTGCAAGAGGGCCTCTTCCAGCTTCATCCACACCAGCAATCTGCGAGTACCCTTGCTTGATAGCTTGCCTTTCAAAAATGCTTTTTTCTTCAAAAAGCAGAGTCTGCTCAACGATCGATTTCATATAAAAACAGTCTCTTAACGTTGAGAACAGCAGAAAAAGATTACTACTGCTACCTCTCTCTTTTTTTTCCTATTTCTTAGCAGCTCTAGGTCCTATAAGCTCCTTAACCTTAGCAGCCTTACCTGTTTTTCCTCTTAAATAAAAGAGCCGTGCACGCGAAACTTTCCCACGTTTAACAACTTCAATACTTACTACTTTAGGACTGTGAAGTAGAAAACTTTTTTCCATCCCTTCACCATAAGCGACCCTATGAAGAGAAATCGTCTCTCCTGCACCACTGCCCTTACGAGCCATTACAGTTCCTTGGAATACTTGAACACGTTCCTTACCACCTTCAGAAATGTTTGTAGCTACACGAATCGTGTCACCAACGCAGAAATCTGCGAGATCAGTTCTACACTGCTCGTCTTGTAATTCCTTGATTAAGTTCCCCATTATATTTCACCTAAAAAATGTTTTTCATTGTTGTACACAAGAGACAACCCAATTATGACCATCTAAATCAAAAATTTGTCTTAAAAGAAGGCCTTCTGTCTCTTTTTCACTAAGTCTCCCGCCAGCCATTTCCCATTTTTTTAAAAAGTGGATGAAATCACGCTCCGATTCCAATTCTATCAATAATCGAGTAATTCCCCTTTTTTCTTCTGTTTGCTGCAGGTACAAACCCATCTTTCCTAAAAAGAACAACCTATCTCCTTTCCAACACTCTTTCCCAAACATTTTGGAATAAAACTTCTTAGCTTTTCGAAGATCGCTAACCTCCAAGATGACAGAACAAGCCTGAGGAAAGGTATTTTTGATTTTTGGGAACTCCTCCTGTACATCTAGATGAGCATTATTGCCATAAAAATACTTCAAATACAAATCTGGCCTTCGCTCTCTAGTTCTTTCTAAACTAACCCGTCTTCTCCACTCCGAGATTTTCTGATGATTCCCGCTAAGGAGCACTTCAGGGACTTCCTCTTCCTCAAAAACTCGAGGACGAGTGTAATGGGGCCCCTCTAGCAATCCGTTTTCCAAAGAATCGTACTCAGCGCTCCCCTGATTTCCCAAAACCCCCGGAATAAACCGAGAAAGCGCATCTATAAGGACTAAAGCCGCCACACAACCATTAGTAAGGACATAATCACCAATACTTATTTCCTCATCTACTTCGGCAGCTAAAGCTCGCTCATCAATTCCTTCATAATGTCCGCATAACAAAAGTAAATGCGGGCACAACGAAAGTTCACGACTCTTTCTTGCAGAAAGAAGACTTCCCTGAGGAGACAAATATACAACCTTGGTCCCTTCCCTTTTTATACTTCTAATCGCTTGCACAACAGGCTCCGCCATTAGAAGCATCCCCTCTTCACCATAAGGCGCATCATCCACTTGCTTCCATTTTCCTAGACCAAACTCTCTAATATCCCGAGAGCGAACAGATAAAACTCCCCGTTGAATCGCTCGGCCTAAAATAGTTGCCTGCAATGGGCTAGTGAAATAATCGGGGAATAGGGAAAGAATATCTATCTCCATTCCTTATGCCTATCTCTATTTAGCAGCTGCCTCAGCCCTTCTTGCTGCAAGACGCTGACGATAAGCACGTCTTTTTTGTCTAACAACATTTCTATGAGCAACTTTTTTAGCCACCAACTCAGAATAAACCCCTGGAGCCCCTTGCTTGACTAAAGCCTCAGCTTTTTCAGTAAGTTCCGCTCCCTGATTTAGCCAATAAAAAATCCGTTCGCTTTTTAGCTGATAGTTTTGCTCACTATGTGGATCATACCACCCTAATAGCTCGATATATTTACCATCTCTAGGAGATTCCACATCAGCTAGTACCAATCTATATACAACATGGTTCTTTCGCCCTTGTTGTCTTAAACGAATTTTTAACGCCACAGATTCCCTCCAGACATTTTTTTACTCATCTGTTCCATTTTTTCTCGGGTCATTCCCTTAAAAAACTTCTTAGATTGCATCATTTGCTTACGGAACTGATTCACATCACCTAAAGTTAAGCCACAGCCCGCAGCGATCCTTTTCATCCGACTCATACTCAACTCAACCAACTCTTTTCTTTCCTCAGGAGTCATTGAGAGAATAATCGCCTCATTTCTTTTCATTTGTTTCTCGGATTCTTCTAAATCCTTATCGCTAGGCTTTACACCGCCAAAACTTGGCATCATATTCATAATTTTGCGTAAAGGTCCCAAACGACGAAAAGCAAGTATCTGCTTATGAAAATCCTCATAAGTGAACGTTGCTTTTACTAACTTTTCTTCCAACTCTTTATTCTCTTCTTCAGAGATACATTCACGCATCTTGTCGACTAGACTTATTGTATCTCCCATTCCAAGAATACGCTCAGCCATGGACTGTGCATTAAAAGGACGCAAATCTTTTATCTTTTCTCCACATCCTTCAAATTTAATCGGCTTATTAAGCAAAGCCCTCACAGATAACACGGCTCCAGCACGAGCGTCACCATCTGCCATTGAGACAATGACACCGGTAAGTCCTAAACGCTCGTCAAAAGCTTTCGCTGTAACCACAGCATCTTGTCCCATGGCCAGATTCATAACAAATAACGTCTCACAAGGCTTCGTCATATGAGCAACAGCTACTAACTCATCCATTAGCACATTATCCACATGCAGCCTTCCTGCTGTATCAAGAACGACCAAATCATGCCCTTGATCCTTCGCATACTGGATAGCCTCCGCTGCCATATTCACAGGATCATTTCCTTGTTTTCGGAAAAAATCTGCACCAGTCTGGCTGACCAATCCCTCTAACTGTTCCACAGCAGAAAAACGTTTCAAATCACAAGGAACCACCAACACTTTTTTTGCCTTCTTTTCTCGAAGCAAATAATCCGCAAGCTTGGCACATGTAGTTGTTTTCCCAGCCCCTTGTAACCCGCAAAGTAAAATGACTGCGGGATTCCCTCGCAATAACAAACCTGCCTGATCTGCTGCTAAAGAAGCGGTAAGTTCCTCATGCAAGCATTTCACAAATTGTTGCCCAGGAGACACATGTTTCCATATCTCTTCCCCGATTACTTTTTGCTTAACTCTAGCTATAAAATCCTTAACCGCCTGATAATTTACATCAGCATCCAGGAGAGCTAAACGAACCTCTCTAATTGAATCAGAAATGCTCTCCTCTGTTATCCTTTTTGCGGAAAAAAGCGAGGAAAAAATACCGGATAATTTTTGCGATAAGGAACTAATCATTTCTTCGGAAAAGCCAGAAAACTCCCTGAGGATACAGGATCACTTGCTTGATTTTCAAGAAAAAAAAACCTATCTAACTGAGCATAATCTTTCAGCACTTGCCCTTTGATTCCTCTTAATTGAAAAATTTCTTTTACATACTCTCCCTGTGTGGCACCAATTTCTAGCCAACCAATGCCTCCCGGCACTAAAATTTTATCTATATCTGCAGCTATACGATGATAAAATTCCAAACCAGAAGCCCCTCCCACCAACGCCTTCCAAGGTTCATGACAACGCACTTCAGGATCTGATTCAAAAAATTCTTTATATGAAAGGTAAGGAGGATTACACACGAACACATCTGCAGGAGCATCGAACGGCTCAAACAAATCTCCTTGCAAAAAGTGAATAGAAAGCCCATTTCTTTCTGCGTTTGACCTAGCAACAGCTAAAGCTTCCGAGCTAATATCTGATGACACAACGTGTACATGTGGACATAGTTTCTTCACAGCTAAACCAATACACCCACTTCCACAACAAATATCGTAAAAAGAAACTTTTTCTCTATGGGCTTGCAAATAGCCAATAATCTTTTCTACAAAAATTTCTGTTTCCTGCCGGGGAATCAAAACTTGTGGAGTTACCAATAACTCTATTCCCAAAAAAGACACCCGACCATGAACATATGCCGTCGGACAACGAGTTCCTCGCTTTTGCACTCGCTTCCAATATACATTCTGCTCATGATTGGATAATTCGATATGATAAAGAGCCCCTCTGGAAGAAACCCTTAACAAGTCCATCATAATATCTTCGGCCTCCCTTTGAGGAAACCGAATACCTCGAGAAGATAAATAGTCTGAGGCTTCTCTAAGCAGTTTCTTCATTGCCAAATCGTTGTCGATGTGCATGAGATACAAGAGCTGTGGTAATCATATCCAACTCTCCCTCCATTACACGATCTAGATTATATAAAGTCAGACCAATTCGATGATCTGTCACACGATTTTGAGGGAAATTATATGTCCGAATTCTTTCCGAACGATCTCCACTACCTACTTGAGCAGATCGCATGGCCGAAGCTTCTTGTGCTCGTTTTTGCACTTCAGCATCACGAATACGAGCTTTTAATACCCGCATAGCTTTAGCTTTATTTTTGTGTTGACTACGCTCATCCTGGCACGTGACTACAACACCAGAAGGTATATGCGTAATACGCACAGCAGAATCTGTAACATTCACATGCTGCCCCCCAGCACCAGAAGATCGAAAGGTATCTATACGCAAATCTTTTTCATCAATAAACACCTCGTCCTCATCTTCTGCAGGTTCTGGAAGAACTGCAACAGTTATAGCTGAGGTATGTACCCTTCCCTGCGTCTCTGTTTCTGGTACTCTTTGGACACGATGGGTCCCCGCCTCATACTGCAAAAACCTTTTCACAGCAGTCCCAGATATCCCCATGACATACTCTTTGTATCCACCAAGATCAGCCTCTGATGCAGAAAGCACCTCACACACCCATCCCTTAGATGCTGCATAAAGATGGTACATCCGCACACAATCCCCTACAAAAAGAGCCGCTTCATCCCCCCCTGTGCCTGCTCGTAATTCCATAATCACGCTTAAATCATCATCTGGATCTGGAGGGACAAGTAAATTTTCTAATTGTTTCGAAAGACGCTCTAAAGACGCTTCCCCCTCTCGAACGCCGTCTTCTAACATAGCAACGATTTCTGGATCACTTTCTGTTGACAAGGCGAACTTATCATCTTGAAGGACTTTTTCAGTAGCAACAATAACTTCATGAACCTGTTTAATCTCAGAAAGACGTGCATGTTCCTTACTTAAGGAACTATACTCCTTAGGATTGTTGAAAATACTCGGATCAGATATCTGCTTTTCAACTTCTTCAAGACGCTTTAAGTATTCTAAAATTTTTATTTTCATAGACAACTTCTTTTGCCTTTATCCTTGTGTCTTTCGAAGATCAAAGTGTACATTGACAATCATTTTTTGGGGAACTCTAGACTTTACTGCACACAGATTGCTTCCCAATCTTCTTAAATACAAAAAAAGGCGGGATATACAACACACCCCGCCCCTAAATATACAAAAAGACTAGAACGCCCTACTTTTTCTTCTTAGCAGGAGCCTTTCTTTTACCTTTAGCAAGAGGCTCTTCTACAGCGGTCTCAGATTTAGGAGCAACTTGCTTAACGCCACTATACCGCTTCAAGAACTTGTCAACTCGTCCCTCCGCATCTACAAGCTTCTTGCTTCCAGTAAAGAATGGATGCGAAGACGAGGAAACGCTGACGTAACAAACTGGGTACTCTTGTCCTTCAAAAACTTCTGTTTTTTCCGTTTGGTAAGTAGAACCACAAACAAACTTATAGCCAGTAGAAGAATCCACGAACAGAACTTGTCTGTACTCAGGATGAGTATTTTTTTTCATTTGACAACCCCAAAATCATTACCTTAGTATGTGAAAATCTCACACAACAGAAGGGAGAGCATACCCGAACATTTTATGAAAAAGCAAGAAAAAATACACCTTCGAGAGCTTCTTCAATATCTTCTTTTTTTCTTTGCTTTTCTACCTATGCCAAGAGCTGAAGCCCACTCATTTCCTCCGCCTTCTATTCAAAAAAAAATTCTATCCTCTCATCCTGGGGACTATGCTGTTCTTAGCCGAGGGGTTCAAAAAATTTTTCTTTTAATTCGTCAAAAATCTCCTGAAGCAACTTGGGTTGAGATTTCTGAATTCCCTTCTTTAATGCAGCAGGAAAAAGCATTGACCGAACAACTTTCTTGGAAAAAAGCATTTCAGCAACTACGGTCCCAGAAAAGAGTGTATCTTTTACGAATTTCTAAGCATTCTCACACTATTTTTGTTCTCAAAAATGCACAATGGACTGCCTTACAGAACAAAGATTCCTTACCTGTATTTGTGAAAATACTTCAACTTCCCTTGACTCCTGCCCCTTTGCATTTGATCAAATACAAAGGGAAAGAGCGTACACCTTGGTACCCAAAAACATCTTTGAATGGAGAATCTGTGATTATTCCCTCAAGTGCTTGGGTTTCTGTTTGGCCTGAAGACTCCTTTTTATTATCAGGGAAACATATCCTGATGTATTTCTCTAATGATGAAAGTCTGCCCTTCCCCTTATGGACCAGCATTGATACTCCTAAGGGAGCCATCATCTTTAAAACTATCGAAATAGGACATCAAGCTACTTCTCCGCATCCAACTCTTCCAGACTTTTAGATCTCTTCTCCTATACAGAGACCTAGAAAGGTTTCAATGTAGTGCTGAAAAACCTTTTTGTGTAAGATGAACCTTGGCTTAAAGAACTCCTTATGAGTCAAGTAAATCCTAATTTTATGATGAGTTTCTTAGAAATTAGGGAGCCCTTGTGATAGACAAAGTGGGCCAAGTTGTCTAAATATAAATACCATTAAACTCTCCTAATGACGAGCAACTATATGAGTCGCTTATATTCCCTGAATAAGAGTCGTCGTATTCTGCATTCCTCTTATAAATTGCTGAAAAGCAAAAAAATACTCTCTTATCCGGATACTCAAAAAGAATTACTTGAAATCTTACAACAACTCGAAGAAGCAGTGTTAGATCAAAACAGAGAAGACGCTTCTCTTCTCGCAAAGCAGGCTCAAGTAATACAGAAAAGATTTCCCCGATCAAAGACTTGCGCTGTTTGTGATTTAATCTGTACCTTAACGTTCGCTGCAGCTTTAGCCTTTTTAATCCGCCAATTTTGGTTTGAGTTGTACGAAGTCCCCACAGGATCTATGCGCCCTACCATTCTAGAACAGGATCGTATTCTTGTCTCTAAAACAACCTTTGGACTTCGTTTACCCTTTAGCAATAAAAGTATCGGCTATACACCAGAGTCTATCACTCGAGGAGAACTTGTTGTCTTCACAGTTGGAGATCTCCCCATCCCTAATGCTGATACAAAATATTTTGGATTTATTCCTGGGAAAAAGCGCTATATAAAACGATGTATGGGCAAGCCTGGAGATACTCTATACTTCTATGGAGGTAAAATTTACGGTATAGATCACAGGGGAGCTCCTATCATCTTCAAAAATACAGAAACGCTTTACCATGTCCCCTACATCTCTTTTGATGGAACAACAGAAATTTGTTCTCGCTCAGAAGACCAAACGGATGTGATCTTTAACCAGTTTTATATGCCTTGTGGAAAAATTTCATTACCCCAAAACTCCCCTTATGGACAATTTTTCTATAAAAATGAGTGGCGTAATGATACTCCTTCTGCTTTAAAAGAACCTCACAACGAACCCATGAGCTATTCCGATCTTTTCGGCATAAAAAATTTTGCTATGGTTCGTATCCTTACTAAAAAGCAAGCAGCATTAGCGCATATGCTCCCTTCTCCTCTTGCAGAAACTTATCTAGAAATCGCACACACTCCCAATCTCTCTTATCCTCATCCACATCTACATCCGTTTGAAACACAACTGATTCCTACCATTGAACCTATGAAAACTCTTCTTCCTTTAAGGAAGGAACATATTCATTTGATTCGTAATAATCTTACAACATCCCGATTCACTGTAATTGACGGGTATGCTTACAAATACCAGCCTACGCCAATTAATACCTCTGGTGTTGCAAGAATGTTTGCTCTTTCTATGCCAGATATTCCAGATGGTTGTTATGAGTTTTCTAAAGGAGACGTTTTTAAAATCCATCTAGGTGGTTTCCGAACAAAACTCAAACAACCACATCCTTTAACACAATTGAGCGATGCTCGAGTTATTGATTTATTCAATTGTGGTATCAGTTTCCACACCGTCTATATCCCTAAAAATCCTCAGTGTGCCCCCTTCCCTAACCGCTATGCCTTCTTCAATCAAGGGAACTTGTTTGTTATGGATTCGCCGGTTTTCATTGAAAGCGACCCAGCTTTACAAAAGTTTGTTCTCGCAGAAAAGGAAAAGGAACTGCAATCTTCTGAAGAAAAACCTTATATTGCATTTGTTGATAGAGGTCCTCCTCCAGAATCTAAAAAGGAGTTTGTCTCTTTTGTTTCTAATTTTGGCTTGAAAATACCAGAAGGACACGTTCTTGTCTTAGGAGATAACTGCCCTATGAGTGCTGATAGTCGCGATTTTGGCTTTGTTCCTGTCGAGAATCTTTTAGGATCACCAGTAGGAATCTTTTGGCCTATCAACCGTGTAGGATTATTATCCTCGAACCTCACTCCTATAAGCTTTCCCGGCTATATTGTTAATGGATTAGCTTTGGGAGTCTGTATATATTTTATAGGTTTAAGAATTTATCGAAGAAATCATAAACTATTCCCCTAACAAAGAGGAAAGGTCTTTCAAGACCTTTCCTCTTTTGCTAGGACAATATCAATACTGCACTATCTGCAAGGCTAATGAGATGGTGTGGCCATTAATATCCCACTCTTCCCCTTCCTTGTCATCGATAAAGGAAACTGTCATAGTCAGTGTTTCTTCACAAATGTATTTTTCATATGAAGAAAACGCTTCACGAACAATCTGAGGAGCGTGTAAGCGTACAGCTATCCGATCAGAAACATGTAATCTTTCATTTCTTCGCATAGTGTTAATCTTATTCACGATCTCTCTAGCAATCCCTTCTTTAATCAGGGAAGGAGTCAGCTGACAGTCTAGAACCGTCATAAAAGAGGCAGAGCCTCTTGCAACGAAACCTGAAGCAGCTTCCCAAGAAACAGTGATCTCCTCTTTATCTAAACAAACAGTCTCTTCTCCTAAAGAAAGAGTTAAGACACCGTCACGTATAAATGTATGGATATGCTCCTGAGAAAGATGCGTTAAAGCTTTTTGAATTTCAGGGAGACGATTTCCTACTCTCTTTCCTAAAGATCTAAAATTTGGCTTAACAAGAGTCGTTACATACTCAGGAGTTTCTGAGCAGAAACACACTTCCTTCACATTTAATTCCTCTTGAATCAAAGCTTTAACTTGAGTTAATGCTTCTATTCGATCTTTGACTCCCACAATACAAACGCTTTGAAGCGGCTGCCGAACCTTTAGCTTGTGCTCTTTACGCAAGGAATGTCCTAAAGCAACAATCTCCCGAATATCAGACATTTTTCTTTCTAAATTAGGAAGAATATTCTCCAAAACAACATGAGGGAAATCACATAAATGTACAGACTCGGGGTCTGCATCTCCCCGTAATTGTTGATACATATCCTCTGCAGTAAAAGGAATAAATGGAGCTATTATTTTCGAAAACACTGTCAACACTTCATAAAGTGTAGAAAAAGCTGCCCGACGATCCGCAGAATCTTCAGCATCCCAAAAGCGCCGACGAGATCGACGAATATACCAGTTAGTCAAATCATCAATAAAATCTACAAAAGGATGTACCGCAGCATGCAAATCATATTGAGCTAAATTTTCTCGAGTTTTTGCTACCAAACTGTACAAACAAGAAAGAATCCAGCGATCTATCTCGGCCAGTTCTAAATCGCTAACTTCTTTTGGCTCAAAATCATATAAATCTGCGTACGTTTTATAAAAAGTCAAAGCATTGGATAAAGGTAAAAGTACTTGCTTGAGTACCCCCTCCACGCCTTTATCAGAAAATCGCAAATCCTCTGCTTTAACAACAACGCTATTCAATAAATACAAACGCAAAGCATCAGCGCCGTATGTATCCATGACTAATTTAGGACTTGGATAATTATTCAACCGCTTAGACATTTTATTACCATCTTCAGCAAGAATAATTCCGTTTACAACAACATTTTTGAAAGCTGGCTGGTTAAATAAAGCTGCTGCAATTACGGTCAAAGTATAAAACCAACCACGGGTTTGATCGAGTCCTTCAGCGATAAAATCAGCAGGGAACCGTGCTTCCGTTTCTTCCGAGTTTTGGAAAGGATAGTGATTCTGGGCATACGGCATAGCTCCGGAATCAAACCAACAATCGAAAACGTAAGGAACCCTTCGAAAGACCTTATTGTCTTTGTTAATTTCAATGTCATCAATGAAATGTCGATGTAGATCAACAACTTTCTTCCCAGACAAAGTCTCAAGCTCTTGGATGGAACCTATAACAAGAAGCTCCCCGTCTTCATTCCTCCAGATAGGTATAGGAGTCCCCCAATAACGATTTCTACTGATAGCCCAATCACGAGCTCCCTCAAGCCATTTACCAAAACGCCCTTCTTGAATATGCCCTGGCATCCAATGAATAGCTTCATTAGCTCTGATCATCTTGTTTTTTACTTTTTCTACAGCAATAAACCATGAATTCACAGCTTTGTAGATTAAGGGAGAATCTGTTCTCCAACAAAACGGATATCGGTGTCGGATTGTTCCCTGATAAAACAATTGATTTTTATTCTTTAACTGGCGAGCTATCCCCTTGTCAGCTAGCTTAATATATTCACCGGTAAAGTCCACAACTTCAGCTGTAAAACATCCTTGATCATCAACAGGACAAACCAAAGGGACATTATGCTCTTGGCAAACAAAAAAATCTGCCTCCCCAAATGCTGGAGCCATATGCACGATTCCAGTCCCTTCACTCTCTTCAATAAAGTCTGCAGGAAGAACGCGGAAAGCTCCTAATTCCTGCTTATCTTGAAAATATGGGAAAAGAGGTTGATAACTTCGCCCGATCAGACTTTTCCCTGATAACTGTCCAATCCATTCATAAGACTCTCGATCTGGAAACCAACGAGCCAAACTCTCTTGACCAAGAATATATTCTTCTCCTGATTCCTTATCTTTAATCCGGACATAAATCAGGTCTGGATGAACGGCCAAAGCCATATTTGAAACTAGGGTCCAGGGCGTTGTCGTCCAAGTCAAAAGAATTCCTTGATCTCCTTGTAAAGTGAATTTCACAACAATAGAAGGATCATCTACCTCTTTATAATTCTGGCCAGCCTCAAAATTAGATAACGGAGTCCCTAATTTTGTAGAGAAAGGAACAACTTTTGTTCCCTCGTACACAAGTCCTTGATCATAAAGTGAACGGAATACCCACCACACACTTTCCATAAAAGATAAGTCCATGGTCTTCCATGTTGTAGAAAAATCAACCCAACGGCCAATTCTATCTACAAAATACTTCCATTCGTCTACATATCGGAAGACAATTTTGCGGCACTCTTCATTAAAATTCCCCACACCAAAGCGTTCAATAGCTCTTGGTTCGGTTAGTCCCAAAGACTTTTCAACTTCATATTCAACAGGAACACCGTGGCAATCCCAGCCAAAACGCCGAGGCACATAATACCCATCCATTGTAGCATAGCGACAAACAACATCTTTAATCGTTCCCGCTAGCAAATGCCCATAATGAGGCAATCCTGTAGCAAAAGGTGGTCCATCATAGAAAGAAAAAGTAGAGCATCCTTCTCGATTTTTCAAAATTTTTTGAAAAATATTCTGCTCTTTCCAAAAAGCTAGAATTCTTTCCTCTCTAGCAGAAAAACTAACTTTATCTTCGTTATCCATTGCTCAGTCATTCACTCTTATTTTTTGATGCTATCAGAAAGCTTTCGTTGTTTTATCTACCTAGTCTTTACAGTTTAAAAGCTTTCCAAAACAATCCTTTCTTAACTAGCGGATTATGATAGATTTGCCTTTTAAACCGTTAATTAAAATACACTTCTTGAGCAAAGACAAATATGAATAACAGAAATTTTATAATTTTTTACAAAAAAGCCTATGGCTATTCTTCTCTCTTCTTTTTAAAACAAGACATTACTATAGCAACTGTTATTTCATAAATCTTTGATCAAAATATTGCGGAAAAGCCCTAGAAACCTTACAATCCCCTTCGCAAGGGGGGTGTAAAGGTTTCGACTTGGGAATGAAGCGTTAATTGCATGCGGAGGGCGTTGGCTGGCCTCCTAAAAAGCCGACAAAACAATAAATGCCGAACCTAAGGCTGAATGCGAAATTATCAGCTTCTCTGATCTCGAAGATCTAAGAGCTGCTGCTTAATTAGCAAAGTTGTTGCCTAAACATAGGTAACCCGGTGTTCGCGAGCTCCACCAGAGGTTTACGAAACACCGTCATCTATCTGGTTAGAACTTGGGTCCTTTAATTCTCGAGGAAACTAGTTTGAAGTTTAATGAGAGTCGTTAGTCTCTATAGGGGTTTCTAGCTGAGGAGGCGTGACGTAATATATCTAGAAACTAAGCATGTAGAGGTTAGCGGGGAGTTTACTAAGGACGAGAGTTCGATTCTCTCCACCTCCATAGGTTTCTTCTTCTGTGCTTTGCCTAAAGGGCTCTGGGTATTCAAGTCCTCCCAAACAAGAGTCCAGGGAGTCCTCGTAGCAGCACAGAAGGGGGAACCGTTTACCGAACTTTTACGTAACAGATCATTTTTCCAAACTTTATCTCGAGTTTTGGTAAGATATTCTTCAGCTTTAACTTTTCTTTCGTTCTTTTTTTATTTCCTATCTTTAGATTCCGTAAATTCAACATCATAGGAATATCATATGTATATATTTTCCAGCTCTTTCTTCTTCATGCAACATGCTCATGGTTCCGATCCTCTTCCACCCTGGGATTGCTTGCAGAAAAATTATCTTCATCGAGGCTCTCTCACGTCTCTGTGCAGCTATATCCCTGTCTTGAGTACAATCGTAGGATTACGGACATTGTACAATATGCAAAAACTAGAAAATACTCTCATTCGTCGAACGGGAGGATTCCTTTGTAAAAGTGACACTAACACTCCCTGTACCTGGTTCCCTTGTTCCATAATTAGACGTGAATGGCCAAAAGCTCGGGCAATAGCAATACAAGAGATTCTCGGAATTAAAACATTGGTTCGTTTAAAAAATCTTTTTATGAAAGTCTTCCGAGCCGTAAAAGATTTTTTTCAAAAAACCTTCCGTTTTTCTCCAACAGTCTTAGATGATGAGAGTCTTATCAGTATCCCAGAAAAAAACTCTTCTACACTCTCTCCAGTCACAGAACCGGCGTTTGAAACTCCATATAATTTGTGACCTAAAAAAAAGATCTTGCTTCATAAGAAGCAAGACCCCTTCATCGAACAACGATTGTATGTCTTTCTTAAGAAGCTTCCTTAATGCCTAAAACGATATAAGCAGGAAAGGCAAAATGGTTGTTAGGTCTAGAAACGCAATTCAGAACAACACGTTTCCCTAGCCATTGATTCAAATCAATACTAGTAGCATATACAAAAGCCACAACATCTTCACCATTTCTCAAGAGATAGTCCCCGGGATTATTCTTGACAACATGAGGATACACTTCGAGCTCTCCAACTAACTCCTGTTTCTTCTTCTCTTCGTCTTTATAGAAAGATTCCATTGTCAGTTTGTGTCGATTCTCTTCAGGTTGCAAACTTGCCCAAACCTCAAATAAGGATCGCTCAAAGCTCTCTCTACCTTCTACAACAGGAGAAACCTTAGCAAAACCTTTCTTACGGATATAATGAGACAACAAAGACCCTTTTATAGGAACACTCTCTTGCACTTGCAAAGGTTCTGGTAAAGTAGACGAACCAGACACCTCTTTGTGTGCTTCTATTTTCGATATAGCAGAGATTTCAGGAGATGAGGGAACAACAGCTTCTTCCACAGTTTTATGTTGTTGCTGTGAAATCGGTGAGCTCATAGTTTTGGCAGAGGTCTCTTCTATTGATTTTGCAAGAAAAGCCTCCTGAACTTTTTCTAGAGCCTTATGCACTAAGGGCTGCAACCCTGGGACATCTTTTAACTCTCCAGACTGAGCAAGATTCATTCTTTTATAAATAGCGTCTAAATCAACATCTTCTACTTTCTTTTTCAACTCTGCATCAGCAAAATCCATTGCAGAATTCAATAGATCTAACGCTAACTTCTTCTTACCTTCTTTTTGATTGTATAAATCTAAAGTACCAACGTTTTTAACAAAATTCTTAGCGACATAAAATACACATTGTTTTGGAAGAGCAATTTCTACCCATTTTCCTTGTGCGGTGCCCAAAGTTTGTACAGTCGTTCCTTTGGATAACCTAGCTAAGATAGGTGCAGAAGTCGATGGCTCTAAACGAACATTAACCTTTTCTCCCTCAATGACATTATCCAAAACAAAGGTTCGGAATACGTAGCCTCTAACTCCTTCCGGAGCAGCCACAATATAATAATCCTTACTTTCTCCTAAAACAGCTAGACAATCACCTTTAGATAACTCTTTAATGATGGAGCTATCCGTATGTGGTGCTAGACGTAAACGCACACGATTTCCCTTAATTTCTCCTGTAAACGGAGAAAAAGTCGCCTTATCAACGATGGGAGCATGAATTTTTACATTTGGAAGATCCGCAGCATATAAGCAGGCGTTTACCCCACAAGATAAGGCGAAAATGAGCATAGAAATAGATAACGTTCGCACGCAAAAACTCCTGCAATTCGCTAAAACCTAAGCCCCTACAGAGGCACTCGCAGCCCTAGAAGATACACCCTCTAGAAGAGGGATTATTATAGACTTAAAGGAAAAAGTCAATCGCGACTATTTGATCTTTATCACGAAAAGACAGGTCCATCCCCGTGAAACATCATGTGTAAAGCACAGCTTTCACATGTTCGCAACATGACTGCCCACATGTACATCCAATTGGATTTCCTAAGTACACGTTGAATTGCTCTTCAGGATTTAGAGGATCTGTAACGGTATACATTCTTTCTCCATTTTGAGTAACATCCCAAGAGCGGAAAGTTAAATCTTCTTCCGAAACAGTGTTATCCTCTTCCTCTTCTGAAACAACTCGTCCAATCTGACAATGCAAACAGTTGCAATGGGGTTCAGGTTTAGCAATAATCGATGTCGTTCCTACAGATAAGGAACTCATCATCTGCGCCATTTTTTCTAAAAGATCTGAAGGAAGATCGGGATAACCTTTATGCTCTGGAGAATGTTGTAACAGCATATCAATAGAATTTACTCCGCCCAAAAGCATGGACACGATACCTTTTTGAGGGAAAAATTGTATCTCACATCCCTTAGCAACTTGTTGAACAGATTGTAATAATGATTGAATTTTTTCTTCTTCCTTTCCTTTCTGAGGACTTGTTGACTCTAAATAAAGTAGGTGTTCTTGAAAAACCTCATTGATAATAGCCTGATCCAAATCTGGTATAGAAACAGATTCTCCATCAACTAAATGAAGCTTCAAAGTAGCTCGACCCTCTGTGCCTCCATCATGAGACTCTATGAAAGCCACCTGACTCCACCGAGCAGAAATATATGGGGGGATACAAATTAACTGGTCATTAATTTTTACTTTCATGACAACTCCAACAGAAGGACTCGCTTTGTTTTGGCATTGTAGTGAAGGGCGGGTATTTTTGACAAACAGATTAGCAAACATCAATGTTGATTGCTAAAAATATCTTTCTTCTATCTCTAACAAAGACATGTTGTAAATTTTCTTAATATGTTACAAACCATAAAAAGGGCACTTTTTATATCAAAGAATCAATTAGGGACTTTCTAATGAAAAAAACCTCTGTTATTGATACTAGCGTTTTTATTTACGATCCCGAGGCCCTCTCCTCTTTCGCAAATACTCGTATCATTATCCCTTTCACTGTGATCGAAGAATTGGAGTCCTGTGCCAAATTTCGTGATGAATCTGGGAAAAATGCTTCCCGAGCCTTAGGTAATATCCGCCTACTACTAGAGCAATCAGATAAGCCTATTACAGGTCAAATTTTATTAAAAAATGGAAGTGAACTATGCATTGAGGTCTCCCCTTTTGCTAATCTTTCTTCCAATGAGAAACAAAAAAAGCATCTTACACTGGAATTACTACAAATTATCTCTCAAAGAGAACCTATTGTTTTTGTAACCAAAAGCCTGGGAAGAAGAGTTCATGCAGAAGCTTTAGGCATCGAAGCTAAAGACTATGGAAACAAATGTGTATCTTTTCGCTCCCTTTACCGAGGTCATAGAAAACTCAAAGTCTCTAACAGCGTTATTGAATATTTTTATAAAGATGGCTCCACAGACTTCCCTTCCGATCTGACGCCTCTACCTTCTCCTAATGAATACTTTTTTCTCTCAGGAGATGACGAAAACCATTTTGCTTTCGGTCGTTATAGCCCCAAAGATAATAAAATCATTTCTCTAAAATCTGTTCCTGAAAAAGTTTGGGGAGTGAAACCTCTTAATCTAGAGCAAAGATGTGCTTTAGATCTTTTATTAAGAGATGACATCAAACTTGTGACATTAATGGGCCAAGCCGGATCAGGGAAAACGATCCTTGCTCTTGCAGCAGCAATGTATCAAGTGTTTGAAAAAGCTAAATATAACAAATTACTAGTTAGCAGACCCATTATTCCTATGGGGAAAGATATAGGCTTTCTTCCTGGAATAAAAGAAGAAAAGCTCATGCATTGGATGCAACCTATTTATGACAACATGGAATTCTTATTCGATGTGAATAACATGGGAGATTTTACGGAAACATTGCATAGCCTTATGGAAACCAAAAAATTGGAGATGGAGGCCCTCACATACATTAGAGGGCGTTCTTTACCCAAGGTGTTTATGATTATTGATGAGGCACAAAATCTCACCCCTCATGAAATCAAAACCATTATCTCTCGAGCTGGGAAAGGTACGAAAATCGTTCTAACAGGAGATCCTACCCAAATAGACAGTCTGTATTTTGATGAAAATTCAAATGGACTCACGTACTTAGTAGGAAAATTTCACCACTTATCCTTATATGGACATATGTTTATGACCCGAACAGAACGCTCAGAGCTTGCTGCCGCTGCTGCTACTATTCTTTAATTGTTAAATACTTCCGTTCCGTCTCCTCGACTTCCCCAATATAGAGTCTGTAACAGTATCTATTTTCTTTTTGATTAATAAATCGAGGGGAAATCTGTTTTTCCTCTAAATACTCGGTATATATACACTGCGTACGCAATAACAAAAGGGAGCCCAATCAAAACAATGGTAATAAGACATTGCAAAGCTCGCGGTTCTGCAGATCCATTAAAAATGGTTATAGTATAACGACTATCTACTGTAGATATCACCAAATTTGGAAAAAGTAGTACGTTGTACGCAAGTATTGGGAAGAACAAATTCATACAAGAAAGAATAAAGGCCTTACCGTATTTCGCAACGGCAACAGCTTTTTTCTCTGCATAACAACAAGAAAGTGTCGCTACAGCTATCAAGATTAACAACGGATAAGCAGGGATACCAGACTCTCCTCCAACACGACAACAAACTCCACGAGTCTGTGGCATTCCTAAAATAGTAGCAACTAATAAACAAAGATATAAAACTAAGTAGTTAGATAAGATATAGGGAAACTGATTTCTTAGACGTTGCTGAAACCCTTCTGTAGTTTTTGTGAGAGCGAAGCTAACACCATGTAAGGCAAAAGCTGCAACAACAAAAAGGCCACATAATACAGGATAAGGACGGAAAAATAGCTTCCAAGACAAATCACTATAAGAAGTATCTGGAGCTATCGGTAATCCAACTAATAAATTCCCTGCGAATGTTCCTAAGAAAAAGCTTATCGACATTCCTGATGCAGAAAAAAGAAGATCCCAAAAAGATTTCCAATAACGAGATTCAGCTTTACTGCGGAACTCGAGAGAACAGCCCCTGAATATATACAGCATAACCATCGTCCAAACAGGCATATAGAAGACAGGAAGCAAAGTTCCATAGGCGATAGGAAATCCCGCGAACAAACCGGCAAATATAATCACAAACCATACTTCATTCCCATCCCATACGGGACCTATTGAATTCAGTAAAAGCCGCCGTTCCTTCTCTTCTTTAGAAAGAAAATAGATTGTGCTTAATCCTAAATCAAAACCATCTCCCAAAGCGTAAGCAAATACAGCAACGCAAAGAATAACATACCAAGCAATAGGAAGAATCGTCGTCAAAGAAAATTCCATAATAAAGGCCTCACAAATCTACTTCTATAAGGTCCTTTTCATCTGGCCCCTCTCCAATTTTTTTCATAAGAAGCAAGATAAAAACGCTTAATAAACAAATAAAAATTATCGAAAACAAAATCAACGACTGCCAAATTTGCCCTGCATCAACAAAAGGAGATGTTGCATCCTTAGTTTTTAATAAACCATAAACAACCCAGGGTTGTCGTCCTACTTCTGTAGAAATCCAACCGATCTCGTTACATAATTCAGGATATAACACAGAGAAAGAAAGAATCAGCAAGATACTCTTCTTCCAAGCCCAAGATTTCTGTTTATACACAGCCAAAGCGAGCAAAGCTAGAAGGAGCATAACGCCCCACAACATCACCATTAAGTGATAAGTTTGAAAAACAAAAGGAACATTTGGCCATTCATCTCTAGGAAATTGATCAAGTCCTTGAACAGGAGTTTTTGCATTTCGATGAACAAGAAGTGACAAACCAGAAGGAATGGGTATTCCAATGACTCGCTCTTTTTTCATATCGACAATGCCAAATAAGTAGATAGGAGTATGTTCTTGTGTCTTAAAAACTCCTTCAAAAGCAGCCAGCTTAGCAGGTTGATGCTTTGCAACTCCTCGCGCAGTCACATCTGCAGACCAAAGTTGCAAGCCTAAAATTAACAAAGCCGAAAATACACTTAATTTTAAACCTTGTTTAGCGAAATCCTTATGTCGTTCCTTACGCAAGTAATGAACACTCACAGACAATACAAGAAAAATTCCAGATAACCAAGCACCAAGAACAACATGTGTAAAACGCTGTAAAGCAGAAGGAGAAAGTACAGCAGCCCAGAAGGAGGTCATTTGGGGAACTAGCATTCCATTTCGTAGAACCATTTCATAGCCCGAAGGTGTTTGCATCCAAGAATTAGCACAGACAATCCAAAAAGCACTCATATGCGCTCCTAAAGCAACCATACAAGCAGATAGGAAATGCATTTTTTTAGACACCTTGTGTCGCCCAAATAGAAGGACTCCTAAAAATCCAGACTCTAAGAAAAAAGCAAACATTCCTTCACTACCAAGAAACATTCCGAAGATGTTACCTGTGTACTCAGAGAACCGAGACCAGTTCGCTCCAAAAGAAAAAATTTGCATAAGGCCAGTAACAACACCAACGACAAAAGTCAGGGTGAAGATTTTAATCCAAAACCAAGTCAACTGCTGATAAATACTTTTTTTTGTGAATATATAGAGCCCTTCCATAAGAACAATCATCATACTTAGTCCCAAACTAATCGGAACAAAGAGGTAATGGAATCCAATGAATAACGCAAATTGCACTCTCGCCAACATCTCAGCACTCATATTTGGCTCTCCAAATCAAAAAATATTTGCATTCCCTCTAGTATATATACTATGCGCGTTTCCCTGTCATCTGTTGTTAAGGTAACTCTTCTCCACAAAATACTTTGCCATTAACTGTTTTCTAGTTAAACTAAGGATGAGTCCTCTCTATGAAGCTTCCCCAATATCTTCCTTATCTTGCGGTTATTCGTGAAGAATTGGTTGTGAGGATTTAGTAAAACATTTTGTTTTACTAACAATGATGAAAACACTTCAACAGCTAGGGTTATCTTAATAGATGTTCGTAGGTATAATGTGTTACGCCACACCTCTGTTAGAGATAGCTTTAATTTGGGTTGTCCTAAATTATTTGCTGAAATTTTTCTGGGGAACGAGAGCCATGGACTTAGTCTTTGGCTTGCTCTCTTTTCTTTGCTTGTTCGTTCTTGCAGAAAAGCTTCATCTCCCAGTTATTCGCAATTTGATGCTTCACGTGGTTAACATAGCAGCCATCGTTGTCTTTATTATTTTCCAACCAGAAATTCGTCTAGCTTTATCGAGAGTACGCTTACGCAGAGGGAAATTTGTTATCAATATGCAGGATGAGTTCATTGACCATTTAACATCCTGTGTTTATCGCATGGCTGAGCGGCAAATCGGCGCACTAATTGTTCTGGAGAATGAACATCTCTTGAATGAACTACTTAATCTTTCTGCAGTAAAAATCAATGCTGATTTTTCAGAAGAGCTGCTTGAAGCGATTTTTGAACCATCCTCTCATTTACATGATGGCGCTGTTCTAATGAAAGGAGAAAGTATCTCTTACGCTCGAGTGATTCTTCCTCTTGCCCACGATACTACACAATTGTCGCGATCCATGGGAACACGCCATCGAGCAGCACTTGGCGCTAGCCAGCGTACAGACGCTCTTGTGATTATCGTGTCAGAAGAAACTGGAGCAGTTTCTTTAGCTCGGGATGGAATTTTAACTCGTGGAGTAAAGATGGATAGATTTAAAGCTATCCTACGAAGTATTCTTACACGCAACGAACGAAAAACAAACTCTATTATTTCCTGGATGCGTAGAAAATGATTAATTTCGTCTCTTGGATTTCACGCAATTGGCTCCAGAAGCTTGTTTCTTTAGGATTCGCGATTATCATTTGGTTGCTTGCGAATCAGTCTGTTACAATGACCAGAACTTTTCATAACATCCCTGTTCGCATTATTGACTTAACTCCAGAACAAACAGTGATCGGCCTGCAAACCAATGGCTTATTAAAGAAAAAAGTCGCTATGATGATCACTGGAAATAAGTCTGTCATTGAAAAACTTCGTCCTACAAACTTAGAGGTCGTTATTAGCGCTAAAGGACGAACCGAAAGTTGGATAGAAACTATTAATCCTTATAATCTTGTTTGTTTAGATTCGGACGTCAATTTACGTAAAAATATTAAAAGTGTAACATCGGAAGATATTTTCATTCGGCTGACTCAATTTGTTACTGAGGATGTTGCTGTTACAATCACAAAGCCAATAGGAAGGGCCCCTAAAGGATATGAATATCTAGATGCATGGCCTAAGTATTTAATACAAAAAGTAAGTGGTCCTAAAGAATATGTTTCTCCTTTAAAAGACCATGGGCTGGAACTTACCTTTAATCTCAACAAAATTTCTTTTGAAGAATTAGATCGTAATCGTTTAGCTCAAGGGAACCTTGATGAGGTTGTGTACTCTGTTCCTGAAGATTGGAAAAAGGTATATATCCCCTTCGACAATAGCTATGTAGCATTAAACGATCCCCAGGCAGATTTTTTGCGATTACTCTTTCTCAAACAAGAATTTATTCCCCTCAATATCAATCTTCCTGTGCTTCTATTTTTCCCTGTGGAAAACAGCCAATTTGTAAATCCACAAAACTATTACCTCGAACTAAATCCTCCTTTAGTTCTTAATCATGGGATCTATCAAATGGATCTCCCCCTTTACGTAAAAGATGTTAGTCATCTATTCCTAGAGGTTGTAAAAAATAATATAGCTCTCACTATCATTATGGAACCTCCTGTAAAATCTCAAAGAGAGCATTTTATTCATTGGGCAGTGGAGTTTTTAGATGAGAAGACATTAGAAGATACTTTTGTTCAAGCAGTCATTGCCCAAGATCGAGAAACAAATGAACATATGGTTCTTGATGAAGCAGGAATTCGACACCGCTTTAGGGAATACTTACGTAAACTTACATTATTTGATCAAGATGGAGAACCTTTAGCTGTAACAGCTCGGACATCAGGAAATAAAGTGATCATTCAGGTAGCTTCTCCTTCGCTAAAGAAAAAATCCATACCGCGGTAAGCGTTTTTAGGATGTATATCCTTCCTTTCTGAAGCTACTAGCGAAATCGTTCACAGCTCTACGGATACATACTATGCTTTTTAAAAGATTACGCTTGAGAGGAAAAGTTCTCGTTGATCATCTTGTTTATGGATTGGGTATAGGAATCTTAACTTTCCTTCGACTACTTCCTCGATCTTCTTTGCGCATTTTTAGTAAAGGGCTTGGGACGTGTATCTTCTACATCGTCTCAGATTTTAGAAAAACTGCACTGACTAACCTAGCTCTTGCTTTTCCTGAAAAAAGCTTTGTTGAACGTTATCGAATAGCTCTGCAGTCGGTACAACAAGTTGTTATTACATTCGTGGAACTCGCGACTGTAGACAAGTTTGCTAAACATATTGATGAAATTATTACTATAGTAACTTCCGAAGACACTCCAGAGGGGTTCTTCCCCGAAGAAGTATCTTCAAAACAAGAATTAGCGAACTTTTTTGCTCGTTTAGATCGACGAGAAGGTGCAATCCTATTCTGTGGTCATCAGGCAAACTGGGAACTTCCCTTCCTTTACATCACTAAGCGATACCCTGGTTTGGCTTTCGCTAAACCAGTAAAAAATCTTCGATTAAATAAAAAAATCATTTCCTTAAGAGAATCTTTTCAAGGAAAAATTGTTCCCCCTCAAAATGCAATTAACCAGGCTTTACGCGCTCTTTGTAAAGGTGAGATTGTAGGAATTGTTGGAGATCAAGTGCTGCTTTCTTCCCAGTATTCCTATCCGTTATTTGGTTCTGAGGCATTTACTACGACCTCTCCAGCTCTTCTAGCGTATAAAACTAAAAAACCTGTCGTTGCTATCACCATTTATCGACAACCTAATGGAAACTACCTTGTTGTTCCTAGCAAGGCTTTTCATGCGAATACAGAGCTTTCTATACGAGAATCTACAGAACAATTAATGGATCAACTCATGCGATTCTTAGAAAAAGGGATCGCATGCAAACCAGAACAATGGCTATGGCTACATAAACGCTGGAAAAGAAAGCTTCGTCATAAATTCAAACGTCGCTACGCTTTCAGTCATATTCTCGTTATTGTAAGAGGAACTTCATTAAACGAGATCCAGCAATTTTTAGTAGAATTCGCCGAATTTTATGCAGAAGCTTCTCTATTCTTAGCAATCATAGGAACTCCGAACATCAATCCTAAGAAGCGCTTAAGCCCTTATTCCACGCAATTTTTCTCCTCAGAAACAGAGCTCTTAACCTCTCCTAACTTTTTTCCTGCTGTGGTAGACTTATTTGGTTTATCCAGAAAATTACGCCAACATTATAAGAAGACAGGATCAAAAAAATTTTTCACGAAGAACCAGTTAAAAGCTTCGCTTTCACAGAGGCAGCCCTTGTCAAAGAGACTGCATAAGCTATTACGTAAAAATGGGGTCTCCTAAAAAGGAATCTTCTCTCCGTTTTAAAAAATATGTAGCAGAGTCCCCAACCACCAGAGACAAGCCACTCCTAAAACACAGATCCCTGCCCAGCCCAAATTTAACCAACTACGGATAGCTTGCTCGGGAGAGTTTCTGCCTCCCATGGACTCTAAATCAAGAAGCATATCCATATTTTGATCGGAGAATTCCTGAAATATTTTCAATACGTATGGATGTTCTTTGAGTAATCGATCCCCATCCATGCCTAAAAAAGCTGCGTATTTCTTCATAAATCCTTGAGCATAAACAGGAGAAATCAATTTTCCTAAATGCCCTGCCTCTATAGCCTCTAAAGCCGATAAACGAATAGATGTTGCAGCTTCGACATCTTTTAAAGAAAGAGCCTTCTCTTCTCTTTGCACACGAAAGACTTCTCCTAAATGCAACAACTCTTTATGGACATGTTCGCTCATATCATTCCCCCTATTCGTACTCGACTGATAAAAAAGAGTGCAGCCCCTTCTTTACTGATAATGAATAGTCCTTTTAGATTCCTTTTTCCTAGTATCAAAGTTTCTGAGACTTTTTCTCAAGAAATACACTTAAGTACTGGATTCTTCTGAGAAAAATTTTTCTATCATAAAAGTTTAAGGATGATAGAATAGGAAAAAGACCTCATAATTACGGTTCTTTTTTCCTTAAAAATCGAATCTTTTAGGATCATTATGCCCGCTCCCTTTGTCTCTCAACTTTCTCCTTCTTTATTCTCTACACTCCGAGAACAGTTGGAACAAAAAGGGTTCACTATTTCTACTCCTCCGCATACCGTTTTTCAAGGTAAATCCCCAACCGTAAGTTGTACGGTATATCAATCTGGTAAAATTGTAGTACAGGGGAAAGGAACTCAAGAATTCGTAGAATTTTTCCTTGAACCAGAAATTCTGCAAACCTTTTCTGCCCACAATACACAACAAGATTTGCGCCTTCGCATCGGTGTAGATGAATCTGGTAAAGGAGATTTTTTCGGACCTCTCTGCACTGCGGGCGTTTATGCTTCTTCTGTTAAGGCGCTAGAAGCTCTTTACACTATCACTATTTGTGATTCTAAGTTGATCCCAGATACTCAGATTCCCTCTTTAGCTCGTCGTATTCGTTCTCTTTGTATCTGTAAGATCATTACTCTATTTCCAGAAAAATATAACTCTTTATATGCCAATTTTCAGAACCTAAACTCTCTTCTAGCTTGGACACATGCGACTATTATTGATAACTTAGCTCCCACACCCGCAGGAGAAATTTTTGCGATCTCTGACCAGTTTGCTTCTTCTAAACAAGTCCTTCTGCATGCTGTTCGAAACAAACGCTCGGACATTACATTAATCCAACGCCACCGTGCAGAACAAGATGTTGTAGTCGCCGCAGCTTCTATTCTAGCACGAGATGCTTTTCTGTCTTCTATGAAGACATTAGAATCCCAGTATCAAGTCCAACTTCTTAAAGGAGCTTCAGGGAAAGTCAAACAACAAGCTCGCGATATTCTTTGCAACAAGGGTCGCCATGTTTTAGAAAAGGTTTGTAAGACACATTTCAAGACATTTCATGAAGTACTAGCCTCCGCTTCCTAAAGCAAGAGTTTAACATTTTTAAAAATGAAGGTTCGCAGATCCCCCAAAAAAGAGAGAGGAGCCAAATTTATAGGTTTTCTCATCTTCATTACGGGGATTAGCTAGTGAGATGTCATTACCCAGTGAATATCCTCCAAATAATTTAAGGCTCTGTCCTGGCCAAAAAATGAGTTTAATATTCCCTTCTATTTCTCTTCCCGAATATTCAAAAATCCCTTCGGAGGTCTTTAACGAATTTTTAGGGAATTTTTTACGAAGTCGCGTCAAACGATAGGCCACTCCCAAATCACAAACAGACGTACACTGATATTCCGCAGAAAAATTTACTGGATAAATACAATTGATAGTGAGTCGATCCTCCGGCTTGTAAGAAAAGCCCAACAAAGGCCAGGCCTGTTTATCATGTAGACCAACTTCATTAATTACCCCCATCACAAGAGAAAACACGTCTGAAGTATGATACTTTGAGGATAAGATAAATTGATATAGTCCAGATCCTATCTCCATACTCTCAGGATCTACTATACCGGAAAAAAGAACAGACCATTGCCAATTGTTGAGAGCTAATGTGTATGCTCCTGCAGATAAAGTAACATATTGATAAAAAGATTTATCTTGAAAAGCAAGATATCCTAAAGCCTGTGGGTCTGTATTCTGAAGCTTTTTAGAGCTTTTCCACAGGACTTCTGCTCCTAAGTAACGTGCCGATAAAAGAAAGCCCGACATATCAGTAACAGGAAGTGTAGCAAAAAACAGTGTATCGGCCTGTCGATACCCTAAAGACTGACTAGGGAGAGTTTTGAAGTCCGCATTCCCTATCTGTAAAAACTGACTCTCCACAGAAAAAGCTGTTAAAGGGGGATTTTTGTACTCATCCCGATCCTTTCCACAAGCGTCTCCGACAATATAAATAGGCGTAGATAGCAAATGTCCCAAAAGAGTCATCGAATGGAAAAGAATCTTAAGCATATAACTCCATCATAAAATCAGGGAAAAGCTCCTTGACACAAGGAACCTTTCTTTTGATCAAAGACCATCTTGAATTAGAGGGGATCATACTGCTTAATAAAATTTTTAGCAAACCTCACACATAATTCTTGAGAATAGAATCAATTCTACTACTAAATCGTTCAGAAAAACTTTTTACTAGTACATCCTAGATAAAACTGATTAACTATAAATAAAATAGATACAAATTATCGATTTTTTGTCAGAATATCTCCCGGATATAAATTTTTACGCTCGCAATACGGAGTTTTACTGCACATAAAACATGATTGGAAAGATGCCCCCCACCACTACACCTATAAAAGGATCAGACCGTTTTTTAAATTTTGTCTTCCCAGAAAGGATGGTTGCTGCCTACATGAGCCCTCTCGCTCAAAAACATCCTAAGGCAGCTTTGTCTATAGCTTCTCTAGCTGGCTTTACCCTTGGCTTACTGAAGCTCGTTACCTTCCCTGTACTTTGTACAGTAGGCTTGTTTGTTTTCCCTATCAAAGGCCTTATCTCTTGTTTACTCCATAAAACTATTGACGCCTGTTCCGGGTATATTTTGGCTACATTTCTTTCTCTCCTATCCCTAGCTCTCATAGTTGTAGGAATTGTCAGCTGCGTCACTTGGGCTCCCGGGTTCATTTTCCCCATGATCTCTATCAGTATGGCTCTTGCAACGACGGAGACGTGCTTCCAGATTTATTCGCATCTCTTCCCGGCTTTAGAACACAGAACTTCTCCTTCTCTAAAAATCGAAGTCGCAGCCGCCAAGCTTTCTCGTTCTTTATCTGCTCCCGATCTTAATACCTCACCACTATCTACTCCATCCGTGACACCTAAACAGACTTCAGTCCTCCGATTCTGAGATAAAGTAGGTTATTCAATTAAAATCTTAACTGTTTATTAAAAACTCTATCCCTTCGAATTTTTGTATTAACTTATAATGGACTCTAATATTCTGTATTTTTTGTTTTTTGGGTAAATTATGACTCAAGCGACACCACCGTCAATCCCCCCTTTCCGGGGAGGAGGACTCTTATCAAGATTTCTCACAGCTCCTGATCGCTACCCCAAACTACGCTATGTCTACGATATTGCTCTCATTGCGATCAGTATTATCTGTATTATCAGCATCATCCTTTGGACGCAGGGCTCTGGACTAACCTTATTTGCTATAGCTCCGGCTTTAGCTATTGGAGCTTTAGGAATCACACTTCTAATTTCTGATCTCACGGAATCTCAAAAAAGCAAAGAAGCGGCAGATGCTATAGCTGCGGTCTCTCTCCCATTCATCCTAACAGGTACGGCTGCTGGGCTCATGTTCTCTGCTATTGCTGTTGGTGGAGGAGCTTTGATTTTAGCTAATCCTTTATTCTTAATGGGATCTATGACCTTAGGCTTTGCTCTGATATCCCTACACAAGGTTACGTACCAATACTTAAGCAACCTTAAACAGGTACAGCAACAGAATAAACTAAAACAAATTGAGCTAGCAGCTCGGGAGCATCTCGGTCCTGAGGAGATCAGCAGAAGAGGTTCTTTGACAGATTCTTTCCATGTCTCTAGCTCAGAGAAAAAAGCTACTCATCATCGACATAGAACGGTCGCAAGAAAAGAGACGAAAGCATCTCAAGAAGAATTATTTGAGGACTTGAAAAAAGCTCGTAATATCGAAGAAGGAGAATTCTTCCAAGAAGAATATATCGATCTCCCACGCAATAAGCAGACTTCTAAGTCCTCTGACTCTCAAGTAGCATCCACACTTTTTTCTCAAACCTCAACCGCTCTAGAATCATCGGACGATTTAAATCTCAGCTACTATACAGCACTATCAGATAGCACCTCCTCTTCTCAAAACTTAGCTGTGGGAGATGTTTCTGGAATGCATCCATCTCCAATTAGAGATCCTTATCCTAAAACAGAACGACGTGTTGTCAGACTGTCTCGTGGAGAAAGAAACGCTCGCCATCAGCGCAATAAAGACCAAGAGCAAAAAGAACGCGACTCATCCTCTGATGATGAAGATGCTCCATTCTCTCCTCCACAACGTCCCCGAAAAAGAAAAGTCCGTCGAGTGAAATAGTTCTCTGAAAATTTTATCGACAAAAAGAAGCCTCCCTCTTTTGCATAAAAAGGGGAGGCTTCCTTGCTATCCAATGTATAAAGGATTATGCATCGTTTATAACAGCCAATAACAATTCGTTCACTCTTTTAGGAGGAGCTTTTCCTTCTGTCCGTTTCATAATCTGTCCGACTAAAAAACCCAAAGCCTTTGCTTTACCATTCCTGTAATCTTCTACGGACGCTGGATTCTGTTCCACAACCTTTTTTACAATAGCACGTAAAGCATGATCATCTGTCATAGGCAATAACGAAGGATGTCTCCGTAAAATGTCTTCTGGACTCTCTCCAAAAGAAGAAACCATCTTATCCGCTATCTCTTTAGCAATTTTCCCTGTTATCACATCTCGGTCTATAAGGTTAACTAATTGTGCAACCCACTCAGGAAGGATTCCTGTGAATGGCAATGTCTTGCCTATAGCCTTACAACGCCCAGCAAATTCAACTGTGATCCAATTAGAAAGAGCTCGATAATTCTTACAAAACATCGTCGCTGTCTCAAAGAAATGTGCGGTATGCCGATCACTGACAAGAATCATAGCTAAGTCTTCAGCAATATCAAAATCTGTGATGTATCGCATATACTTACTATGAGGAAGCTCTGGGAGTGTTTGACGAACTTCCTGAATATAAGATTCCGTAATTTGTAGAACAGGCAGATCAGGCTCGATGAAATACATGTAGTCCTCTGCACGTTCTTTGAGACGCATGAGTACAGTTTTTTTCTTTTCAGGGTCCCAACGATAAGTCGCTGCAGGAACGACTTTCTTAGGATCCTCCCCTGGGTGATTGAGATATTCTTCAATTTGACGTCGCTTTTCAGCCTCTAAAGCCTGTGCCATAAAGGTAAAGGAGTTCATATTTTTGATCTCCACCTTATTTCTAAGCTCCTTGCTTCCTCGAGGACGCACAGAAATGTTCACATCAAAACGAACAGATCCTTCTTCCATATTACAGTCAGAAATCCCTATATAGCTCAGGATAGATACTAGAGCATTGGCATAGGCTACAGCATCTTCCGCACTAAACATACAAGGTTTAGAAACAATTTCAATTAAAGGAACGCCTGCTCGGTTGTAATCCACACCAGCAAACTCTCCGAAATGTTTCAGCATCCCTGCGTCATCTTCCAAGTGTGTTTGTGCAAGCTCAAATGTTTTCTCTTCCCCTTCTACTACAGCACGAACACATCCGCCCCTTACAATAGGATGTTCGTACTGTGTAATTTGAAAGTTTCTAGGGCTATCAGGATAGAAATACGATTTTCTATCAAATCGGCTGAACAAAGCCACGTCCCCTTCTACTGCACATCCAAACAAAACAGCCTTACGCACAGCATCTTTATTTAGGACGGGCAAAGCTCCTGGCATTCCAGTACATACAGGAGAAATATTCGTGTTAGGCTCGTCTCCGAAATGGTTTCGTGCAGGGCTAAATAATTTCGATGCTGTATTTAACTCAACGTGAACTTCCAGACCAATCACAGATTCCCAGTCAGTATATGCTGTACTCATCTTATTCTATTCCTCCGTCAAAAAGTCCGTTCACTGCTTTAGGATATAACCGCTTGATTCGCGAGTGTTCCTGGAAACTATAACCCACTTGACAAATCTGCTGATCCGCTCCCCTTTGACCAATAAATTGAACACCCAAAGGAAGACCTTCTTTAGAAAGTCCGGAAGGAACAGCAATCGCAGGTAAATAAGCTAAGTTGACTGCGACGGTATAGATGTCTTGTAAATACAGAGAAACAGGATCTAATACATCCGTGTCTTTAATAGCCGGTGAAACACATACAGGCATTGCAATCACATCACAACGTTCAAAAGCAGCTTGGAAAGCCTCTATTAAACGAGCTCGAACTGCAGTCCCTTTTTTATAGAAGATATTCTGTCTTTCTGCAGAAAGGACATAATTTCCTAAAAGAATCCGACGAGTCACCTCCTTTCCAAAACCTTCTTTTCGAGAACGCGCATACATCTCTTGCATGTTGTCAACATGGGTACAACGATGACCATAACGAACCCCATCGAAACGTGCTAAATTTGTAGCAGCTTCTGCCGAAGCAACGATGTAATACACTGGCACTGCATGCTTCAAAACACTGAGATCTACATCAACAATGCGACTACCTTGATGCTCCATAACAGCAAGAGCTTCGAAAAAGTTTTCTTTACAATCTTCCTGAAGTCCTTCTAAAAATCCTCTAGGAACTCCAATCAATTTAGGCACTTCTAGTGACAGTGCTTTAGAAAAAGTTCCTTTGAAAAAATCTCTTGAAGTCGCATCTTTGACGTCCCTGCCTGCAAAGGCATCCATTGCTAAAGCAACATCTTCAACAACTGTTGTCAGTGGACCAATCTGATCCAAGGAAGACCCGAAAGCAACCAGCCCATAGCGAGAAACTGCACCATAGGAAGGTTTAAATCCAACAACCCCACAAAAAGCTGCAGGCTGACGAATGGATCCTCCTGTATCGGAACCTAATGCTATAGGGCAAAACCTTGCAGAAACAGCAGCAGCTGATCCCCCAGAAGATCCTCCAGGAACACGCTCTAAGTCCCAAGGATTATTGGTTTGTTGAAAAGCAGAGTATCGGGTTGTAGATCCCATGGCAAATTCATCCATGTTCAATTTACCCAGTAAAATACCATCTTCCATCTCAATACGTCTGACTACTGTGGCATCAAAAGGAGCAACAAAATTTTCCAGCATTTTTGAAGCACAAGTCGTTTTCACTCCTGTGATATGGATATTATCTTTAACTCCAATGGGAACCCCCGCTAATATTCCTATTGGATCTCCATTTGCTATTTTATCATCGATTCGTGAAGCTCTCAGTAAAGCTCTCTCTTTACAAAGAGAGAGAAAAGCTCCTATTCGCTCATCATGACTTTCTATACGATGATAAAAATACTCTGTTATCGCTGTAGCAGAAATTTCTCTATTCACTACAGCATCTCTTAACTCTAAAGCACTTTTACGATACATAGCGATTTCACCTATTTGATAACTGTAGGGACTTTGACTAATCCACCCAAAGACATAGGGACATTAACTAAAAACTCTTCTCGAGTAAAATCTGAGGTTACCATGTCCTCTCGAAGATCTTCTGGACCAACGAAATGATGCACCGTAGCTTCAAGGATAATATGAGTAATGTCCATTGCAATCACTTCTTGCATTAAAGCAACGACATCATTCATAGATGCCACAAGTTCTTCCACGTGAGCATCATCTAACTCCAATGCTGCATTTTTCGCTAAAGAGATAATTTCTTCTTTATTTACATATGACTGTGTCATCTTTCATCCTAAACATGGTCTATCATGATCTTATACAGAATAAAATCCTTCGTACTTTTTTACACCAAAAACACTCTTACTGAAGCGTCTTTTGCTGAAAAAAAAGACTACTTGAATAGAGAGAACAAAAAAAGGCTTTATTAAATTGTAAAAAAGATTAAAAGTCGGGGGTAAGTACACATCTACGTTGGAGAAACGTCATGCTTTGTAAAGTTTGTCGGGGCTTGTCCTCCTTTATTGTTGTTCTTGGAGCTTTAAATGCAGGGGTTTTAGGGGTAACGGGCTATAAAGTAAATGTTATTGCCCACTTGCTTGGTGAAGGCACCATGCTAACGCAAGCTGCCTATGTGGTAACAGGAATCGCGGGAATCATCTCTCTTATGGGCTTTTTTAGCTGTTCCTTCAAAAAACATCATAAGGATTGTTGCTCTCCTAAGGAAGGGTGTCATCACCACATGGATAGAGAGTAAAAAACCTTCAAAATTGTACTGTCCTGGTGGACTGTATAATCTTGGAGGCCTGTGTTTCTTTCCTTTGACAAACACTACAAGCCCACAGTTTACCTGCAGGTTTGTAGTGTTTGTTATTGTTTTCTCTTCTAGGCAAGAAGTCTCTAATCTTCAGAATTGTTGATCTCTCTGTCGTATCGCCGCAAGATTTCTTGAAGATCTCGTGAGCCATTTCGGAACATATCTTCTAGAATTGCTCGTACTTCTTCCGTATTCGGAATCCGGTCTTCCGGCTGAGTAATAACGTAGTTATACATCCCCGCTACGAAGCTTGCCATAACCATATCACGGAAGCCGTTGGTCACATTTAAATTTCGAAGCTGTTCACGAGAAGGTATCTGTGGAGGAACAGGGAGAACATTTCTCGGAATATCATAGTCATTAGTACGTGGGCTTGCATAATGATCGGGATCTACTAAGCCTGGCCCCTCTAAAGACATCATCACTTCATAAACAGCGTCGGAACCATCTCCTTCTATGTTCGGTACTCCACCCTCCCAAGCGGCTGCAAAAGGAACATTATAATTTCCTTCAGGATCACGGGATATCCCCGATTCATTGGCGAAATCTGCTAACGCTCCTGCTAAATTTTTACCATCTGGTGTTAGATCACCTTTTTCGGAATACACAGTCCCTTCCCGACATTTACAACAACGTCGAAGAGCTGTTCCTGCAGCAACAAAACCTCTGGATACTCTACCTGCTATATCTCGAGTCAAATCTCCAAGACTTCCAAAAGAAAGCTCTAAATTTCTACCTTCATTTACAAATCGTCGAAAAGCTTCTTGTACTAGTGAAGGCTTCTTCTCTTTTGCCGATTCTTCTAATGCAGCTTCTCTTGTCCAACCAGATTCTTCTATAGTCTTACTAGCAGCATCACAAGCTTCTTGTAACCGTATAAGCCGTTCTCCTAAACCACTTAACTGCGGCGAAACATCTTGCAAGGCAGCTTGTGCGCGAGTACCTTCTTGGATTTCATGAGTAAGTTCTTGATCCGAAACAGAATCCATTCCCAAATTATCATAAAATGTGGACCTACTCGCAACCTCCTCTATCGAATCATTTGTTGAACCTTCCTTCTTACTTCTTCCAAAAGGATTCTTTATAAGGGCTTTAGCTGCTTCCTTATCTCGTAAATCTCTTGCTCTTCTACTCCACTTATCAGCTACACCACGACAAGCTATTCTACTTTCCTGAGTCCCCAAACCTAAATCTTCCAAACGATCTGCGTATTCCTTGGTGTAAGCTGCCATACCTTCTGCATCACTTGCATTAAGATCGGCGAAAGCCCCCATCATCTCTGGCTTTTGTCGCAACACCCGATACTTCCAAAAATCTACGAACATAAGGCGCAACCCTCTCGCAGCTGATGGAGAATAGCTGCTACGAGTAGGGTGCGTTCTTTGTGAAGATCTTCCTGGTCTACTAGGGAAAATAGAGGCTACTGCTCTACTAACGGCTTGACCAACTCGATTCAGTCCTGCTCGCAAACGAGAAAACATTCCTGGAGAACGCGCAGAAGTACCCTCTACGTGCTCTTGGTTCTCCACAGCATCATCGCTCCCCATCATGCCACTCACATCGACTACCGAATAAGGAGACTCCTCTCGATCGCTAGTCTTTCTCCCCTTATTAGGCACTGCATATAAAGAAGAGGTGACCTTTTTGTTTATTTTCCCACTCGTAGAGTCTGAGGAATTTCCGTTACCCGACGAAATACGTCCATCCCCACTCTGACTATTTATGGCATCGTCTATCCCATCTCCATGATGAGAAGGGAATCGATTATTATTACCGCCCACTCCCCCAACGCTCATAGCAACCACACTAAAAAACTAAACAATAAACTTATTTTTAATTTTAAAAATAAAAGTTATAAAAAATCGATAATAAAACCGTTTTTCTAATAAAAAACACTCTAATAAAAACAAAGTTTTAATGTTACGGAAATTAGGTTCTTTTTTAAAGAAAGCCTTTTTGAGGAAAAAGTCTGTAAATTATTGCTTTTTTTTGTCATAACCTCTCTTTTTAGACTCTTCGGGTAACCTATGCGATCTAATTATGTGAATTTCTGTTGCCTATGCGCTGCCGCTCTATCTCCCACAGTCATCCTCTTCGGCCAAGATCCTTTAGATGAAAAAACGCTCCTTACCAAAAATCCTAATAGCGTTGTCTGTTCGTTTCTTGAAGATTGGACTATGGAAAGCCACTCCTCTTCTCTAGACTCCCTTGCACGGCAGGAGGATCCGTTATACCTATTAGGGAATACTCACAATTGGTGTGTTTCCAATCTCCAGACTTTAACCAACGATGAGCTTCTTCGTAAGGAAACAGGCGACCTTTCTCTTCAAAACTTCCGTTGCCTTTCTTTCATGGATTGTTCTTCTTCCAAGGAAGATTCCCCTACTCTTTTTCATCAGAAAAATGGCCGGTTACTTTTAACAAATAATGGAAGCATGAGTTTCTTCCGTAATCATGCTGAAGGGTCTGGGGGGACTATTTCTGCGGATACACTGTTTGTTCAGCACAATTATCTTTTCACAACTTTTGAAGAAAACTCTTCAATGAAAAATGGTGGAGCTATTCAGGCTCAAACTTTTTCCTTATCTAGAAACGTCTCCCCTATTTCTTTTGCTCGTAACCGAGCAAGCTTGAATGGAGGAGCTATTTATTGCCAAAATTTGGTATGCGCAGGAAACGTTAACCCCCTTTTCTTTACCAATAACTCAGCCGTGAATGGAGGGGCTATTTGTTGTATTCAAGAACAAAATTCTTCAGAAGAAAGCTCTCTCTCCCTAGCATGTAACCAAGAAACTATTTTCTCTGGAAACTCTGCTAAAGAGAAAGGAGGCGCTATCTATGCAAAACATGTCACTGTGCATCATAATGGGCCTGTTTCCTTCGTGAATAATAGCGCTAAAACGGGAGGAGCTATTGCCATCCAATCTGGAGGTAGCCTATCCATCATTGCAGGGGTGGGCTCTGTTCTCTTTCAAAACAACTACTGTCATGATTCCAATCAGAACTCGGTAAGAAGAAATTCCATCTACTTAGAAAAAGATGCTGTTCTCTCTTCTTTAGAGGCTCGAAACGGGGACATTCTTTTCTTTGATCCTATCATACAAGAATCTACGAGTAGCACATCTTTACTATCTGCTTTAACTCAAGATACCCCAACTTCGTTACCTTCTTTAGTCATCCAAACCACCCCCAACTGTTCGGTGATCTTTTCTAGTGAGAAACTTTCTCCCGAAGAGAAAAAAGACATCAATCTTACTTCTCAGCTACAGCAGCCAATTGAACTTAAGTCTGGCCGCTTAGTTTTAAAAGATCGAGCTGCACTCTCTGTGCCATCCTTTTCTCAAGATCCCAAAAGTCTCTTAGTAATGGATGCTGGGACGACGTTAACCTCTTCTGAAGATTTGAAATTAACTGTATTAAGCATCCCTCTCCATTCTCTTGATCATGAAAATAGCGTTTCTATCCACGCTCCGGATCTTTCTATCCAGAAAATCTTCTTATCCAATTCTGGAGACGAAAATTTTTATGAGAACGTAGCTTTATTAAGCAAAGATCAAAAAGGGATCCCTCTCCTTACTGTCTCTAAAGGTCAAACACGTCCAAATCTTCCTAATGGGAATCTTTCCTCTCCATTTGGTTATCAGGGAGAGTGGCATTTTTCTTGGCAAGATTCTGAACAAGGGCAGACTTTAGTTGCTGATTGGACCGCTAAAGACTACATACCGCACCCAGAACGTCGATCTCGTCTAGTTGCTAATACGCTTTGGAATACATATTCTGACATGCAAGCCGTGCAATCGATCATAAATACCACGGCTCACGGATGCGCTTATTTATTCGGTACCTGGGGATCCGCTGTTTCTAATCTATTCTATGCTCACGATCATTCTGGGAAATCTGCAGACAATTGGCATCACAGAAGTCTAGGCTATCTTTTTGGTATCAGTACCCATAGTCTCGATGATCACTCTTTCTGTTTAGCTGCAGGACAGCTTCTTGGGAAATCTGCAGATTCTTTCATAACATCCGCAGAAACAATATCCTATATAGCAGCTGTACAAGCACAATTAGCTATCCCCTTAATGAAAATTTCTGCGCAAGCCTGTTATGATGAAAGTGTCCACGAGCTCAAAACAAAGTACAAATCTTTCTCTAAAGAAGGCTCCGGGGCATGGCATAGCGTTGCTGTTTCGGGAGAAATTTGCGCATGGATTCCTATCGTATCCAACGGATCAGGGCTTTTCGGCTCTTTCTCCATTTTCTCTAAACTACAAGGATTCTCTGGGAAACAAGATGGGTTTGAAGAATCTTTAGGAGAAGCTCGATCCTTTTCTGAAAGTTCTTTCAAAAATATTTCGCTTCCAATAGGAATAACCTTTGAAAAAAAATCTCAAAGAACGCGAAATTATTATCATTTTCTAGGAGCCTATATTCAGGACCTGAAACGTAGTGCGGAATCAGGACCTGTAACGTTACTCAAGAATGCCGTCTCATGGGCAGCTCCTATGGCTAACTTAGATTCTCGGGCTTGGGTGTTCCAACTCACGAATCAGCGATCCTTGTACAGATTCCAGACGCTATTAAATGCGTCTTGTATGCTGCGTGGGCAAAGTCATAGTTACTCCCTTGATCTTGGGGCTACTTACAGGTTCTAGTCTCCTTTTCCGAACTTTGGTGTTTGGGTCCTGGTGGAAAGTCTTAGAGATCTTCTCTAAGGCTTTTCATTTTTTCTCTATGTTCCCTTACGGAAATGCTTCAAAGCTACGACGTCCGCAAGATCGGTTATGCCCACTGAGTCTCTATATTTTGCAAAAATTTCGTCTTGCATTTCTGGAGGAAATTGTCCTCCAAAATTTCCATAACCGGGGAAACCTCCCCCCCCCAATACTGTAGCATGAGTTTTACTAAATCCTGCGCTGCTGTTTCTAAATCACGATTTAAGCACTTCTCCTCCCCAGGAGAAAGGAGTTTCCCGCCCTGCAAGGATTTTCTCCCAATCTAGCCCAGATCTGTGTACAGCATATCCTACCACTAATACTCCGTGGGAACGTACATGTTGTTGCATCCATACAGAAAGACCTGTTCTACCTTCTTCATTATTTGCTGCACAACAGCAACAAAAGAACCGTTTTATTCTTTTCCAACAGCTCACAGTGCAACTAGTTTTTTTCTTATTATAAATTTTAGCTCTCTCCGTATACCTTGCTGCTTCCAAACACACTTTTACAGCACTCTCCACAGCTTCTACTAAAGGATTAGGTTCTTCAATAGTCTGGGTGAGTAGTTGAGCATTTAAGCAACAATTGTTCGACGGATAAACCATAAATACACTCTTGTTTTATCAAAATCAGAAGTGTTTTATCCGAAAGAAGAAGTAATTTTTATTATTAAAAATAATAATTGATTATAAACTTTTGTTTTTCAAGACAAGATAAAATCAAAAAAATTCTATAATAGTAATAGATGGATTGGGCATCTTTGCTCTATGGCTAAGAATCTCTTCTTCCCCTCAATACAAGGTCCCTGGAAAAAAACTTTTTAGTCTGAAAACAATATCAAGATCGAAACAAACAGCGACTAGAAACAAAACAGAGAGCCCAGAGTGATAATGCCCTGGGCTAAAGAACGACATTAAAAAATACGATTCAATCCTAAAGATACAAAATGCGTAGTTTGCCGATGACGAGCATCCAAAGAATAGTTCATGTAAGCTCTCCCTAGATGATGGATATACAAAGTATCATGAACTTCTAAGAAGAAAGCATGGCGAGCTAGCGGAGATCCTTGTATAGGCGTCTTCACTCCATTAGCAATAATTTCTATATTACAATGTGGAGTAACCCGCCAAATATCCGGTCTATATCCCATATTAATAGTCAGTTTAGAAGGCGGAGATCTTCTTACATGAGAAATCGCATGTGCTACAACTCCTATAGGAAGAGACATGTTATGCCCTGATCCTCGATCAAAATGTCGAATGAGAGCACCGGTCTCACTGGTAGTACTCGACCACCCTCCTGCCATCTCAAAACGCACAAATCCTGTAAGATCATAGTCTCTAGCTATCTGACGCGTAGGAATGCAATACTCAAAAAAGTTATGTTCTGCACCAATGAACGCATAATAGTTATTATTATGCCAACGACATTTCGAGTGATCAAATTTTTGCGTGACTGTATTCAAATACTGAGTATGCATCCTATGAGTAGAATATCCATAGGCGGTCTCCCAGTACACAACCGTTTCTGTTCCCTTAATATCGATATAACTCCGTCCAAAGCAGGATAACATCGTAATATTTCCTGCATCTTTAGATTGGTATAACCGACTCTTTGTTTGCCCATAAAGCTGCCCAAAAGCGATACCAAATATGCCCCCGTTTTCATAATGAGAAGCAGCAATGGCTTGAAATCCCCCGTACCTAGCCAGAAATCCATCTCGATCATCTCTTGCATAATTAAGAATATAATCGCCAAGAGCCTGAATAGACGTAACTAACCCAGTATCTCGAGAAACGTAATTCTCCTTCAATCCATTGGTAAAAGTCCTTAATGCCGACCCTGACACCCAAATAGAGTTCGGGACTAACTCTCCTTTTCTTTGAGGATCCAAAAGATATGTTCCGTAGTTACTAGCGGGTCTCCAAGTCACATAAAGAGTATTATTCACATTAAGAGGTACCATACCGTTGGGATCAGGAGCTAAAGGAGGTTTTGTCCAGTCTGCAGACCAGGATCCCTGATATCCATAATGCGCAGCATCGGCATTGTTAATCGTGACATCATCTTTTGTGATATTATTGTTATTGTTAGAAGTTAGCGTTACAAAAGGAATCGTAAGCGCATTCATAAACAGAGGATTATCGTATACCTCTGCTTGATCTTCTATCACCAAATCCAAAGTGGGGGTACTATTAACCGTTACTGTTGTATCTGCACCCAAAATCGCCGTCTCGTAATTAGGAGTGAGAAAAGAGGCTAAATCAATCCCTAATTTAGACACCGTACAAGTACTAGAAGATCCTCCTCCTGCCACAGCAGATAGAGAAGCTCCTGATCCTAAAGTCACTCGTCCAGCTGTTGCTGTAATAGTTCCAGTTGTGACCGTTGCTCCTTTTGTTACAACGAGCTCTCCCCCTGATACTGTCAAAGCCCCAGGAAAATTCGAAGTCGCATTTATAACATTGAGTCTTTCTGAAGGCGTCAATGACTCAGCAGTAAATACAACCGACCCATTTCCCGATTCGTTAATCGTAACTGTACCTGACGCGGCGGGAGCAGGTGGTTGAGGCTGTGTTGCAGGATTGTTTTGCACTACAGGATCATAAAAGATAATTTTCGATAAGCCTGAAGCATTCAAGGAGACAGTTGTTGTATTACTTAAGACTCTAATCGCATTACGCTCTCCCGGACGATCGCTAGTCATATTCCCTAAGAACACAATGTCACCATCATTAGCACTTAAAACGAGCAGTCCATTATTACCGCTAGCACTAGTACCAGTAAGCTCACTCACACAAATAGCGCCTCCTTCAGCAGCTCTATTTCTTTTAAAAAAAATATCTCCTCCATTCGTGCTAATAGTAATCGTGGGAGCGTAAATAGCTCCTCCCCCTTTTTCTGCTGTATTATCATTGAAGGTCACAGAATTACCTGCGACTAGGGAGAATGTCTGGGCTAGAATACTTCCTCCCCGACCTTTCGCAAAATTATAATCAAAGGTGATCGGCCCTGTGTTGTCTTCAAAAGTCACAGTTTTTTCTGGAGTACAAATAACGCCTCCCCCACCACCATCCGTAGACGGTTGTGTTTGGTTATTAGTAACACCTAGATTATCGTAAGCTGTATTCCCTCGGAAAAGCATCTCGCCTGCATTACCTTGGAAAAAAACGTTTCCTTTATAAACCACTCCGCCTCCAAATGAGGCTACGTTATCTGTGAAAGAAATTTTTCCTTTACAATCCTTGACTGTAAAACTCACATCTACTGAAGTGCTACTACTATGAAAGACGGCACCGAAATTTCCTACATTATTATCAAAAGTGACCTCTTTGTTGATTCCAGAGATCTCCAAACTTGTTTCAACAGAAAAAATGGAGCCTTTCAAAGCATCACTTGTAGTAGGTGCAGAAGGGGAGGGAGGCGTTTGTCCTGTAGTCGATAATGGAGAATACCCGGCCGAGTTATCCCAGAAAATAACCCGATCACTTCCTATGATACTCACTGTTTTCCCTGAAATCATTCCTTTTTCTCCATAAGAAATGTTTTTCGAGAACTCAAGATTAGAAAAATCTTTTAAGGTGAGCGTTTCCTCTGCAGAAATAAAAGCATAATCTGGAAGAACCGGCCCCTGTGAGCCTGTAAACGACAAGAGATGATGATTCCCCGTAACGGTTAGATTTCCCCCATTACTGTTAGAAGAAATGATAGAGCCTTGCTCCGCACCTGCATAGACATTAGTAAAAGTGCAGTCCCCACTTAGATAAATATCGTCCCCTTGAAAAGGAAAAGTGACGTTAGGCATCAACACCTGCGGAGAACTCGCTAATCCATACGAATAGGAACACAAACACGCTAAAAAACAAAACGATGTGGATCTTAAAGAAAAAGGCATGACTAACACTTTTTATCTAATCAATATTTTTAGAACCGGACTTTACTTCCTGCGCTCAAACCATAACCCCGAGAGTCATCTCGATACTCATATCTTCCATGGCCATACACTTCTATATTGCTCGTTAGAGAAGCATACATGGATCCTCTAACCACAGCTCCATGTCTTGCTAAATGAAACGCATCGGTAGTCCAAGTTTCCTTATGAGAAAGAAGCGTAGTTTTAGTTCCGGATATGGATCGATAAGCATCACAAATATAAGCCCCCATAAAACTGTATTTATTAGGATGTTTGCTAGAGCATCGATCAAATTTCACTCCAATAGGAACCGCTAAGTTCATAAGATGTCCGCTCTTAAAGTCTCTAGCTTGATCCCCACTTTCTGTGAAAGATTCATGATCAGCATAAGCAAATTCCGCCTGTACAAAGGGACGCAATTCATTCAAATACAACTTGGAGGGAGCAATCATTATAGGAAGCCCAACTCCGATTTCCCCTACTAAACCATTATTATCCCAACGCACACTGCTTTCTTCCGCAAATGTGTAGGAGGTTTTCATATGCTGATTCCCGAATCCATAACTAGCTCGGATAAATGCATCGCCGAACAAACGAGACCCGCATAAAACGCGTTTCGTAGATAGATAAATAGATCCTATACACGTATGCTCATTTGATCGACATACTACGTAATCCTTGGATCTACCAAAAATTTCTGTAAAAGCCAGTCCAAACATTGATGATCCAAAGTAGGAGTTAGCTCCTATCGAATATCCACCACTAATATGCCGCCATCCCTGACCTAAAGCATCTCTGTCATGATAGAAAAAGTTGGAAACTCCAGATATCCATAACCCACGACAATAAGCCCTCCCGTCAATACTTGCTTGAATGGCTGAATGCGCAGAACGAATATCTAAAATTGACCCCCAAAGACTATTAGGAACTAAAGACGCTACTCGCTCAGGGCCTGGATTGTAACCTGTTTTTGTCCAAGTTGCTTTCAAGGTATAAGGGCCATTCTGTGGAGGTTGTGCGGTAGGAGGCTCCCACTGAAGTTGCCAAGTTCCCTGATACCCATACTGAGGATTTTCATTCCCTACAGTCAAATCAGGAGGAGGCTGAGTGGTTGATTGCAACTGAATGACATTAATGGTCTGATTTGCTCCTAGCCAATCATAATTATCATAAGCAGTATTATCTAAATCTTCGAAAAAGATCGGGTCGGAGATTGTCACAGAGCCAACGTTTGCACTCCCTATTACTGCAGGCTTAGAAGTTTGAGCAGGAGGATTGGTAGGAGGGTTAGTCACCCCATTATTAGCTAATAAAGAAGAGAGGGACAAATGCAGATTGGAAAGAGTGATTAGCTTAGTTAGTTGTTGCTGTTGCGTATTGACAAAATCCAGCGTACTCCCAGCTCCCATATATACAATCCCCCCTGTTTGATTTAGGGAGTTGACGGATAGTTTTGCCTGATTACGCAGGATCACTCTTCCTTGGGAGAGTTCCACATCTTGGTATAACACGTTGTTACCATTGGCAAAAACAATGTCTCCTGTATACCCCTCGCCATCGTTAATCTTAAGAGCTTTTGTTAGTTGTGTCTGTCCATTGGCCATCTCAATAGGGTCATTAAACAGGATCTGATATCCCTCAGCAGCTTTTAAAGCGGTGATTGTTCCTCCCGCAGCCATAGAGATAGCGTTTAACGAAACGGCTACATCATTCGCAGTTGTAGCACTTGGCTTCGCAGCTCTTTTTAGATTGCCATCAAAAATGATATCTCCGAGATCAGCAGATAAACTCAGCTCCCCCGAATCCCCTAAATAAATAGCACCTCCATCATTGGCGATATTCCCCAAAAACTGCACAGGCCCGCAATCGGAAATCGTCAGCTTCTTCGCGTAGATGGCCCCTCCCTTTCCTGCAGCAACATTCTTACTAAAGAAAACGACTCCTTCTCCCTGAAAAGAAACTGTTCCAGGACTAGTAGTTCCTGTTTGCTGCGCATCATTCTTACAGAAAATAGCCCCTCCATTTCCATAACCTTGACCATTTTGTTGCTGCGTCGGCCCTCCTGTCTGCTGAGGATCAATATAGACCGGAGACGCTATGTTATTGCGAAAAATAGTCTTGGTATTCTGAAGAAAGGAGACATCCCCGTCTGAGTAGATACCTCCTCCGATACGAGCAACATTCCCATCAAATTCTACAGAAGTATTCCCTGAAAAAAGAACGGACGGACTTGTTGTGCCTGTTCCCGTTCCTTGACCATTTACAACTGCTGCAATACCTCCTCCTTTTATTCCTGCAACATTAGCTACAAAAACAATAGGAGCATTGTTATTGGTAGCCAAGAAAGACTGAGTTACTCGGCATACTCCTCCGTCAGATTGTGCTGTATTCTCTTGGAAAGCACAAAGCTTTCCTACTCCTCGCAAAATTAAGCTTTTCGCATCTATAGCTCCGCCATTTCCAGAAACTAGATTACTATAGAAGGACAGCTTATTGATGTTGCTTATTAGAAGGTCGGTTTTAGAATAAATCGTCCCATCAGAAGGAGTGGGAGTTGTTAATTGTTGTCCAGTTGAAGGTGGTAATACGGAGAGCAGAGAATTACAATTTGAAAAAGATAATTCTCCAAAATCTTCAATAGTAAACAGCCCTGTGCCAGCGCTATTACTCAAGGCTGCTCCATGTGTAGATGTGCGTATATTCTCAAAGGTTAACGAATAACCTTTTCCATCGACTGTGAAATTCCCCGACAAATTACCGAAACAACTTAAAGGGAGGGCTACAATGGAGTTGTCTAGATTTTTTAATGTTAAATTGCCTGCAGAAGAAACCGATGTCCCGCTCGGATCACCTACCACTGTATAAGGGAAAGATACCGTCAATGTATCCCCATCATAAACCCCTTGAGGGACTACAATATCAGCTGCATATGCTCCTGGCAAGCAGCAAAAAGAATACGACAGAACCACTGAAAGCAAGAACTTATGAACAGGCATTTGCATTATACAAAAGACAAAATAAGGTTAACTATTTTGTTTCATAAAAAAATCGTAATTAAACATCAATAAGCGCTCCCAAATTCTTTGTTTTCAATTTTTAAAAATCCTCTCTTTACAAAATCCATCAATTACACTATCTGCAGGCTAAGAATAACTTCGGATTTCTAATGACTAGAAGAATTTCTCTATCCTTTACTTGCCTAAGCTTGTTTACTGTTTCATCAGCATGTTCCCTGCTAGCTGATGAAACAGATACTTTGAAGTTTCCGCGCTTTACTTTTATGGGTAGAGATATTGAATTTATCACTGATCTTCTCCCTTTTGTCTCAGCTCAAAATGTTACTATTTCTAGAAGCGGCGGCTGCACAATTACGGGTAATACACAAACCCAGATCTTTTCTAATGCGATGAGCACTACTGCTTCTTCTGGCGCTTTTAATATAGCGATGACCTCCTTCACAGCCACCGATAATGCGAATTTATTCTTTTGCAATAACTTTTGCACACATAAGCAAGGTGGGGGAGCTATCCATGCCGCAGGCCCTATTGAGTTTATAAATAATCTAGATGTGCTTTTTTATAATAACACAGCAGCTGGAGCCCAATACGTCGGAACAGGAAATGCGAGTCAAAACGAAAAAAATCGTGGTGGAGCCCTCTATGCCACACAAATTAGTCTAACTGGAAATAAAACCCTCTCTTTTATTAACAATGTTTCCGGAGACTGCGGTGGAGCTGTCTGTGCTGATAGTGCAATAGCCATCATGAATACTACAAAAGGCATTTTATTCGAAGCCAACCACACACTCGACCATATACCCACTACAAATGCTCAGGACATGGCTAGAGGAGGAGCTATATGCAGTAGATCCCGTGTTTGCTCAATTAATGATAACTATGGGCCTATAGTCTTTAACTATAATCAAGGGGGGAAGGGCGGAGCAATCTCTGCACGAGAATGTTCCATTAACAACAACAAGGATAAGCTGATTTTTTCTAATAATAGTGCTATAGGATGGCATAACTCTAGTCCTAAAAGTAATGGGGGAAGCATTCAAGTAGAGCAAGAGTTTTCTCTACAAAACAACCAAGGGCCTATTTACTTTGATAGCAATTCTGCGACACATGCCGGAGGAGCCATTGATTGTCGAAACATTAACATCCAAGAGAACGGTCCCATCTACTTTGTGAATAACTCAGCCACTTGGGGAGCTGCAATTAACCTACTAAAGTCAGCTTCCTCAGCCAATTATATCCATACAGGTACTGGTGATATCATTTTCAATAATAACACACAGCTCCAATCCAACGGGGTTTTGGGAATACGAAAAATTTTCCATATTCCTAAAGGGCCCACAAATTTAACCTCTCCCTATACACTCTCTCTTGGCGCTAAAAAAGATACTCATATCTATTTTTATGACCTTTTCCAATGGGAACGTGTTAAAGCAGACGACCCCAATCAACAACTCCAACATACCGTTACTATCAATCCCTCAGCAGATTTTTCTGGCGCCGTTGTGTTCTCATATAAAGAATTATCCAGCGATATGAAAACGCTCATGCTCATGAACAAAGAGCACAACTATATCAAAGAGTCTCCCACGACCTTAAAATTCGGAACGTTAGCAATTGAAGATGATGCGCATTTGGAAATGTTCAACGTCTCTTTTACACAAGAAAATACGAGTCTTCTTGCTTTAGGAAGCGGAGCTACACTCACCGTTGGGAAAGGCGGATCACTCAATCTTACAAATCTTGGCGTCATTCTGCCCGCTGTTCTACAAGCAAAAGATAACCAGCCTATCATTCGTGTCAATCCTCAAGATATGACACAAAATACAGGGACTAACCAAACTCCCTCTGACACAAGCGGTGTTACTACTCCAATGATCACTCTCAATGGAGATCTTTCACTAATCGATGAAAATTATGAATCTGTCTACGATAGTGTCGATCTCTCCCGAGGTAAATCAGAACAACCCATCCTATCTATAGAAACAACCAATAATCAACAATTAGCGTCTAACTGGAAAGATACTCTCAATACTTCATTGTATTCCTTACCGCATTATGGCTATCAAGGACTTTGGACGCCTATTTGGATAACCACAACTTATACAGTTACTCTTAATAATAATCCTTCAACACTTACTGCCGAGTCCCCTATTTCTAAGCAGAAAGAAACCAGTAATACCTTCAGCCCTAGTAGTACTACGACAGCTAAAGCGCCTGTTGTTAATGCTTCTACAGGAGGAGGAACTACCTCCACTACAAGAGATGTAACCGTGACACGACATACCTTAACAGCCAACTGGACTCCTATCGGGTATATCGTAGATCCTGTTCGTAGAGGAGATCTTATTGCCAATAGTCTCGTACATTCTGGAAGAAATACTACCATCGAGCTACGCTCATTACTACCAGATGATGCTTGGTTCGTTTTACAAGGAACGGCAGCTACGCTATTCACTAAGCAGCAAAAACGCTTAGACTACCATGGTTATTCCTCCACATCAAAAGGCTACGTTGCATCTTCTCAACTATCGGGAACCCGTGGACATAAGTTCTTACTTGCCTTCTCTCAATCCTCGGATACGATGAAGGAGCACATCACAAATAACACAATTGCTTCTCATTACTATTTATCAGCTCTCTGTTTTGAACATCCTGTATTTGACCGCATGGCTCTAATTGCAGCAGCAGCTTGCAACTACGGTACACACGAAATACACAGTTTTTATGGAGATACGAAGTCTTCAAAAGGAAAATTCCATTCCACAACTCTTGGAGGTTTTCTTCGTTGTGAATTACGGGATAGCATGTCTTTCCAATCTATTACGTTGACTCCCTTTGCTCAAACTCTAATCTCTAGAACAGAATCCGCGTCCATTCAAGAAAGAGGAGATCTTTCGAGATTATTTACCTTAGAGCAGGCCCATACAAACGTGATCTCACCGATCGGCATCAAAGGAGCTTATTCCTCCAATACATGGCCAGAACTCTCTTGGGAAATAGAACTGGCTTATCAACCTACTCTTTATTGGAAACGTCCTCTCCTTAATGCAATTTTAATTAAAAATAATGGATCTTGGATGGCGACTAACACCCCGTTAGCCAAACATTCTTTCTATGGAAGAGGATCTCATGCATTGAAATTCCCTTATCTTAAATTATTCGCGAACTATCAGGCAGAGGTATCTACTTCTACTGTCTCACACTACATCAATGCAGGAGGAGCTCTAGTCTTTTAATCGTATGAAAAAAGTTTGTTTCTTTTTAATTTTTGGAAGCTCCTTTTTAGGATTCGCTAGAGAAGTTCCCTCTCCTATTTTTTTAATCCCTACTCCAGTTCCTGACCTAACAGAAGAATCTCTGACAGCTAAAGTCAGTTTAATCGGAGATACACACAATCTCACTAGCTGCTATCTAGACAATCTGAAATGCATATTTGCTTTTTTACAAAAAACTGCTAATCAAGGAGCAGTTATTACCATATCTGATATCCTTAGTCTGGAAGATACACAACAGGAAGGAATTTCTTTTGTGAAAAACAGCACTCTAGAAAGTGGTGGAGCAATTGGTTACGCAAATCCCAATACCCCTACTGTAGAAATCCGTGATACACAAGGTCCTGTCATCTTTGAAAATAATGCCTGTTTTAGATCTTTTTCCTGGGGTAGCACCACCGTCCCTCCCCAAGTAAAAGAAGGTGGCGCTATTCATGCTCAAGATATCTACATCAATAACAACCAGAATGTTGTTGGGTTTATTAAAAATTTTTCCTATGGTCAAGGAGGGGCTATCAGTGCAGCTGATGCCTTTGTCGTCAAAAACAATCAATCCTGTGTCCTGTTTATGGACAACATCTGCCTCCAAACTACGGCAGCAGGAAAGGGCGGGGCTATATATGCCGCAGGAAGTAACTCCTTCGAGAATAATAAAAATGATCTCCTATTTATCAGCAATTCCTGCTGTGCAGGAGGAGCCATCTTCTCTCCCAGCTGCTCTTTAATAGGAAATATAGGGAATACTATTTTTTATAATAATCGCTGTTTTAAAAACGTTGAAACAGCCAGCACTGAAGACTCCGATGGGGGTGCTATTAAAGTCACTAACCGCTTGGATATTACAGGTAATGGCGGGAAAATTTTTTTCTGTGAGAATATCACAAAGAATTATGGAGGAGCCATTTATGCCCCTCTTATTTATCTTGAGAATAATGGCCCTACCTATTTCCTGCACAATATCGCTAACAATAAAGGAGGCGCGATTTACATAAATGGAACAGCAGGCTCCTCCTCCAAAATTTCTGCCGATAAACACCCAATCATATTTAATAATAATATGGTGACAAATGTCACAAATGCAGATGGAACGAGTACCACTGCGAACCCTCCTCGAAGAAATGCCATCATGATCGAAAGTAACTCTGGAGGTATAGAATTCGGAGCAGGACAAGGTCAAAATCTCATCTTCTATGATCCTATTCAAGTCCCTAATGCTGGGGTCTCTATAGATTTTAATAAGGATACTTCCCATGTCGGCTGTGTCGTCTTCTCTGGAGCAACAGTCAATTCTGCGGATATCTCCCCAATAAATTTACAGACCAAAACCCCCGCTACGCTTACTCTTAGCAATGGTTTCTTGTATATCGAAGACCGCGCTCAGTTATCGGTGAATCAATTTGCGCAAGTAGGAGGCGTCATTGCCTTAGGCAATGGTGCCATCTTTAGCTGTTACAAAAATGGAAATAATACAGATGCTTCTGTAACTCTCAACAGTATAGGGCTTCATCTTCCTTCTATTCTGAAAAATGGTGCAGAGGCTCCCTTGTTATGGGTAGAACCTACAAGCACTACTACAAATAATAGCACAACATATACGGCAGATACTGCAGCTACCTTTTCATTAGATAATGCAAAACTTTCTCTTGTTGATGAGAATGGGAACCCTCCTTATGAGTCTACAGACCTAACCCATGCCTTATCTGCTTATCCCGTGCTTACGATCTCTGAGGCTAGTGATAACCAATTAAAATCTGAGAGCATGGACTTTTCTGGTATCAATGCTCCCCATTATGGATGGCAAGGACTCTGGACTTGGGGCTGGGCAAAAACAGAGGATCCTGCCACTACTCCCCCCGCTACAATTACAGATCCCCAAAAAGCAAATCAATTCCATAGAACGTTACTCCTCAGCTGGCTTCCAGCTGGATACATTCCCAGCCCTAAACATAAGAGTCCCCTAATAGCTAATACTCTTTGGGGAAATATGTTGATGGCAACAGAGAGCTTAAAAAATAGTTTGTTAGATAGGATTTCTGAACACTCGTTCTGGGGAATTACTGGAGGAGGATTGGGAATGCTGGTGTACCAAGAACCTAGAAAGGAACACCCTGGATTCCATATGCATTCTTCTGGGTATTCAGCAGGGATCACTGCAGGACACACACACATATTTTCCTTACGTTTCAATCAAGCCTTCACCAAACTTCGTGAGCGCTATGCAGAAAACTTTGTCTCTTCTAAAAATTACTCCTGTCAAGGAGAAATGCTTTTCTCTTTGCAAGAAGGATTCCTTCTAACTAGACTGATTGGGCTTTACAGTTACGGAAGTCATCATTGTCATCATTTTTATACTCAAGGAGAAAACCGATCCTCCGAAGGCCAATTCTGTAGCCAAACATTTGGGGGAGCTGCTGTATTGGACTTTCCTTTAAAACCTTTTGGATCTACACATATACTTACGGCTCCTTTTCTGGGAGCTTTTGGAGTGTACTCTACTCTCTCTAGCTTCACCGAAAAAGGTGCGTATCCACGGAATTTTTCAACCCAAACACCATTGATCAATGTGGTCACTCCTATTGGAGTAAAAGGAAGTTTTGTCAATGCCCGCCGAAGACCTTCAGCGTGGAATATAGAACTCGCTTACCAATCTGTTCTATATAGACAAGAACCTGGTATTTTCACTCAATTACTCGCTAGTAAAGGAATATGGTCTGGACACGGAAGTCCGGCATCCCGTCACGCAGTGTCTTACAAGATCTCACAAAAAACCCAGCTTTTACGTTTTGCCGTGTTGAATCTCCAGTACCATGGATTCTATTCCTCCTCTACTTTTTGTAACTACTTAAACGGAGAGCTTTCATTAATTTTTTAAAAAAATCGTTAAGCAAATTAAAAATTGAGATATAAAAACGAAAAACTGTTAGAATATTCTTCCTAGTTTTATTTCATTTTTTATTTTGTTATGAGAATCCAAAATTCTTCCCCGTCTATCCCGCCCGTTACGTCCCCCTCTTCTCCTTTTTCTCAAAGCGGGCTTTTGGGGAAAATTACCAGAATTGTAGTGGCTTTGCTTCTCGTTCTAATCTCTTTAGGGATGATCCTACTTGCTTATAGCTTCTCTGATTTATTGAACTATCGCTTCTGTATAAGTGTGCCTACTAAACAATCCAAGGCATTACCGATCCCAAAACCTGTTCCTAAAAGCGGATCAGTCATAGAACAGCTGTCTAAAGAAGTCGTCGACACATACTTGCAATCTCATCAGCTTCCTGAACTAAATATACTGGACAATTCGCAAATCTTTCAGTTCATGTGTGCCTTACACGATCAATATCCACAGCTTTTACCTTGTGATTGTCTTGTTCCCCTGACCATTTTCAACTATCAAGAAGAAGTGTGTTCCGTCCTTAAAAGCAAGCAGAAAGCTGATACATCTCTAATGGATCCCTTGAAAGATTATCATCCCATCACTTGTCCTCCGGCAAACTATTTCCAACTTCTGAAGCAGGCTCGAGTATTACCATTTGTGTTATGGTATGATCCGGAGTGCAGAAACTATCAGCAAACTCTTAACAAAATGCAGCAGCTCTCTTCTTTAGGAATTTCTGAAAATAGCCATTGGACTCTAATCATTGTAGATTTGAGTGCTCAATGCATCACCTATTTCGATAGTCAAAAGAACTACATCGCCCCCGTCGAGGACATGAAACAGCAGATGGAAGAGCTTGCTGATCGTATTAACGAACTAGGCTTCCATAAAGATAATAAAACTTCTTTTGATGTACACATTGCTGTTTCAGAAGAACTTTTACAATCCGAAATGGGTCTATGTTGCGGATTATGGTGCTGTCAATACATGAAATGGTACATGGAGAATATAAGCAGAGAAATCTTAACTAGAATTCCAAATTCCCCAGAATATAAAACTCTGCTGCTACACTCGCTCTATACTTCTTTCAAAGAATCTACGAAACCCTATGCCAATCTTTCATGGCCCAAGACCTGATTTTTATAGAGAATCCCGGTGAAACACCTTTTCAAAAAAAACCTTGCTGCCTAAAATTTTTCTCTCTTAAAACGGCCGCATCATGTTATTCCCTGTTCATTACGTTCCCACAACACCCCAAACTCCCTCAAAACAGGCTTTTGTTAAAAGAGGGTCTCCGTGTCTCTCTTTGGAAAAGATTGTGCGCATCGTCTTAGCAATTTTCCTTGTGATCGCTACTTTAGGACTGATCCTTCTTTTCTATTCTTTTTCAGAGCTTACTTCTTTCTCTTGGATCTGCCAAAAATGCTGTCCCTCCAAGGAGGAAATTCCCCTCCCGCTTCCCTCATCACCTCCACCTTCTCCAATTTTGCCGTATACCCCCCCCCCCATCCCCAGTGACCTCGAGAAGGAAATCTTTCCTAAAAAAAAACCTTCTCTTTTGCCCTCGTTGCCTTCCCTCGATAAAGAGCCTTTACGAGATTTTTTTGTTCCAACACCTCAAATCTTACCTAAAGTCGAAAAGCCAACTATCCCGAGCATTTTCGAACACCACTTCTTGGACGATCTTATCTATCATAAGATTCCGCCGACAATGTTACAAAGCCGCATCGAAAATATGGTAAAAGACTGGGATAACGAGACCATATCCCAGTGTCTCTGCTATTTCCATACTCGGTATGATCGACTCATCCCCATCGATCTCTTCCCCCCAGCAACAATTTTCAATTTCAAAAAGAAAATTATTTCTTTACTCAAAGATAAAAAGGCTGCCTTAGAGGGGGAAGCTATCGAGGGAGGCCTTCCTTTTTTCTGTTCAGAAGAAAATTATCGCCGTCACTTAAAAAATGCGACAGTATTCCCTATATTTATATGGTACCATCCTGTTCCTAAAACACATCAGCAAACGATGTCAATGATGCAAGAACTCGGCATTCAGGGAGTCATAGGATCTAGCCACTGGGTGATAGTCATTGTAGATACAGCGACACGTTTTATTACTTACTTTGACAGCTTGTACAGCTACATAGCTTCTCCAGATGAGATGCTAGAGATACTCACACCTTTGGCTAAAGAATTGGATATTATCTACCCTGCCTCAGACGGTGCCGAGTTCTTTGCACGCATAGCTGCTAATGAAGTTATCCAAAGACATTCAGGGTCGAGTTGCGGCCCTTGGTGTTGTCAGTTCTTGCAATGGTACTTGGAAGATCCTTTTGTCAATCCTTCGGATCTTATTTCTAAAAACGTCGAAGAAAGTTACGAAAACTTAGCTTCTTTTGTGCAGTTTTGTAAGAAGGCTATGAGCCCGTTCTCAGATCTTTCCTGGCCTTCTATCGACGAATAGTTCTAGCCATAGTCCTTTCTTATTATAGATAAGTTTTAACGGGAGAAGCTGCTTCTCCTGTTAATATTTAAAAAATTAATTAAATCAACTATCGCAATAGTTTTTAATTATAGAAACCAACCTTTAATATATAATAGCAGATGATTTTTAATAAAAAGTTGTTTTTATGAAAATAAGCTATACTGCACCCCAACAAATTTCTGTTCCTTCCACCACATCTTCACAAACTACATATCCAAAAATTACCGCTGATACATCCTTTAAAAACGCTTCTTTATGCAGTAAAATTACTAAACTCATCTTAGCCATCCTCCTCGTTATCTTCACATGCGGATTCATCCTTTGTTCCTACCGATTCCGTGATCTCTTAGATATAAATCTCAAAACACCAGGGCATATAATCCTACAGTTAGAAAATCTCACAACAGATTCGCTTTCTACTTGGGACAATGAGCATCTATTCCAATTCTCGTGTTATATCCACACAACAAATAGAAACATCCTGCCTCTGGATATTTGTACTCCTATTACCAAATTCAATTTCCAAGAAGTTATCACTAACTTCTTGATTAACAGACAAATGATCGTACTCGGAGTTACTGATTTTACCTGTCCTCCTACCTGTACGCCAGAAAACTACCAACGTCTCTTAACAGACACCTCCGTCTTCCCTTTCATCTTATGGCATGATCCTTCTGCAAACACGCAAGAAGAGATGCTGCAGAAAATGGATAAAGTAATCCAGTCCGGACAAGTTGGAAATAGTCACTGGGTATTGATTATTGTAGACTTGCGCTATCGAAAACTTACATTCTTCGATAGCTTGTATAAATATGTAGCTGGTCCTGAGCAAATCCAACAACAATTACAGGAACTTGCAGGAACTCTTGGGTCTATTTACCCAGAAGGAGGGAATACCAACGCAGAAAACTCTCCTTTCGAAGTCTGTATCGGATCCACAATGAAAGTCCAAAACCTTGGAGAATTCAGTTGTGGAGCCTGGTGCTGTCAGTTCTTACAATGGTATATGGAGAACCCTGAATTCTCTCTAGAGGATAAGGTTTCTCAAAACCTGCTCCAAAGAAGGGCAGACCTCGCTGACTTCATTCAACAATCACAGCATCACATGGCTCAGTTCTCGTCTTTAAGCTGGCCATCCTAATCCATTACTGCAGCATCACAGAAAAAATCAGCGTTGCTGACGGAGGCATCTCAATATCTAAGCCCCAAGCAGCGCTGCTTTCATGATTACAAGAATCGACTTGTCCCGCAGAAGCTTTCTTTTCTTTTAGCTCGTCCGGAGTGAGAATCTTGGGTTCCCGAAATCCTTTTCCAGATCCTTCAAATCTTAGATCATCTGTATTCATAAGCAGATCGCACGATTCTAAAGCAGGTACTGGTAACAGATAATGTGGGAAATAGCCTACCCCGAAATGATGCACACAAAGGAGTGCATTCTTCGTATCGTCACTGGCAAAACGTAAATAGGCAACCACGCCGTTACGTACATCGCTGAAATCTACCCAACGAAAAGTCTGTGGTAAATGGTCTCCTTTCCACAATTGTGGAGTATTTACATATAGAGCATTAAGCTCTTGAGAGCATGTCTGCACTCCTTGGTGATAAGGGATATCCAATAACTCCCAATCCAATTCACGATTCATGGCCCACTCCCGTCCTTGACCGAACTCTCCCCCCATGAAGAGTAGCTTCTTCCCTGGTTGACAGATCTGATAGCCTAACAGTGCACGCAACTGAGCAAACTGCCTCCAAGCATCCCCCGGCATTTTTCCAATCAAACTCCGTTTCCCATGAACTACCTCGTCATGTGAAAACGATAGTAAAAATCTTTCACTAAAAGCGTACCATTGAGGGAAAACTAAATCGTTTTGATGATATGGGCGGTATGGAAAATCTTTTTCAAAATAATGCAAAGTATCATGCATCCACCCCATATTCCATTTGTAATCAAATCCTAATCCCCCGTCTTCCACGGATCCTGTAACCTTAGGGAAAGTTGTAGACTCTTCAGCAAAAGTCAACACGCCTGGGTACCTTTCATGAATTACTGTATTCAACTGTTGAAGAAACCGAATAGCATCTAGGTTTTCTCTACCACCATAGCGATTGGGAACCCACTCTCCAATAGACCTTCCATAATCCAAGTACAACATAGATGAAACAGCATCAACACGAATTCCATCTATATGCATTTTCTCTATCCAGAAAAGAGCACTCCCCAATAAAAAATTACAAACCTCCGGTTTAGCATAATCAAAGGTATATGTGTGCCAGTGAGGATGCAATGGACTAGGATTTCTAGTATACTCATATAGCGGAGTACCATCAAAATCACTCATAGCAAAAGAATCGATAGGAAAATGCCCAGGTACCCAATCTAAAATTACCCCAATACCATTCTGATGCAGAGTATCTATAAAATATTGTAAATCTTCAAAAGAGCCGTAACGGTTTGTGGGAGCATAATACCCTGTTGTTTGATAGCCCCAAGACTCATTTAAAGGGTGTTCTGTTACAGGCAGTAACTCTATATGCGTATAATGCATCTGCTTACAATAAAGAACTAACTGGTCCGCAAGCTCTCTATAATTCAAAAGCTTGCCTTCTTGCCATTTCCAGGACCCCGCATGTACCTCATAAATATTCATGGGTCCTTCGTTCCTTTCAACACGCCCTTCTAACCATTCTTGATCACGCCATTCATAAAGATCATCTATAACAACAGAAACGCTTTTTGGAGGAGGACCGAAAAAATTACCATAAGGATCTGATTTAATAAGAACCTGCCCAGATTCTGTAACCATTTCCCATTTGTAACAAGCACCAGCTGTCAGACCAGGGACAAATAATTCCCAAACTCCTTGATCTGAAACTTTATGAAGAGGGTTAACAAGCCCATGCCAACCATTAAAATCCCCAATAACAGAAACTCGCTGAGCATGAGGAGCCCAAACTACAAACCTCACTCCAGGAACCCCGCCAATTTCACAAGGAATAGCTCCCATACGCTCGTAGATATTCTGATGAACCCCTTCATGAAAAAGAAAAGAATCCATTTCTCCCCAAAGCAGAGGGAAAGCATAAGGATCATGCGCTAACAGACCATTTTGACGATAAACGCGATAATCTTGAGGAGAAATCCCTTTCATTACAGGAAGAGAAAAAATCCCCGAATGGTGAGGCTCTGCCTGATGGATCTTCCCTTGTATTTCAACAAAAACAGTCTTTGCTCCAGGACGAAAAAGAACAATCCGATCCTGATTCACACTCTCTGAAACAATTCCTAAAAGATCTTGTGGGCAACTCTGCTTCCCTGAAACGAGGAGCTCCACGTGCTGGGTATTTAAGAAAAAAGGATCCACAACATTTTCTGTGTTTATTTACAAAAACGGTCCCATAAATACGTATTTCCCGCTTTTATCTCTACTTTTTCTAAAAATTTTTTTATTTTACAAGAGAGAATCTTGCCTTCTTCTTCCATTCGGGAACGATATGAACGAACTCCTGGACTGGTTAATGCAATTTCTCCAGAAGAATGAGCTTGTAAAATTACCCTTCGAATGGTTTTTTTGGTCCATTCGAAAGAAATTTTCCCAATGTCAAGAGAGAAATTTACCCACCGACCACAGGGGAATTCAGGAGGAAGCACAGGTAATAGGGTAATGACCCCACTCCGCTCTTGAATGAACATCTTTTGCATACTCAGAGCGGCAGCTCTCAATAACGCAAAAGGAACTTCTCTCATCTCTTTTCTAGGACCTTCTGATATTATTCCCTGATATTCCTCATCATACAAACGAGGAAGTAATGTTTTCGATAACCCTGCGTAGACAAATTTTTCCAATAAGGAAGTCATGCTTTCTTTCTTGGATTTTGCTATCCATTCATCTAATGTTTCTAAAAGTGAAACAACCTCTGTCTTTTCTAAAGTTTGTAAAGACTGATTTTGCAGTAATACCCCATGACGAAATAGGAAGGGAAGAATCTCTTTGAGATTCTTCCGTCTCCGAATTTTTTCCAAATCTGCATGTTTATGTACGCCGAACGAAACATACTCTGTAGGATAAAAGGAAGCGGGAGGAAGATACGCCATAGAATGCGTACAAAATCCTTTTGGAGACAGGTAATACTTATATTGCTCTGTCATTACAGCAACCCCTCCCCGATTTAAATTTTGGAATACGACAAAACGTTTTAAGGGACCGTTAACAGAAACTCGCCCTTCATCCATCAGTTCGTGTGAAGAAGAGAATATTCGCCAGAGAGAGGGGAACACCTGAGCATACAAAGTTGAACCAGGAATAGGGATCTTAGCTCCAGGCTCCGTTATATAGGGTTTAAAACTTTGTGCTATCTTAATCATAAAACTCCCAGCGTCGTCGTATAACTTCCCCAACACCTTGTATGTAGTTATCTTCTTTTCAATAGGATGGAGAGCTCTTCCATGGTACCTTTTGGAAACGTTATTATCAATACAGCGCCCCTCTAAGCTCAGAATTAAAAGAAATCTTATCTAAACAGCACAAAAACGATTTCTTCTATTCTAAAAATGTTTATCTTTATAAAAAGGACACAACTATTTTCCCTTTAATCAAAAATATGTCCGCACTTTCTTCTTTTCATAAACAGCTATTAGAGCAGTTCACGATTTTTCTTTCTGTCGATAGAGGACTTTCCTCTTTATCCGTTCAAGCCTATTGCCAAGATATCTCTCTTTTCTTGCAACGCGTACCTATCAAAGATATGGGGATGATCAATCAAGAAAGTGTGTTTATTTTTGTAGAAAAATGTCATGAAGCAAAAGAGTCTGAGACTACTCTAGCTCGTCGATTGATTGCCTTAAAAGTTTTCTTTCATTTCCTAAAAGATGCCAACCTGATCCATCAGCCACTCTTCATAGAGCATCCGAAAATCTGGAAACGACTTCCTTCTATCCTTTCAACAGAAGAGGTCAACTCTCTGTTAAATCAGCCTCTCAACATCCCCCATTTAAATGGCTACATAGCAAGCAGGGATGCTGCCATCCTTTACACATTCTACGCGACAGGGATTCGTGTATCAGAGCTTTGCGATCTTTGTATTGGAGATATCAGTGATGATTTTATCCGCGTGACTGGAAAGGGAAGAAAGACTCGCCTCATCCCCATCAGCGCCAAAGCTAGATATGTTATTGATATCTATCTCTCTTCATTTAGAGAGCAATTACAAAAAAAGAATCCCTCTGAAGACCACTTATTTTTATCTATCAGAGGGAAAAAATTAGAACGTTCCTGTATCTGGAAACGTGTTACCTTTTACGCAAAATTTGTTACTACAAAACACATTTCCCCACATTCTTTACGACATGCGTTCGCTACCCATCTACTCAACAACCAAGCAGATCTTCGCATTATCCAAGAAATGCTTGGCCATTCTCGCATTTCTTCTACAGAAATTTACACACATGTGGCATCGGAGAGCGTCATTGAGAAATTTCACGCCTATCACCCTAGGGATCTCTAGGTTCTTCGACGAGATCTTCTTTTCTTTTTCTCAGGAACTTTTTTCTTACAAGAACATTCCGCGTTTTCTTCAACAGAATTTTCTACTGTTTCCTCATCAACGCCAGTTTCTGGATAGTAATATTCGTACTGATAAGGATAGTAGAAACTATAAGGAACTCTCTCCCCTTCTTGTTCTTCGAACTCCACTCCTGCAGTCAAAGTATTCTCAGAATACACTGCATCAGCCCCAAAAAGAGTAGAACTAAACAAAAGCATTCCCGACAGGATCGACAATCGTTTCATCAACTCTCCCCCACTTTTCTCTGATGTCGCAAAAGACTCCAAACACAGTTTCTAACCAACTATTATCTGAACATAAGAAGATTGCAGAGAGAAATGCCCAGGATAGGACTTGAACCTACATGCCGCGAAGCACTGGATCCTAAATCCAGCGTGTCTACCAATTTCACCACCTGGGCACAGACGACCGATAGAGGGTGCTATGGTATCGCCAATGGCTTATTTTATCAATAGGTTAATTCCCCCCTTCGAGGGCTTTCTTCTATATATGCAAAAAATATCTCTTTGCATGCTCCTATTTTTGATCAGATAAAAAAAAATACAATTCTATCTCTCCATTGTATCAACAACCCAACTTTTTCTTCCTAACATTCTTCTTCTCTCCACGATCAACTATTTAAAATACTAATTAATACATTAAATCTAAGACAGTAACAATTCCAAAAAATCTCTATAATCAAACTTGCATGAAAAATACTTTTTAGTTAAGGTCCCTCCTTTCCTAAAAGGCTTGTAATACATTTACTTCTGTAACTATGGATACCCCCACCCCCCTTTCCACTGTATCAACAAATGTTTCTCTTAAGGGCGATTTAGGGAACTTGTCCCAATCTTCTACTCAAGAGAAGGGGGTAATGAAAACTAGCACAGGAGAGGTTACTCTATCTCAGTCTATTGAAGAAGGGAATAACGAGGCCCTGATCTCTGCGTTAGGAATTGCTAATATTTGTACAGCTCAGGAAGAGCTTCCGGCTCCAATTTTCCAACATAACCTGGTTTTCCTTACTCCTGAGACGGTTGAACTAGAAATTCAAATTTCGGATCTGCTGCAAGCTTTGGAAGAAGCTCCTTCTTCCACTACCTCTTCACAAAAAGGAAGCGACTCCCTAGCCCGTGCCAAACCAGCAGCTAAAGTTTCTATATTTTCACTGCAAGCGAAAGAATCGTCACAATCGGATTCTTCTCAGGCTTCTCAACAGCCTGCTGCTTCTCAACAGCTAGCTCGACCATTCACTTTGCAGGATCAGCCTACTCGGTTTCCAACTCCGGAACGCAACGTTAGCAGAATTCCCTCGTCTGTTGTGCCTCACCGCCGAGCTAACCCAGCTTCTTCTGAGCATTCCTTTACTGGGACTTCCCGCTCTCATCAGACGAACCTTTCAACAGGAACGCTACTCTCCCCTTCTCAGAAAGAATGGGAACTCCCTTTGCAAATGGCCAGATCTTGTTCAACACAAAAAGAAAAACAAGAGGGACAACAGGAGAAAAACTCTCATCAAGAGCACAGCAATGAAGACTCTCATCAGGAAAAGAAGGAACATGAAGCTGATGCAAAGGTATTACCTAAGAAAAAACAGATAAAAGAAGGATCCTTGGGGCATGAGAATGACGAAATCTTTTCTGTGTCTCACCTTGCCTACAATTTGGGTTCTCATCCTTCCTTGGCCTTCGACCAAGAACCTTGCCAAAGTACCTTTCAAAAAAGGCCTCCTTCTCCTATGTCATTATTTTCTTCCCAAAATTCTGTGGAAGAAACTTCAAAGAAACCTGAAGTTGAGAACGTGTTTTTACGCTTCATGCGCCTAATGGCTAGAATTTTGGGCCAAGCAGAAGCGGAAGCACATGAGCTATATCTGCGTGTCAAAGAACGCACAGATAATGTTGACGCACTTACACTGCTATTATCAAACATCAACAATGAGAAAGGAGCTATTAACTGGAGTCAGAATGCAGAAATGCAGGCTCTCGTTGATCAAGCAAAAAAATTAGGCGTTGCGATTGGAGACTCTTATACCTGGTCTGAAGATGAAAAAAAACTTCTGAAAGAAAATATTCAAATGCGCAAGGAAAATATGGAAAAAATCACCCAGTTAGAGCGCACAGATATGCAACGTCATCTCCAAGAAGTTTCCCAATGCCACCAAGCACGATCTAACGTTTTGAAACTTCTCAAAGAACTCATGGATACCTTTATCTACAACATGCGTCCCTAATGCGTTATTTAGCCTATCTACTTGATAAAATTTCTCACTCTTATCCTGATATGTATCCCCTTCCAGAGGATATGGAGGCGTACTTTGCAAACTATATACCTAATAAAGATATTCCTCTGGATACCTACCAAAAAATCTTTAAGTTGTCTGCGGAAGATCTTGAACAAGTTTATAAGGAGGGATATAGCGCATATCTAAAAGGAGACTATGAAGAAAGCTCTACAGCATTCTATTGGCTAATTTTCTTTAATCCTTTTGTTTCTAAATTTTGGTTCTCGTTAGGAGCCTCCTTACATATGCGCCAAAAGTATCAAGAAGCACTGCATGCTTATGGCGTAGCAGCTTTACTGAGAGAGAAAGACCCCTATCCTCACTACTATGCCTATATCTGCTATACAATTCTTAATCGTCCTGAAGAGGCTGAAAAAGCTTTGGATCTTGCCTGGCAAAAAGCAAAAATCAGCCCTGCCTACAGGGCTTTAAAAGAAGAAATTTTAGCGATCAAATCCTCTGCTTAAAATCCAGCTCTTAAAGGTTCTACATTACTATGTCATCCTGGTTTGCCCAAGTAATAGATGTTTCTCTCTCTCAAACATCAGATCTGCTAGATGCTCCTCTAGTTTCCGAAGCAGAAAAGTTTCCCTATTCCTGTTCCTTATCCAAGGAAACTATCCCTTCTTATGCACAAAAAATCTTCGCTAATTTCTCCTTTAAAGCTAAAAACCCTTCTCCTTTTTCGTCTAAATTACAATCCACTAAACCTGAAGATCGCGTATTCCTGTTTGGAAGCTCACCTTCTTCTCAACTTTCCTCAACTATACGCACAACGACGTCCTCTCCTTGGAATCTTTTTTCTCAAGGGCATACCCCAGCATCTCTTCACCACTTTGCAACACACTCATTCTCGTCACAAAAATCTCAAGCTCAAAAGAATCCCTCTCCTTCTCCTACAAGCTTTCCTTCTTCAGAAGCTTCACAGCAAGAACCCCTATTTAATGAACCCCTTCCACAATTTCTTTCTTCTGATGAAAACCCTTCATCTATCATAGAAAAAATACCGTTCCAGGCAGGAACACACTCCTTAGAAGAAACTATTCCTTCACAACAATCAAGAAAAGAGGGGGAGGTATATCAAGAACAAAAACCTGTCCCACCGCGTACGATTTTCTCTTCTTCTGAATCTTCCTCTACTGAATACCAGGATTCTTCTGAGCACTCTTCACGAGAAGACCAAGATCCTCAGAAAATATTACATAAAATAGAAAAAAGAAAACGTCGAGCCACAGCTGTAGTCCCAGTCATATCTCCGCCTACTTTAGGAATCTTTTCTTTAAGCTATCTCCTTACTAAACAAGGGATTCTTGCCGATTTTTCTGCTTATTCTGCTTATAAAGAAAATCTAGAAACGACTCAAAAAGAACTCACCATGCTACACCAGCAGCGGATTGAACAAGTAGAAAAAATGATTGCTAAATCCAAGACCACACGATTTTGGGACTCTCTAGCAAGCATCATTGCAACTATCGCTCCTTGGCTAGAAACAGGAGTGGCTGTAACCATCATTGCTATGGGAGGAGGACTTCTCTCCTGGTGTGCCCTATTTGCTGCCTTAATTATGATCGTAATATCCCTCATTGAAGCTTTCGATGGCTGGAGAGCTATTGTCAAGCACCTCCCAGGAAACGATCTAGATAAAAAAATGCGTTATCTAGGGTATATTAAACTCGCCTTAACTTTCTTCAGCTGTATTCTCTCCCTCTCCTCACTCTATGTTGCTAAATTAGGAATAAGCCCATTGCTAGAAGGTGTTGTAAAATCTATCTCTCCAGCATTAACAGGGATGCTTGGATTAACACAAGGTATTGCTTTATCTCTACAAGCTAGCAGTCAAAAAATTCGCGCTCATTGTACCAAAATTGATTCCCGTATCGAATGCATAAATTGGGAACGCGATGAATATTTTTTACGGGCAGAACAGCTGCTAGATTCGATGCAAACCTCTTTTGAACAACTCTCAGAAACTTTACAATTACAAAGAGAAATCGACCAAACATTTATAGATTCTTTACGATAGTTATTCCACCTATGACTATAACAATAACTCAAGAAACATCTCTGATAGCAACAATAGAAACATCGCAGGAGAACATCAGCGAAGAGAGCTCCTCTTTGTCAGAAATGAGTGTCGAGCTGGTTAAACCTCAACAAGAGGCTCTATTACAAGAGCTATCTGGCCTCTGCCTATCTGTAATTGCAAAAACAGAAACCAGTCTTCCAGAATCTCCATCTCCTTCCCTCCCTTTTTTACAGAATGGTAATCAATTAGCCAAACAGGAGATAAAAAAATTCGCCTCATCTCAAGCACCAGAAACACAAACATCTTGTGAAGGCAAGGAGATGTCCTCTCTTCCGAACGTGAAATCATTGTCACAAACGACCTTCTCTCATGAAACCATCCCAGATTCTCCTATACAAGGACGTGTGCATATAGCTTCTCAACAAACGACTTCCCTACAAAGTACATTGCTTAACATTACGTTACCTAATCTTCGCCATATACAAACGTATCCAACAACTTCACAGAAAGAAGATTCTGCTTCTACTCTTTCTATTACTGTCTTCAATAAGGGAAACCATACTACTTCCTCTAAGAAAGCAAGTGCTTCACCATTGACTAGCTCTTCTGAGCTTTCTCCTTTACCACGAAAAGAATCTTCTTCTTCACGAACCCTTCTTAGCCCTATGGCCTTATTCGAAACCGCAACTCATCAAGGGATTTTCATTAGAGAAGGACACACTCAAGATGGAGAAGATCCGCTTCAAGAAGGCGACCATGATCACAATCATGACCAGGACCATTCGGACCAAGAACAAGAAAACGAAGAGCTCTCTATTGTAATAAAATCCCTTTCTAAGGCTAAAAAACATCAAGACCTCCCCTTTTGTCCCGAATTTTTACCCAAAGAAATTCAAAAATTTGCGCTTTCTGAGGCACAACTCAGTCAATTACTTCACATACGCCTCAATTACTTGGATATCTTACGTATCTGCGCAGAAATTATGAAGCTTATGCTTAACAGTCGAGAACAAGATCTTCTCGAAAGACGTTCGACTCGAGAGCATTTTATGCGAGAGGCCAAAAATATTGCAGATTCTTTTGCAAAACAATCTCAAATCACAAAGTGGCTAGGCATCACTACAGCAACTTTAGGTATTTTTGGAGCCATTTCTCCTATTATGGGAGAGGTCGGAGGAGAAGGTCTTCTCAATATAATTCGTAAAGCAACGGGAAGCTGGCAACAAGCTTCATCAAAAACTTTTTTTGAAGGCATGGGAAAAGTGTGCTCTTCTCTGTCAGAATTAGCGAAAGTCTCTTCGACTGTTTATGATCTTCGTTCGAATGCAGTTAGAACTATAGCAGAGAGCTACAAAGAAATATTCCGTTTAGAGCACGACGAAATGCTTCGCTCCATAGAAGAACTCAAAGATCACTGGAGAAACATGGACAGCTTCCTGTTACAAATCTTACAAACACAGCACGACGCTGTTCGTAGTCTCTACCAATAAACAAAAGATAAAAAAGGTGCCTGTCAGATGAGTCCATCGACCTCATCTGACTTTTCTTATAATAATTCTTTCGGTAGCTGGAATACCATATCCTCTTCAACAAAAAGATCTGTCTCAACGACTAAATTCGGAATAAATTCCCGTAGTTTCATTAGACAGGATTGCACAACACTTTCAGGAGTTGAAGCTCCTGCTGTCATTCCAATATTCCCTGAATATTGTAAAATCTCTTCTGTAATTTCCTCAGGATCATTCACTAATCTGGCAAAGACCCCTCGTCTCATAGCAACTTCTCTTAAACGATTCGAGTTCGAGCTTCTAGTATCCCCTATGACATAAACAAAATTCACCTTTGGGAGAATATTCCGTAACGCTCTCTGCCGGTTCTGAGTAGCATAACAAATAGAAGAAGTTGGCAATGTAATGATTTGTGGATAACGAGATTTTAAAGCTGCGACGATGTCTGCAGAATCATCCATACTCAAAGTCGTTTGCATTACATAAAATAAAGGGTCCTGCGCACTGAAAGGCAAAGATTCTACTTCTGAGACATTTTCTACGACCGTTACTTGATCAGGAGCTTCCCCGCGTATTCCAATCACCTCAACATGTTTTCTCTTACCGATTAAAATGGTATGATATCCCTTCCCTGCATACAACTTAACAGCAGAATGAACTCTTGTAACAAGACCGCATGTCGCGTCAATATCAATCAACCCCCTTTCTTTTGCTTCTTCTCTTATGGAAGGAGGAATACCATGAGCAGAATAAATAACTCGACTGTTATGAGGAACATCTTGTAAATCTTCAATAAAAATCGCCCCCTTGGCTCGTAACTCGTCAATCACATGACGATTATGCACAATCTCATGCTTAACATAAATCGGAGCTCCCCATCTCTCTAAAGCTTTTTCTACTATTTGTATTGCACGGATCACTCCCGCACAAAACCCCCTGGGTGAACACATAATAACTTTACGCACAAATCACCTTTTTAATTCTACTTTATGAGAACGAGGGCTTTTCGTTACTCGAAAAGCCCTCAGTCATTATGAATAAAACAAATAGCTAACTATCATCCTCAGAGATCATAATCACGCTATCGTTATTAATCAACTGACAGACTAATTTTTTTATTTTATCGAAATACTCCGAATAGCTTCGATGACGAATATCATTAGCCGTGAAAGGAATCTCGATATGAGGCTCAACCCCAATATTTTCAATTAAATCACCGTGCATTCTAACAGCTAAAGATCCCGTTAAGGAACAACTTTTAATTCCTGTTCTATTGGGGAACTCCACATTAAACACAAACCCCCCAGCCCCAGCCGTACGAGATCCAACAACAAGAGCTCTGTCATTATCCTTCAGAACAGCTGGAAAGAAGTCTGCACAAGAAAAATCTTGTTCATTAATCAGAACACAAATTGGCTTATTATACTGAACTCGTGGATGAGGATGTATTTGCTCAAAACCAAAAAGAGGAATCGGATTTGATAGTTCGATATCCCCATTCTGCCAGCAAGCCAACACTTGATCTGAAAAGCTTTTCAAGTATTCAGCAACTTGCAAATTGACCGTATACCCCTCCATGTTCTCACCTAAAACGAGACGAGCCTCTGCATCCGTATCAACAGATTCCAATAATTTTTTCCAATCCAGAGCATCAACAACTTCATCTTGTGTCAGAATCATGCGATGCTTAGGAAGATTTAAAGGCCTATCTGTCAGCATAGAAAGCAGACCATATAGATAAAGGACACTACCTCCTGGATTATTTGTTTGATCAATAATCAAAGCATCTGTCTTTAAAGAAAATAGGTCTATGATCTTTGCAAACTCTTCCCAAGGAGGAGGACCCATAGGATCTACGTCTTCCATTTCTTGCCAACCATATGTAGCGATTCTTAGAAATCCTATATTGTGGCGGATCCCGCGTTCATCAACTATAGGGAAAATATAGGCATGAAAAGGCCCTTCCGATTCCCAAAGGACAGGGCCCATCACAGGGAAAAAGCCATCCGCATTTCCAATATTATACCCACTTTTCAAACCACTAGTCGCATAATGATTACGCAACTCTGCCCAAAAATGAGGAACCATTGGAGAATGGAACAAAGAACTAGCGTGATGATTGTCTCTCTTAGGGAACAGTCCTCTCATAGATTTTTGTAACTGAGGAGCCTTGATAGAAGGAGCTATCGCAGATAAATCTCCTACACCTTCTGGAGTGTAACGCCACTGTACACGTACCTCTTTGATAGAGCCAGAGGACGGACGTCGAACCTTTAAAGAAACTCGTCCAGAAGGAACTTCATGACCCAAAGAAGCCATTCGGGAGAATAAGGTGCGTAAAGCAGCCGATTCTTCAGCAAGAGTCCCCTTATGATTGCCTCCATATAAAGTAGCAAGCACTTCTTCCACGGGACATCCATCTACTTCTAACAACTCATCTCCGATACGGATATCAGAGGAAAAAGTCATCACATCTACAAAATAGAAATGTCCATCGCTACTCTTCTGTAATGAATAAGGAAGATAAGCATTTTCTACAGCATAGAAAGTTACCCCTGCATGAAAATCATTCAACTCTTGAATAAAATCAGCGATTACCTGCTGACAAAAGCTTGTCGAAGGATTCTCGACTGAACACAGCTTCTGCTGCGCATAAACGACGCTTTCAGAAAGATTCCAACCTAGATACTCCTCCTTCCAAACCTTAGGAGCATACTTGACCTGTAACAAATTCTCTAAAAAATGTAAGTCTTTTAAAGCATTTTTGCAGACCAAGCTCTCTCCTCGCAAAGGAGAGTGTACAGCGGAAGAAAAAGTGAGCAACAATAGCAAAAACCTATTCATTTTCATAATTGATATTCTCCAAAACCCATTTTTCCATTTAAAAGGGGCTCATAATAGGATAAGAGCCCCTTTATTTAAAGGCGTTTTAAAGAAAACAGCCCCAGAAATTGTTCTGAGAGGCCTACATGAAAAAATACATCAAATTTTCCATCAAAAAATATACAACCAATCCTCCGAAATAACTAGCTAAAGCAATCCAAGAAATATGTTTCACATACCAGCCGAAACTAACTTTTTCCATACCCATGAAAGCTACGCCCGCAGCCGATCCAATGATGAGAATACTTCCTCCAGTTCCCGCAGCATACGCAATCAGTTTCCAGAGAGGATCATTCAAAGGAAGATCATACATACCTATGGTGGCAGCAACTAACGGAACATTATCTAAAACACTCGAAACCAAGCCGAGTAAAACAGCAAGAGTGTTACGGGAAAACAATGTATCCATACCTACAGACAAATCTTGTAACACATGTGAATAAGCCAATGCATTAACAGCTAACAAAATCCCAATAAAGAATGTAACAGAGGAAATGTCGATTCGCGTCAAAATATGCGGCATACGTAAATGACTACGTCCTTCACCATGAGGAGAATGAATCCAGTCACTCACAAGCCAAACTAAGCCAAGCCCTAGTAACGCTCCCATAAAAGGAGGAACTCCCAGTACAGCTTTCCACATAGGAATCATGAGCAAAGATCCAAAGCCAACACAAGCAATCAAATTACTTTTAGGAAGAGCTGGTTCTCTGTCAAAATCCTCTACTAATCCGGAACAATGTCGCTTCTTTAAAAGTAACTGACCGCAGCACCCTGCAACCAGCACACAGACAACACTAGGAAGAAACAGCGAAGTAATGATCCCAGCCGTAGAGATCTTATTGTTGATCCAAAGCATTGTCGTAGTAACATCTCCTAAAGGCGTCCAAGCTCCTCCAGCATTAACCCCGATTACACAGAGAGCTCCTAGTAATAATCGATCTTCTCGAACTTTAACAAGACGCTTCAGAAGCGAAATAATAATAATAATAGAGGTAAGATTATCTAAGGCCGCTGACAAGAAAAAGGAAAGAGTAAGCAAAACCCAAAGAAGAACATTTCTCGACTCAACTTTACAGCACCGAACAACAACAGAAAATCCTTTATGTGCATCTATGAGCTCGACAATTGCCATCGCAGCAAATAAAAAGAAAATCACTTGTGCCATATCCGCAATCTCTTCAACCATCATTGCATGGTCGATATGAGGCATATGGGAGAAACAAACCAACCACATTAAACCTCCCATAGCCAGAGACACAGCAGACTTATTCACTCGAACAATGTGTTCAAAAATTATCGCAAGATACCCGAACAGGAACAGCGCGCATAACTGAAATTTTAACATAAAGACCTCGACAAGCGCCTTACTCCGAGGACTTCATTCCAAAAACTAAGAGCCCACAGAAACTTAGGCAAAAACAATCACGAGAAACCACAAGACTTTGCGTACATACGCTGATGTACGTGATGGTCAGAACGCTCACCTCGTACACAGATCTAGATCTTGAACTCGTCTCCAAGCTCTTAACACCATGACAACCTTTAGAAAAGATCTCATTCGAAAGACGAGCTTACAAAGACCTAGGCTATGTTACACAAAAATAGTTTTCAGCACTACAGCGAAAACCTTAGCTTTTAATAAAGAAGAAATCACTCCAAGATTTTTGGCGAAAAAAAATTAAAATTATAAAGTATCAACACTTGCGTTTCTCAAAAAAATTCTTTATTTTAACTAACAAAGTAGATTTCCTAGTCTTTTCTATCTGCAAAACTGTTGCATAGAAAACCTTTTTCATCAAAAGTGTTCCCGCTTTTGTTTTCACTACGCCATATTTGCGTCGGAGGTCCCTAATAAACATACAAGCTCCCCCTTGCAGATGAAAACGACTAATTGTCTAGACATCTTATTAAATGCAAAACTGATACATCACGAATTCATTGCCAAAGCCTTTGGAAATAGATCTGTAAAGAAACTACGCTTTAGTCTCTATTCGTGATAAAAAGATAGAAAGGCAATCCTAGACTAGAAGAGAGTCCTTAGACTAAAATTCCTCTCCTCTAGTTAGATAAATTCCTTTCTACTATAAGAAAAAGAACGTCTTTTTTTTGAATACGGAAGAGGCCTTTTGGTGAAAGTTTCCCTATCCTTCAAACATCTTGTCCCTAAATTAGTTACCTGCTTAAAAGAAGGGTATTCTTTTAATACATTGAAAAAAGACTTTATCGCAGGGCTTACTGCAGGAATTCTAGCCTTCCCTTTAGCTATTGCCATTGCGATAGGGATAGGAGTTTCTCCATTGCAAGGGTTATTAGCCTCCATCATTGGAGGCTTTCTTGCCTCTGCTTTGGGGGGCAGTCGTGTGCTGATATCGGGACCTACAAGTTCCTTTATCTCCATCCTCTACTGCATTGGCGTCAAATATGGAGAAGATGGACTATTTACCATCACGTTGATGGCTGGAATATTCTTAATTATTTTTGGCCTCGCAGGATTGGGCACCTTCATTAAATATATGCCTTATCCAGTGGTTACAGGACTCACAACAGGCATTGCAGTCATCATTTTTTCTTCCCAAATCCGAGATTTCCTTGGGCTTCAAATGGGAGATGGTGTTCCTCTAGATTTTATTGGGAAATGGGTAGCGTATTGGGACTACCTATGGACCTGGGATAGCAAGACTTTTGCAGTTGGATTATTTACTCTGCTTCTTATGATCTATTTTCGGAACTTCAAGCCACGCTATCCTGGAGTGATGATTTCAATCATCATTGCCTCAACCTTGGTATGGATTCTTAAAATAGACATTCCCACGATCGGTAGTCGTTACGGAACTCTTCCTAGTGCTTTACCCAGTCCGATTTTCCCTCATATTAGCATTACAAAAATGCTACAGCTCATGCCAGATGCTTTGACGATTGCGGTCTTATCCGGAATAGAAACTCTATTGGCCGCCGTAGTTGCTGATGGAATGACTGGATGGAGACATCAATCTAACTGCCAGCTAATTGGCCAAGGGATTGCTAACATTGGGACTTCCTTATTCGCAGGCATGCCCGTTACAGGCTCTCTTTCAAGGACAACGGCAAGTATTAAATGCGGAGCTAGCACTCCTATGGCAGGGATCATCCATGCGATCTGCCTCTCCTTCATCTTACTGCTTTTAGCCCCTTTAACGATCAAAATACCTCTAACGTGCCTAGCCGCAGTCTTAATTTTAATTGCCTGGAATATGAGTGAAATCCACCATTTCATTCATTTATTCACAGCTCCTAAGAAAGATATTCTTGTTTTGTTGACAGTGTTTATTCTTACAGTCATGACTACAATCACTTCTGCAGTACAAGTGGGTATGATGCTCGCAGCCTTCCTATTTATGAAGCAAATGAGTGATCTTTCTGATGTGATTTCTACCGCAAAATATTTTGATGAATCCGAGCAACCTCAAAATGATTTGCTGTTCAGCAAAAATGAGGTTCCTCCTTCTACAGAAATTTATGAAATCAATGGCCCTTTTTTCTTTGGAATCGCAGATAGACTAAAAAATTTATTAAACGAAATAGAAACTCCTCCAAAAATCTTCATTCTATGTATGAGCAGGGTTCCTACAATAGATGCATCAGCTATGCATGCTTTAGAAGAATTCTTCTTAGAATGTGACCGACAAGGTACTTTACTGCTTTTAGCCGGAGTGAAGAAAACCCCTCTTAATGATTTGAGAAGATATCACGTCGATGAGCTAATCGGGGTAGATCACATATTCTCAAACATAAAAGGAGCATTATTATTTGCAAAAGCATTGATCAAATTAGAAAGTAAATCTTCTCAATGACCTGCTATCTGTGACTGTACGGACAATATGTGTCCGTACAGCCTTATTTTCTGAGATCTATCCTCCTTCTTTTTTCCCAAGCATCAATCCTGGGATAACATGCGTATCAAACTCATGTTCAGACAAAAATCCTAATGATACGCAGGCTTCTTTAAGGCTGAGATTCTCATGAAAAGCTTTCAATGCGATCTTCGAACATTTATCATATCCCAAGATGGGCGTTAGAGCTGTGACTAACATCAAAGATCTTTCGACATTTTTCTGTAATTGGGTTTTATTCACCCTTAACCCACAAACAAAATAATCTGCAAAAGAGCGCATAGCCCCTGAAAGCAAATCTACTGACTGCAAAAAATCATAAATAATCACAGGCTTCATGACATTTAGTTCAAAATTTCCTTTAGTCCCTGCAAAAATGATGGACTGATTATTCCCAATAACCTGAGAACAAGCCATTTGCAAAGCTTCACTTTGAGTAGGATTGATTTTCCCTGGCATAATTGATGATCCCGGCTCATTTTCCGGGAAAAAAATCTCTCCTAATCCGCAACGAGGTCCTGATCCTAAAAAACTTAAATCTGTAGCAATTTTAATTAGAGAACAAGCCAAAACAGTAAGGGACCCATGAGCCTGCACTAAAGCATCATGATTCGATAATGCAGCAAAATAGTTAGACGCAGGAATAAAAGGCTCCCCGGTCTCTTGTCTTAAATAATGAATTACCCTATCTACAAACCCTTCAGGAACATTCAACCCCGTTCCGATAGCAGTTCCTCCAATAGCTAACTCATAAAGATGAGTTAAAGAAAACCCTATTCTCTCTAAGCAATTACGCAATTGGCAGCTGTATCCTGAAAACTCCTGCCCAAGGGTCATGGGTACAGCGTCCATTAAATGCGTTCTTCCAATCTTAATATCTCGAGCAAACTCCAGAACTTTTGCATCAATCACTCTTTGTAAATGTTCCAAAGCCGGAATTAAAGAATGTTTTATGCTTTTCACTGCAGCTATATGCATAGCGGTAGGAAAAACATCATTCGAAGATTGGGATTTATTTACATGATCATTGGGATGAACAGGATGTTTACTTCCAATCTCTCCTCCATGACGCTTAATAGCTAAATTGGCGATAACCTCATTCACATTCATATTGCTTTGGGTTCCGCTTCCTGTTTGCCAGACTTTTAAAGGGAAGTGCTCATTCAATTCTCCAGATAAAATTTCATCTGCTGCAGCAACAATCATGTCCCTTCTTTTTGCATCCAAACACTGCAAATCTCCATTCGCCTTGGCAGCACATTTCTTAATGGTTACTAATGCATGAATTACCTCTATAGGCATCAACTCTTTACCATAAGCAAAAAACTCTTGTGAACGTCCAGTTTGAGCTCCAAATAATTTATCTTCAGGAACCAATACAATTCCTAAGCTATCATTCTCTTGCCGCATATGCCCTCTTTCCTTATGATTCCCCCACCGATAGATTCCCTTTTCCTTTTATGAAAACCATTACTAGCTACGCACTCATCATCATTTTTTTGATCGGGATTTGGGAATTCTTCGCACAAAACCATCCCAACTTCGGCTTTATATGCCCCCCACCATCCAAGATACTTGTGACGGGGATACACTCCTATTCGCTATTACTTCAGCATGCTTCGTATACTGCCCAAGGTATTTTAGGAGGATTCTTTTTAGCATTACTATTAGCCATTCTATTTTCCTCCACAATGTTTCTCTTCCCTTCTACTTGTGGCCTGTTACACCCCTTATGTGTTTTAGTACAATGTCTTCCTATGTTCACTTTAGCTCCTTTAGTTGTTCTTTGGTTTGGATGGGGAACAAGAGCAGTGATCATTCCCACAGCCTTAAGTATTTTTTTCCCATTGGCTCTAACCATCTATCAAGGAATTAAAAATCCTCCGGAAGAACTCCTGGAACAATTTATTCTTTGTCGAGCAACAAGCTGGCAAACCCTTTTCAAGTTAAGAATTCCTTATGGTTTGCCTCACATTTTTTCCGGGCTTAAAATTGCTATGAGTTCTGCAGGATTTGCAACTCTTGCTGGAGAATGGGTGGCTTCCCAATCAGGGTTAGGAATCCTCATCTTAGAAAGTCGTCGAAACTATGATATGACAATGGCTTTAGCAGGATTATCCTTGCTCACATTGCTTACCCTAAGTTTATTTCACGGCGTCCTTCTTCTTGAACGCAGCATCTTTTCTTTCTTTAGAATAGAAAAAAGTAAAACCAAAACTCGAAAAAAGAAGTGGGTCTTTGCTCTAATCCCTCTTGCTACACTCCTCGGATTATTTCTCCTAGAAAAGAAGCCCATAACAATTCCCCCACTCTCTACGCAATCTTTTGTTTTGTTGTTAGACTGGACGCCTAATCCCAATCATATCCCTCTTTATGTTGGGATAGAGAAAGGATTTTTTTTAGATGAAGGAATCTCCCTAACCTTACAGAAAAATACAGACACATGCTCTTCCGTTCCCCATCTTTTGCTTGAAAAAGTTGACTATACGCTTTACCACAGCCTAGGAATATTAAAAGCCGCAATCAAAGGGGCTCCTATTCAGATTGTAGGAAGACTTATTGACAGCTCTTTACAAGGCCTTATCTACCGGACCAATGAGGGTATAGAAAAACTAGAAGATCTTAACAACCGCGTACTCGGTTTCTGTCTCAATGACTCACAAAAACTACCTCATTTACTGGAATTTTTACGTAAACATCATGTCGTACCTTCTGATATTAAAAACGTCAGCGCAGATATGATTTCTCCTATGCTTACCCGTCAAATAGATTTTTTATACGGAGCTTTCTATAACATTGAAGGGGTAACTATTTCTTTGAAAGGAATGCCTACCAGTTGTTTCCTATCCGATACCTACGGCCTCCCCACTGGTCCACAGCTCCTCATTTGCGGGAAAAAGGGATCTCTTGCTACAACTCCTCAATCTCTTTATAGTATGCAAAAGGCTTTATCACGAAGTTTAGAGTTTTGTCGCGAGCATCCTCAAGAGGCTTTCGCAGTTTACGTAAAAGTAACCAAAAACTCACCTAAAGTATTGTCTGATGAACAAGCACAATGGGAAGCTACTATTCCTCTATTAGCTAGAACCCAATCTCCTTTATCACAAGAACTACTACAAACACTCCTCTTTACCCTATCTTCCACTTACCCAGATCTGCAAGCATCCATCAACGCCTTTGATATTGAGTCTTTTCAGTAAAAGAAAATACTTTTTTAGAATAAAAAATTTATTTGGTTTCTTTTTTAATTATTAGGTTTCGTTAAATCTCATCTTAAACTACACTCTTGCATGCGATTTAGAGAATCTTGATTGCTGAAAATGGAGCACGCTCTTCTTTCAGAATAAAATACAAACCTTTTTATAAATGTCTTATGGATTGGCCATTTTTTTTGCTGTCTCAAAGTTGCATCTTGTTTTTAGCAGCAGATTCTACAACGAATATTGAAGTCCTTAATAGAGTCTTGGACAATTTATCTAAAAGAAACAAAGCTTTGCTATTGATCCGAGAAAGTTTTTTTGCTCTTATCGGCTCATTGATTCTGTATCCTGCCCTATCGAAACTTCTCTACTCCCTACAAACTCCAGCTTGTGCAACTACTGTTGTTGGAGGATGTGGAGTTATGCTAGTGGGAATGCGAGCCATTCTTCGAAATACTCAAGTAGCTTCCTGGACTAAGCTCCCTTCCTTTTCCCGCTCTCCTAAAATATTCCCTATTGCTCTTCCTTTAATGATCGGGCCTTCTTGGCTATGTGCTTGTGCCCCCCTAACTACACAGAATCTCCCATTTTCTATTGTTGGTGCTCTTCTATTTTTCTCTTGGCTAATGATGGCAACCACCACTCTTGTTCTCCAAGTAACTAACAAAGAAGGCTCCCAAGCAATAATCGCGATACAGACAATTTTAGGACTTGCAGTCGTGATCGTAGGCGCACAACTCCTGGTATCAGGCTTACAGCAAACTTTCCTATAAGAAGGCAAGTGTATTATGCTACATTCCTTATTTCGCCTTACTCTACTTTTTTATGCCCTTTTCAATTCTTTAGGTTCTTTGCCTGTTTTTGTTGCCTTATTGAAAAAATTTTCTTTCCGAAAACAACAACGTATCATCTTAAGGGAGTCCATCTACGCTTTGCTCCTGCTGTTTTTATTCATAACTTTTGGACGAAGTTTCTTCCGTTTACTAGGTATCACTCTACCAGCGTTCCAATTGACAGGAGGGCTGCTTCTCGGAGCTATTGCTATTGACATGATGAAAGCTCTCCCTCCTCATACGGAGGCCTTAAAACAAAACAAAGAAGAACCTGTTTTCTTTCCTTTGGCCTTTCCTATTATTACAGGGCCCGCAATGATCACCTCCACTCTAGGGCATATGGAAGAGGGTATTTTCTCTAAAGAGGTTGTTTTGGGAGCTATTCTGCTCGCTTGGCTTTTTTCTCTAATTACGCTACTCCTCTCTAGCCCCATTAATCGCCTATTTGGCCAAATGGGATTGTTAGCATTAGAGCGTTTATTTAGTATTAGTTTAGCTTTGATGTCTGTCAACCTTATACTGAAAGCTTTCTCCACAGCTTTTAATATAGGGTATTATGTGATGCCATAAAGCATCCCTTACACAAAAAAGAAACAAATGAATCAGAAATCTTTTTTTTGGTTTTCCTTTTATGAAAAGAAATGATCCTTGTTGGTGTGGTAGCCAGAAAAAATGGAAACATTGCCACTCCCCGGCTAAACCAGAACGTCCTGACGATAATTTAAGACAATTTTATGCTTCTCGCTATGGTATTATCATCAAAACACCCGAGCAAATAAAGAAAATTCGTCATGCCTGTCAAGTAACTGCTCAAATTCTTAACGCTTTATGCGAAGCTGCAAAAGAAGGCGTAACTACAAACGAGCTCGATCGTTTATCCCAAGAACTCCACAAAGACTACAAGGCCATTCCAGCTCCGCTTAATTATGGACAACCGCCTTTCCCAAAAACTATCTGCACTTCACTCAATGAAGTCATTTGCCACGGCATCCCCAATGACATTCCTTTACAAAATGGGGATATTATGAATATTGACGTCTCTTGCATTGTAGATGGATTCTATGGAGACTGTAGCAGAATGGTGATGATAGGGGAAGTTTCTGAGATAAAAAGAAGAGTCTGTGAAGCCTCTCTGAAAGCTCTTAACGAAGCAATAGCGATTTTAGAGCCTAATCTTCCTCTGTACGAAATTGGAGAAGTAATTGAAAATTGCGCAGCACGGTATGGATTCTCTGTTGTTGATCAATTTGTAGGCCACGGAGTAGGAGTAAAATTCCACGAAAATCCCTACGTAGCGCATCACAGAAACTCTTGTAAGATCCCCCTAGCCCCAGGTATGATTTTCACCATCGAACCTATGATCAATGTAGGGAAAAAAGAAGGATGCATCGATCCAATAAATCACTGGGAAGCACGAACCTGCGATCATCAGCCTAGTGCACAGTGGGAGCACACCGTACTTATTACGGATTCTGGTTATGAAGTACTAACCCTTCTAAACAAATAATCTCTTCTTCCAAAGCCTCAATCTGAGACAAAAGATCCTGAATAATAAAAAGATTATCAATCGCAGATGGATTCGAGGCTTCTTCTTCTCTTTTTAGCGTTAATAGTTGTTCCTGAGCTAAAAACCGCTCTTGTCTAGCCTTTCTAAGACAAGCATCTTTAGCCTTAAACTGCTCTCTCAGTTGTAAATACTTGCCTTTATAAACAGCCCTCTCGTGATTAGCAGAATGGCTAAGCAGTTTTTCTGTAACTATCTCTTGTTTTAAAGACTCTATCTCACTATCCTTCCTGATATTTTCCCTTTCCAGAACTTCTCGATGACGAATAGCCTCTAACAAATCTGCTAAAGCTTTTTCCAAACACTCCTCAGCATATCGCTTTCCACAGGTTTCCTCTTCGCAGGTCTTCTCTAGATGAGCAATTTTATTCTCTACCTCAAGAAGAAACTGTGGGTCGCAAGCTTCTTTTTCTAGGTTCCCTTCAAAAACAGTCCAAGGGAAAAAAGCTCCTTCTTCTCCTCCTGTAGCAACACGAACATACTCTTGATGAAGAATCGAATAATCTTTCAACCAATCATCTCTTTGGCTAATAAGAATTTGCAAATCTCTATCTGTATGCTCGTATTTCCTTGAGATTTCTTCAAGATGCTTGCGACAAACAGAAAGCTCCTCTTCCAAAGCCAATATCCTCCCCTCAAAAAAACGCTCTCCCTCTTTTCGTTCTTGCACTTGGCGATTATACGATTCCTGAAGTTCATCACGTAAAGTCGCTAACTTTGTTAAAGACGCTGTCTTTTCTTCTATAAGCCCCTCAACTAAAGATATACCGAGAAGTAGGATTCCATAGGAAACAATGAATGTAAGAGTCAGTAGCCCACCCCAGAAAGTAGGCACAGAAAAATTACTACAAAGCACTAACCCTAAAGAAATCGCCCCTATTACAGATATTCCATATCCCCAACCGTGAAGAAAGGAAACTAGAGCAACGAAGATACTCATAATACCCAAAACAACCAGCAAGGGAAGCGAGGGAACCAAGGATAAACAACCGATCCCCCCTAAGAATAGCACTATAGGTATAAAGAAAAGCCTCACTTCAAGATTCTGTAGAGGCTTTAGGAAGAAGGATTTTAAAGCTTTTCCTTTTCCTCTTACAGTTCCGAATCCCATCAGACCCCTCTTTTCTGTTTAGGGCTGCTCCAAAGAAGCTAACGCTTTGGTCAACAAAAAGCTAACCAATTCTCGATCCCCTTCATAGATCATCTCGACGTTCATTTTCCCATCTGCCGAGAGTCGCCCACAAGTTAGTACTATATAAGCACTAATATCATTATCTCCTAAAAAATCCAATTGCTCGCAGTCTTTAACCTCTGACACACAGCCCCCCACGTAGGAAAACATTTTTTGCCTAAAACACTCTCTGCAGCATTTCGCAAAAAGCTTTAATACAATTACTTACACTATTCTGAAAATTTCTGCTTAAAAACACCCTTCAAACAGGAATTCTCATTACCAATAACTGTCCGAATTTCCATCCAAACACAAAATAGGCCTCTAGATCCCCTCTCCAAGGCTGTTAGAGCTTAAAAGAAAAGGGGTTAAATAAGAGGCTTATTTTTAGAACAAATTATTATTTTTATTAAAGTGAGAAATTGCTGGTAAAATAAAAAATAAAAACAAAAAAATTTTTAGAATATGTCAGTACCTATCCAGCAAACAGGAGACACTAAATATGTCTCTTCACTACCTCCTTTAGAACCTCTAAGAACGCCTCCAATGGCAGAACTTTTGTTCAGTATTTACTCACTTCTTTTGGGAGCTGTAGAAATACGCCAACAAACGATTCTCACACAATCTCAACAACTCAACGACAATACTAATATCCAGCAACAATTAAACCAAGAAACTAATCGCATTAAATACGCTGTCGTTAATGCCGGAGCGAAAGAGGATGAGATTACACGAGTACAGAACCAGAACCAAAACTACTCCGCGCAACGTTCTAACATTCAAGATCAATTAGTAACTGCTCGACAAAACGGACAAATTATCCTTTCCCATGCATCCACAAACATCAACATCATGCAGCAGATCGCCCAGCAAAACTCCTCCTTCATTAAGACACTGAACTCTGTGGGAAGTACTGTTAATCAATTGAATAAACCCCTGTCTTAACCCTATCAACTAATTTTTGAGGCAGATATGTGGCATCTTCCTTTAGAACCAGTGAAAGCCGCTGTAGAGCTACCTGAAACACCCCCAGTTACAGGCACAGCGAACTCTGCAACAGCGGATGAGATCATAGCTCGTTTTGCTAAAGACTCAAATCCACTTATTGTTACAGTTTACTACATTTATCAATCTGTTCTTGTAGCCCAAAACAATCTCTCTTTAGTTGCAGAACAGTTACAAGCTAATGCTGCAGCACAAACATTCTTAAATAACCAAGAAGCTTTGTACCAATACACAACAATTCCAAAAAACCAGGTCAATTCGCAAAACTCCTCCTATTTACAAAACGTACAATCCGTTAACCAGGCAGTGGGAGCATCCAGACAGGCTATCCAAAACCAAATATCCGGACTAGGAAATGCTTCTCAAGTTATTTCTAGTAACCTGAACACAAATAACAACATTATCCAACAATCCTTGCAAGTTGGTCAGGCGCTCATCCAAACGTTCTCACAAATCGTTAGCTTGATCGCAAACATATAAAAAAAGGACATCTAATGAGTAGTGCAGTCATCCCTATTCTTCCTGAAAAAACTGTGGTCATACCAGACTCTACACTGATGAATCCAATATCCATCGAGATCAATAAGCAGTCTGCTATGTACTTTTGTATCGCAGTCATGTTGCAACTTTCCGTATCAACTACAGAATACAGCCACGCTATCATGTCTGTTCTGCAAGAAAATACTCTTGAGCAGCAACGTAAAACAAAAGAATTAATTAACATTCCTTTGCTATACGTCCCATCATTGACACCAAAACCAAATTCTACAGACGAATATACCAATAACACCACAATTCAAGCTTTCCAAACGTCCAACCAACAAATCTCAGCAAACAGAGAGCTTATCCAGCAAGAGTTGTCCGCCGCTCAACAACGAGCTCAAGCAAACCAAAAAACAGTTAATGCTACATCCTCCGAATCGATGCAAATCCTTCAAGCTGTCTCCGCTCTACTCTCTTCTCTTGTAGATCTAACTATTAAAGCAAATCTCACAACTTCCCCTTCAGACTAACAATTGGGTGCGTTTTCCTCCGCGCACCCCTAAAAAACAAACTTACCGAGATAAAAGGAAGGTTGACAGCCAAAAACACAGCCTAGATAATAGGAGCTATTATAAATACTTTTGTAAAAAGGCCTCTCCTTTATGAGAGTTATCTTCCCAGACAAATATAAGCACACTCCCTTTTTAGGTAGGGCTCTTCAACAACTTCCTCTTTTGGTACTCGCTACTTCTTGCTCAGCTCCTTTTATTTCATTTTTTTTACAAAAATTTTTTCAAATGCGCGGTCCTGTAGAATGGCTGGCTTTATCTGTAGAAGGAATTAATCAACATTATTTTTGGCAATGGCTCACCTATCCTCTTGTCACAGCAGATACTCTTAAGCTTGGAGACGTCGGAAGTTTGGAAATTACGCAACGCTTGCTTATGCGTAATACTTTAGATTTCATCCTTTTTTATAAGGCAACAGATACGATTATTCGGAAACTGGGAGCAGGTCGCTTCGTATTCCTGCTCACAGCAGAGGTAGGCGTTATTGGGCTCACTGTTTGGGCTTTTTTGTGGTTGATTGATAGCCCTCAAGCCTTCTTTGGACCAGAAAGTCTTATCTGTGCTCTTCTGGTTGTTCGTGTCTTCCTAGATCCAGAAAAAAGATTAACCCTTCCCCTTTTTCCCATTTCCTTATCAAGAAAGTGGAGTTTCGTCCTTCTTTTAAATTTCTACTTTCTTATTTTAATTATTGTCGGGGCCTACGCTGCCTTGATCGGTTCAGTCCTGTCTATGGCTTTATCTATCTTATTTTGCCATAAAGAGAACATCCCTAATCCGTACAGGGGGCTATATCGCTAGCAGTCTTCTCGAAGACGCAATCTTCTTGGTCAGAAAAAAAAGAATACAAAGCAGCTCGAACCTCTCCGATCCCATTTAAAACCCCCTCTTCAAACCTAAAACAGGGGCTCTCTTCTAATTCACTATAGTCCATGGGCTGTAAGAGATCATCTTTAGTCAGACCAGTAACCATCGTAGCTCCCAAAGACATCAATCGCTTTTCTTGTTCAGCATACAGATGATTAAGTAGTGCGAAAATTTCGTTTTTCATCCTTTGTCTTTCTTTTTTCTAAAAAAAATTTTTTCATTAACAATTCGGATTCTTCATGACAAATCCCTGCACAACATTCTACTTGATGAAAGGGATGTTTTTCTAAAAAAACATTTAACCAACTTCCACCAGCACCTAAACGCAAGTCCGGAGCCCCCCAAACAATTCTAGGAATACGCGCTAGTTGAATTGCCCCCGCGCACATCAAGCATGGTTCTAAAGTGCAATAAAGAACTGTGTCTATCAATCTCCAGTTCTCCAAATGCTCTGCCGCAGCACCAATACAAATCATTTCAGCATGTGCCGTTGGATCTTTCAACTGCTCCACACTATTGTGTCCTCTGGCAATAATTCTATCTTTATGAACAATGATGCAACCAACAGGAACCTCATCTCGTTCATATGCCTTCCTGGCCTCATCTAAAGCCTTCTTCATGAAAAATAAATCTTTTTTTATGCACATAAAACAAGCTATAACTTAATAAAAAAGCTTTTCCTTTAATTAATTAATTTTTCACAAATCAAAAAGCCCTCATACCATATCACAGAACTCCTACACAAAGAAAAAAAACTTCTTACTCTAGCAAAAGATGTACATTAACAAACCTCTTAGGTATAATCGGTCATTACGGCATTTTTTGTATTTAAGGAGACATCGAATGTCTTTGGACAAGGGCACTAAAGAAGAGATTACTAAAAAATTTCAACTTCATGAAAAAGACACTGGTTCAGCAGATGTGCAAATCGCCATTTTGACTGAACACATCACAGAACTCAAGGAGCATCTTAAACGATCTCCTAAAGATCAGAATTCTCGTTTGGCTTTGCTAAAGCTAGTTGGTCAAAGAAGAAAACTTTTAGAGTACTTAAATTCTACTGACACTGAAAGATACAAGAATTTAATTGCTCGCCTTAATTTGAGAAAATAATATCCAATTTCATTTCTAGGACAGCTCCATGGCTTTTGAGACTTTTTCTGTTGAGTTAGACAAGGATAAAATATTAATTTTCGAAACAGGGAAAATAGCTCGCCAGGCCGATGGAGCAGTTCTTGTTAAAATGAATGAAACTTGGGTTTTCTCATCAGCATGCGCAGCCTCGTTGTTAGAGGCTGTGGATTTTCTACCCTTCAGGGTGGATTACCAAGAAAAATTTTCTTCCGCAGGAAAAACTTCCGGAGGATTCCTCAAGCGCGAAGGACGACCTTCTGAGAAAGAGATTCTCATATCTCGGTTAATAGATCGTTCTTTGCGGCCGTCGTTTCCTAATAGACTTATGCAAGACGTTCAAGTTTTGTCCTATGTTTGGTCTTATGATGGGAAAACATTACCAGATCCTTTAGCTATCTGTGGAGCTTCTGCCGCTTTGGCCATTTCAGAGGTCCCTCAGAACTGCATTGTTGCAGGTGTGCGCGTTGGTCTCATTGAAGGAAAATGGGTAATTAACCCAACAAAGGATGAGTTGGATTCCTCAAAACTCGATTTAGTTATGGCAGGTACAGCTTCTGCTGTGTTAATGATTGAGGGGCATTGCGACTTTTTAACAGAGGACCAAGTACTGGAAGCGATTGCTTTTGGTCAAACACATATAGCCAAGATATGTGACGCTATTGAGGAATGGCAAAAAGCTATTGGTAAGGAGAAACGACTCTCTTCTGTTCTTGATATACCAGAAAACGTGCAAAATGTTGTTTCGAATTTCATTCGAGAAAAATTTGAAAAGGCGCTATCTTTTCGAGATAGAGAAGCTTTGGCAAAAGCAACGCAAGAGTTAGAAGAATCTGTCATTACAAATCTCGTTCAGGAAGAAAGTGATTTCTCTTTATTGAATGTAAAAGCAGCTTTCAAGACTGCAAAATCTAATCAAATGCGGGCTTTAATTAAGAAGCTTGGTATTCGTGTAGATGGACGATCCACCACAGAGATTCGTCCTATTTTTATAGAAACTTCCTTCCTTCCAAGAACACACGGAAGCTGCTTGTTTACTCGAGGAGAGACACAAAGCTTGGCTGTGTGTACTTTAGGAGGAGAGAATATGGCGCAGCGATTCGAAGATCTAAATGGAGATGGTGCTGCTCGTTTCTATTTGCAGTATTTCTTCCCTCCTTTCTCCGTAGGAGAAGTTGGCAGAATAGGATCTCCTGGTAGACGGGAAATAGGACATGGGAAACTCGCAGAAAAGGCTCTCAGCCATGTTCTTCCTGAAGCATCGCATTTCCCTTACACAGTTCGAGTAGAGTCTAACATTACAGAATCTAATGGATCTTCATCCATGGCTTCTGTATGCGGAGGTTGTTTAGCATTAATGGATGCAGGAGTACCAATCAAAGCTCCTGTAGCAGGTATTGCTATGGGCTTGATTTTGGACCAAGATCGCGCCATCGTGTTATCCGATATTTCAGGGATAGAAGATCATCTCGGAGATATGGATTTTAAAGTTGCTGGGACTTTTGAGGGTATCACAGCTTTCCAGATGGATATCAAAGTAGAGGGCATTACGCATAAGATCATGGCACAAGCATTGGCGCAAGCTAAACAAGGACGTGGCCATATCCTTAACCTTATGACAGAAGTTATGTCCTCTCCTAAGGGAACGATTTCTAAATATGCTCCTCGCATTGAGACTATGCAGATTAATACTTCGAAGATTGCGACGGTAATTGGTCCCGGAGGGAAGCAAATCCGTCAGATTATCGAACGATCTGGAGCTCAGGTTGATATTAATGATAACGGGGTTATTAACATCGCTGCAAGTACTCAGGAGTCTATCGATAAAGCTAAAGAGCTTATTGAAGGATTAACAGGAGAAGTCGCAGTTGGAAAGATTTATAATGGTCGTGTTACATCCATTACAAACTTTGGAGCATTTGTAGAAATTCTCCCAGGGAAAGAAGGTCTCTGCCATATTTCTGAATTGTCTAAACAAAAAGTTAGCAATACGGCCGATTTCGTAAAAGAAGGTGACACACTTTCCGTTAAGCTGCTCAGCATCAATGAAAAAGGACAGCTTAAACTTAGTCATAAAGCAACGTTAGAAGGATAATCCTATTATTTAGTGTCTTTTCAAAAAGAATATAAAGCTAAGAAAATTACTTTTTCTTAGCTTTATTTTTTGTTTTCATTCTTTTTCTACATCTAAAAAAAAAGAGCCCTTTTTTAGGACTCTTTTTTTAATCCGAAACTTTTCAATACACTACGTACTTGTATTAAACTTCAGACTCGTTCCATCTTGCACATTTTCCTGAGGAGGAGGAGGAGGAAGATCTTCGGAGACTTTTTTGTACAACATCCCCTCTTCTTTCATACGGGCACGTTTCTTCTCTGCATCCCAAGAATGATCCATAATTTCTTTAACATCTTTAGAATCTAGAGTTTCGAATTCTATTAACATTTGAGTCATAAGCTCCAACTCTTCCTTATGACTATTAATAATATCCAAAGCTCTTTGATATGCAGAATCTAAAAGAGTTTTAAGCTCACTATCAATAGCCTTAGCTGTTTCCTCTGAGTAACTCTTTTCATAATACGACCCATAACCTGTGGGAGCTGCATCAGAGCGTTCATCATACGCTACAGTTCCCAAATGATCACTCATCCCCCATTCACAAATCATACTTCGTACAATCTTAGTTGCCTGAGCAATATCTTGCTGTGCTCCACTGGAAACATCCCCAAGAAAGACCTGCTCAGCAGCTCGACCTCCCATAAGAACAGCTAACTGATCGTAAAGCTCTTTCTTCCAATAACTTAATTTATTCTTCTCTGGAAGAAAATGAGTAGCCCCTAAAGATAACCCTCTTGGAATAATTGTTACCTTATCTACAGGGTCTGAATGTTCAACACAAAGTCCTACAATAGCATGTCCCGACTCGTGATACGCTGTTGTTTTTTTCTCTTGAGCGTCCATCTCTAAACTACGCCGTTCTTTACCATAAAGAACTTTATCTCTAGCTTCTGCGACTTCGACTGCAGTAACTGCTGTACGATCTTTTCTAGCAGCAAGCAATGCAGCTTCATTTAAAAGATTCTCCAAATCAGCACCTGAAGCTCCAGGAGTACTACGAGCAACGGCCATGAGATCTACGGTAGGATCTAGTTTAATACGTTTCGCATGAACTGAAAGAATCTCGAAACGCCCTTTTATATCTGGAAGATTCACCACAACACGACGATCAAAACGTCCCGGACGTAACAAAGCTTTATCCAAAACATCAGGACGGTTGGTTGCAGCCATGAGGATGACACCTTCATTTGTGCCAAATCCATCCATTTCTACCAATAATTGGTTTAAAGTCTGCTCCCTCTCGTCATGCCCTCCTCCAATACCAGCACCACGATGTCTTCCAACAGCATCGATTTCATCGATAAAAATGATGCAAGGAGCATTACGCTTCGCTTGCTCAAACATATCTCGAATTCTACTTGCTCCAACTCCCACAAACATCTCAACAAAATCAGAGCCTGCTATAGAAAAGAAGGGACGATCAGCCTCACCAGCAACAGCTTTAGCAATCAAGGTTTTCCCAGTTCCCGGAGCTCCTATAAGGAGAATTCCTTTAGGAATACGCCCTCCTAAACTCGTAAATTTAGTAGGATTCTTCAAAAAATCCACAATTTCAACGAGCTCTTCTTTAGCTTCCTCTATCCCTGCTACATCAGCAAATGTTACTTTATTTTGCCCTTTTGTTAGTAAACGTGCAGGAGATTTCCCGAAGGACATAGCTGAACCATTCATCCCCTTCACCTGCCGAGAAAAAATAAAGTAGATAAACAGCAAAACTAGAATAATCGGCATAAAGGTAAAAAGATATCCAGAGTAGTGAGGTGTTGGCTCTTCACTTCTAAATGTCTTTTCTAAAACTAGATTTCGAGGTTGATCAGGAGCTCTAAAAGATAAAGATTTATTGGAAGAAAACGCAGCCCACTCTTGTTTAGCACCTTCAAACCATCGACTAAACACCTCAGGGTCTTGTTTCTCTAAAGCTCGAGAAGACAGCTCTTGGTTATTGAAGTACCAAACAGCTTGAACTAGCTCACCTCGCAATTTATCAAGTTGAACTTGGATTTCATCGCTCTGTGCCAATAATTTGATACATCTGTTGAAATCTTCACGATATAGACGAACAGAACGCAACTGATTGAAACGCGCTCCCTCCTCAGGAGAAACCAGTGCTAAAGAAATTCTACGTAGAGTCTGAAGCACAGTCTTATATAAGGTAATCGCTTGCTCTCCTTCTATAACCTGCGTCAAAGAGTTTTCAACTTGTTGGTGCAAATCTTTAATTTCTTTTTTTAATGCCTCAGAACCAATTCCTAATGCTGGAGAAAGATACTTTCCAATCAATGCATATAAATCAGAACCGAAAACTTTAAGACTTTCTGCAGATCTAGGCAAAGAGCGTACCCGATCTTCCATCGACAACAAATTTACAATTTGAGCATCTACAGGGCCATGAATAACTAAAGGCTCCAAAGGAAGTCCGGTATCTATTCGAGGAGAAATCGTGTAACCTGCCTCAGGAATTGGCATTCCCGAAATCGCAGAAAACCAAGTAATCGCATTACGCACTTCCTTAGACAAAACAGCCAAAGACTTACTTGCTTCTTCCAACTCGAAATCTGTTTGATGCTTACGATCAATAAGATCGAGATATTGATACCGAATCTGGCCTTCAGCTGGTACAGCTTCTCGGAAACGCCCACTAAATGATACCAAATTATCATTCAGGGCCGTCTTTCGACTCTCCTCCGGAATTAGTAGCTTAAGATTAACAAGATGTTCGAGCTGATGGCTGAAGCTCACTGAAGTCTTTTTAGCAGAAAAAAAGTTTTGCACAGTGACTACGCCAAAAATCACTCCGAATAAGAGAAAGAAAAAAGCAGTAGGGAAACTTTTTTTGGATTCTGGATTTGTTTTTTTATCTTTAGCCATAAAACTCACTACAATGCTAATCAAACAGGCTGATAACTATTCAATATATCAAAATATTTTATTATTTTGTTTATAAACCTCTATTTGTAGAGATAAATAACAAGAAGTGTTTTTCTTTCAGCGATCTGCCGAACAATGCTGGGAAGCTTAAAATCACTATCAATATATACTTTCTATGATTACTCCCCTAGCTTTTACCCAAACAGTTTGATCACGAAGCCGCAATCTCACTTCTGAGCCTTGCAAAAGATGATCGTAAACTGTTTGTAAGAAACTTTTTGAAGCAACAAGACCTTGATTTAAGAAAAATTGCTTACACACCCATTTGGCTAAAAAAGCCACTTGCAATAACTCCTTCTCTACAGGTAAAAATTTTCCAAACTCATTATCAATGACTCGCGACAAAAAAGGCGCGGCCTGAAAATCCAAATACTCTTTCAGCTCAGCAGAATCCTTTGCAAGAGAAAGTAGTGGTTGTCTTACATTTTTCCCAAAAATATCTTGTAAATAAGGAAGTAATCGCTCTCTCATTCTTGCTCGTAAAAACCGTTCATCGAAATTTGTGATATCCTGAACATACTGAATTTTGTAACCATCAAGAGCCTCGATAATTTGTTTTTTTAAGAGATGTAAAAGCGGGCGAAATAACGGAACATCTTTATACTTCCCTTGTTGGGACATGCCTCTAAGATTACCAAGATGCGCTCCTTCAAAGACTCGCTTTAAAATCGTTTCCGCTTGATCATCAGCATGGTGGCCAAGAAAAACCCCTGCAAAATTTTTTTCTTTACACAATTGGTAAAATAACTCGTAACGATACCGACGAGCGACATTCTCTATGTCGCTTGTATTCATATACTCAGAGTTTTCTTGGCGATCCAAAATAAACGGAATATTTTCCTGCTCGCACAAAACAGCCAAATCACAAGCTTCCTGATAAGAAGTCTCTCGCCACCCATAATCAATATGTACAGCAGTGAAAGAAATAGCTCGCGACTTCAGTATATACATCAGCAATAACGAATCACTTCCTCCAGAAAGGGCTAGCAAGTATTTTTTTTTCATATCTAAAGAAGAAAAAAAAACTTCTAATTGCTTATCATTCTCGAATAAACGGATTGTCATGGCGTTGTTCTAACTATCCACAGATTTACAAGTTTTTGCTATGCACAAAATTTTGCTAGCTAAAAGATTCAATTGATTTTCTATTGCGGATTACCATGCCTATTCTATGGAAAGTTCTTATTTTCCGTTATTTAAAAACAACAGCTTTCTGTACGCTTAGCTTAATCTGTATTTCTATCATCAGTTCTTTGCAAGAAATTGTAAGTTACATTGCTAAGGACGTCCCTTATATGACTGTCTTTAAAGTCACGGCTTACCAAATTCCTTATCTTCTCCCTTTCATGCTTCCTGCTTCTTGCTTTATCTCAGCTTTTACCTTATTCCGAAAACTTTCTGATAATAACCAAATCATTTTTTTAAAAGCTTCTGGAGCCTCTCAAAGCATGATTGTCTTTCCTGTTTTGGTTGCTTCTGGAATCTTGTGCTGTTTTAACTTTTACACGTGCTCTGAATTGGCTTCTATTTGCCGCTTTCAAACCGGAAAAGAAATCGCCAATATCGCTATGACATCCCCAGCACTTTTACTACAAACTCTGCAGAAAAAAGAGAACGACCGTATATTTATCGCAATCGATCATTGTGGGAAAAGTAATTTTGATAATGTAATCATCGCTTTAAAACATAACCAAGAAATATCTAACATAGGTTTTGTTGAAACCATCATTCCTGATGTCAACAAAGACTCTGTTCAGGCGAAGAACGTCTTAGTGATCTCTAAAATTCCCCTTTTTTCAGAAGCTCGTACATCTAATCCCAATGAATTCTATCTAGAAACTTTGGATGAGCTTCTTATTCCTAAAATCACTACGACATTATTTGCTGGAAAATCGTACATGAAAGCACGCACAGATTATTTGCCATGGAAGCAATTAATCCGAGATACTCATGTGCACTTAGCAGAAATCATTCGCCGTATTTCTATAGGGCTATTGTGTAGTACCATGACTTTTTCAGGATTAGCACTAGGAACTTATAAGCCAAGATTTCGTAAACCCGTTCTTATCTATGCGCTCTTTCCAATACTGAATCTTATCTTCCTTATCGTTGGGAAAAATACAATTCATTTAGTCTCTGCTTTAATGCTTTTCCTCTTCCCTCAACTACTCTCTTGGGGTATTTTCTCTTGGCGAATATATAAAGAAAATCAAGGACATGCATAGAAATGGTTATCTGGAAACGCTATCTACTTTCTCGCTTCTGGCTTTCTCTGTCCTCTTTATTTTTCCTGTCCATCGTATTTTATGCTTCCATCCACCACTCACTGCATGCTTTCCGAGAAAGCAAAACAGCTATTGCTGGAGCTCCGCTACAACTTTCTCTACTTTACTACCTTTCTCAAATTTCTTTAAAAGCAGAGTTTGTTCTCCCTCAGCTTGTAGCGATTGCTTCGACTATCACGCTATTTTCTATGCAAAGCAAGAGAGAAATTCTTCTGTTGCAAGCTTCTGGACTTTCTCTTAAAACTTTGATTCGGCCATTAATTTTATCTGGCAGCTTAATTACCCTTCTTCTCTATGCAAATTTCCAATGGCTCCATCCTATTTGTGAAAAAATTTCTGTTACCAAAGAGCATATGGATAAAGGAACTTTGGAAAAAGCGCAGGAAAAAATTCCTGCTCTCTATCTAAAAGACCAAACCGTTCTTATTTTTTCTTCCATTAACCATAGAGCCGCAACACTGAACAATGTTTTCTGGATTAAAGGACCCAAAACGATCTATGCAATAAAAAAGCTCGCGTTCACCACCCCGTCTCTTCCTATCGGACTTGAAGTTTCATACTTCTCTGAAGATGAAAATCATGAAATGTCTCTAACTCAATTTTTTGATATGAAAGAATTCCCTGAGCTAGAGTTCAGCTATTATGATAATCCATTTTCCAAAATCTTTATCACAGGAAAAGACTGTGGTTTTTCCGCCTTTTTGCAAGCAATCCCTTGGCATGCAACCAAGTTTGGACTCTCGACAAGTGTCCCCCAAAGAATCCTATCATTACTCACCTTGTTTTATTACATGCTTATCTCTCCACTGCTTTGTATTGCAGCCGCAATTTTATCCGCATATCTTTGCCTGCGTTTCCATCGACTCCCTAAAATCACTTGGGCATATTTGGTCCCTTTGGGAGTGATCAATATTTTCTTTGTTTTTTTGAAAGCGGGTATGGTTCTTGCCAATAATAATGTATTACCTGCTCTTCAAGTGATGTGTGTCCCAGCAGGCTTTATACTTCTAATTACCCTCTATGCTTACCGCAAACTTGCTTAGGTACCAGAAAAATTCCAACGCTCTAAATCATAAGAAAAGAAATTTCGAAGAGCTTTTAAGTTTTGACGATTTTTTCTTAAACAATTTAAGAACTTACTGAATAACTCCACATGTTGAGCAAATACTAGCCTGTCTCTGGCAACTAGCGTTGGCGCCAACATTTTTGCTACTATCCATTTCAAACTATCCTCATCCCAACTTCCCCTATCTTCGAAAAAGGCAAATCCTGTAACGAAAACAGAAGCATAATCTAATCCGTCTTTCGACATGATCAGCATAATATTAGGGTCTAGCTGCTCTACCAGATTAAAGACGATAAAGTAATAAATTAGGTGTAAGAGCAAGATTTTGTCATTTTTGAACAAAATTTTCTTCTTAGAAAAGAAAACATCTTTAAGAGCAGGAACTATATGTTCTAAAAAGATTCCCACATCTTCTTTTACTTCCTCTGGAAGAACACAGAACCCCTGAGCTTTAAATTTAAAAAACTCTTGTTGTACGGAAGAGAAAAAATCTACAAAGGTTTCTAATTCTCCATGAACCTTTTCTAACCCATCCAATAAATCTTCTGGTTCTGGGAATGCACATATGTGTACAGAAGCATAATTTTGCAAAGATTCTTCAATCACACGGCTTCTTGCACGATCTTTACGCGATAATCGATTTTGAATATTTATAACTAAAATTTTGTCTCCCTGGCATGTTTTAGCATCAAGAAAATGTAAGAATTCCCCGTTACAATTAGCGTATAGAATAGAGCTTTGTGAAACGGGACTGGGTGCACGAATAATACGGATTGCTTTATCTCCCTGCGTCAATTTTCCTTCAAGGCAAGGGAGAATTCCTAAAAGAATCGGATCAAATTCTTTCAGGTAAGGATCGAGCATTCTATCTATAGCTTTGAACAATGGGCCGCTAGGGTATCTGGAAAATAGTCTATGCAACTCATCATAAATTTCTGCAACATATTGTCCTGCAGACAAAGGTTTTTTTCCTTCTTCTTGCTGAAGCTTCGAAGAGATATTCAGAACGATATAATTAGAAGCTTCTTCAAAATTGATAGTGTGATCATATAGTTTAGCGCTTAGTAAAGAAACCAGTGATTGGGAGTGCTTTTCTTGTAAGTCCAGAAGATCTTTTTCATTCAGAAGGGTCGAAGCCTTTCTCAGAAAATACAGAAAATCATTAAAATAGCTGATATTTTCTTTTTTTGGCTGACAGCTTACACCCGTAGCTTCATAACGAGCTAAGAATAACGCCATCAAGGCATTATGCACATTAACAGTAAGTTCCGCACTCATGTCAGTGAGTGCTTTCTTATAAAACAAACGAATTGGCATATCATTCGTGTAGACTAGGGAAGAAGCTAATTTCGTGATCTCATCACTATTCCATACAATTGTTTTCGTTAAGGGATCATTTTCATGCATAGACTCATGAATTTTCCCTTGTTTGTAGATAATTTGCGCTAAAGTATCAGTATAAAACCGTTTATTATTTTCATTCGCCATGTAGAAAAGCTCGTAGGAACGATCTTTCTTAACTTCGACTAGATTATTGAGAAACTCTTCCTGGTCTTGGCAAATCTCTAAGGAAGGGGATGGGGCTTCTTGTTCTACTACTTTATTTAGGTGTTCACGAGCTACATCATAAGTGTGATTAAGATGAAAATAGTCTTCAGATAGTGAGCGGTAGATATCTTCTTGCCGATCCTCTAGAAAAGAAAAAACGTCTTGTACCCCTGCAATAAGGAAATCCGTTTCTTTAATTGCTTTATCTATGTCTTTTTGAGGGATAGCTCCTGTTTGTTTGAAATAGTGGTCTATGTAATGTAAAGCCTGTTTCATTTCTGAAAGAGCTTTATGATGAGAAGAAGTTTCTGCATTTTTGTTGGAATAATCGTAAGAAATTTTTTTTAATTGCTCTAAATTTTCTAAGGCTGTTTCAAACTTACGAGTCTTTTCCATGCCTCCCCCGAGAGCTATTGAAAAATAGGCTTTTTATTATTATTAAGATTGCCCTCTAGTTTATTTTAAAAATAAATATGCTTTCAAATATTTTATTTATAAATAAATCAAATTAAAAACTTATTTTATTGCAAACAAAACAAATAGAACAAAAAAAACCTTTTTAGAATAAGGAACCCCCACTCCAAAAAGGTTTTTCAAAGAAATAATTACGGAAGAAGAGGGATTCGAACCCCCGGACCCTTTCAGGTCTCCTGTTTTCAAGACAGGTGCATTAAACCGCTCTGCCATTCTTCCTTAAGAAAACTGTCGCAAAAACCGCAAATCGTTCTCGCTGAACAAACGAATATCAGAAATGCCATACTTGAGCATTGCAAGACGCTCTATACCCATTCCTAAAGCATACCCCGAATACTCTTCTGGATCAATACCTGCTTTACGCAAAACATTTGGATGGATCATTCCCGCCCCTGCTACCTCTAGCCAACCAGAGTGCTTACACAAAGAACAACCTTTTCCCTGACACTCACAAGAAATATCCACTTCAATCCCAGGCTCTACAAAAGGGAAATAGCTATGTCTAAACCGTAGCTCTACCTTGCGCCCGAAGAAAACATGGTAAAAGCTCGACAACATCACTGTCAAGTCCGAAAAAGAAATATCTTCATCTACGCAGAAAGCTTCCACCTGATGAAAAATCACGTGAGAACGTGCAGAAACATCTTCGTTACGGAAACATTCTCCTGGAGCTACGATTTTAATTGGCGGCTTATTTCTAGCTAATTCTCGCGATTGCACATTCGAAGTATGTGTACGCAAAACGGTAGTCGGATCTAGGTAGAAAGTATCTTGCATTTGTCGAGCAGGATGATCCTCCTCAAAATTCAAAAGCGAAAAGTTATTCTTTTCGCTTTCAATATTAGGAGCTTCTCGAACACAAAACCCAAAATGAACAAAGATATCTACAATATCATCAAGAACCCTCTTGATAACATGCCTACCCCCCGAGGCAACTCCCCCGCTTGGCAAGCTTACATCAACCTTTTCTTTAAGGAACTCTTCAGCTTCTTCCTTTGCTGCAATAGCCTCGCCTCTTTCTAGTAAGACTTTCTCGATATACTGCTTACATGTATTAACGGAAGCACCAACAGCCGCTTTTTGCGATGCAGGACACTCTCTTAACTGATCAGCAAAACTGCGAAAGACTCCCTTCTTCCCCAGATATTTTACTTTCAAATCGAAAAGGTCTTTAGAAGAATGCGCAAGGCTCAAATCACAACTAAACTGCTGCTTAACAGCCTCAAGTTCCTCTTGAATAGTCATAAAATCCTATCCCTGAACAGAGGCTTCTAAAGCACACTTAGCCTGAGTAGCTACCAAAGCAAACCCCTCGGGATCATGAATAGCCATCTCGGACAACATTTTTCTGTTTAGATTGATACCTGCATGCTTAAGCCCATTAATCAAACGACTATAGGACAAACCATGAATCCTGGAAGCTACGTTCAAACGAGAAATCCACAGACTTCGGAAATCTCCTTTACGATCTTTTCGGTGCATGTAGTTAAAAGCCATAGCCCGCATAACAGAAGACCGGCTCTGACGAAAGTGCCCCTTTCTGTCTCCCCAGAACCCTTTTGCCTGTTTCAAAACGCGCTTACGACGCGCTCTAGAAGCTACTGAACCAGTTGCTCTTACCATATCTAAAAACCTCTACCTTTAAACAAGCATCATTCGCTTATACATACTCACCTGTCCTTGATCCACTAAAGGCTGCTTAGACAGATTACGTTTCTGTTGCGAAGATCTTTTTGATAATTTGTGTCTTTTCCCTGGACGAGTTCTCTTTAACTGACCAGAACCAGTCAATTTGAAACGCGCCGCAACGGACTTATTGCTTTTCATCTTGGGCATGGACTTTTTCCTGTTTTTTCTTAATTTTTAGTGTTCCGGGAGCAATAACACAAATCAACGAACGGCCATTCAACTTGGGCTCAGATTCGACAAAGCCAATATCTTCTAACCCCTGACACATTCTTTGCACAACTTTATGCCCATGCTCAGGATAGGCCAGCTCTCTCCCCCGAAACATACAAGAAACCTTTACTTTATTTCCCTTTTCAATAAAGGCCCTGGCTTGTTTTACTTTCGTAAGAAAGTCATTATCATCAATATTCGGCTTCAGTTTGACCTCTTTGACTCGCACCTGGTGCTGAGCTTTCTTACTGTCTTTTTCCTTCTTAGTCACGTCATAACGATACTTCCCGTAGTCCATGATTTTGCACACGGGAGGCTCTGAGCTCGAAGCAACCTCAACAAGGTCTAAATCAGCTTCCCTGGCTAAATCTAGGGCCTCTTTTATACTCAATATGCCTAGCTGCTCACCAGAGGAACCTATCACACGCACCTTGGGAGCTCGTATCTGCCTATTTATCTTTAGGTTTAAAGCCACATCTACCCTGCTAAAATTAGTAATCGTTGACGGAGAATTCTCTAGGAAACATGAGCCCTCCTCCTTCCCAGAAGAAAGAGTTCTCCCTTTGATCCAAAATATTTTTTCGCATTCGCGACGTAACCTAGACGCCTCCGCTCCAGACTGCTACATGGTACCTATAGACGAGGATTATTATCAAGTATTGCGCCTAAAACTTCGATCTCTATCCGATAAAATAAAGTTTTAACGCCAGAGATACGCAAATAAAAAACTTTTTTTGAAAACAAGCGAAACTCCTCTGTGAACAGGTATGCTCTTTCATAAAAATAATAGCTTGTAATATACTTTGGGGCTTCCTTCCATTTATAGCACCTTAAGAGAGAAGGAAAGGCTGAGCCTTCGTGTTATAAGGTGCGTAGCGTTATATTCTTTTTAGGTGAGATAATGTCAGTGATAGCTTCTGACGAAGTTCGTGCTTTTGCTCGCGCAAGCCGGTCTTTTCCAAAGCAAAAATTACGAGAACTCATTTTACAAGCACTGTATGCTTTGGAATTAGCTCCTGAAGGAGAGGACTCTCTAGTTCGTCTATTGATGGCAGAATCCTTAGTTTCTAAAAAAAACGCGCTCTATGCTCTGGTGTTTTGCAAAGCAATTCGAGCGCGCTTAGCAGATCTAGATGCTCAGCTTAATGCGACCATCCGCACGACATCTCTTGCTCGTTTAACCATTATCGAACGTAATATTCTCCGTATGATGCTCTTCGAGTATCAGCAAAGCCAAAATTGTTCTCCTGTCCCCGTCGCAGTTCTTATAGCAGAAACAGCTCGCTTGATTAAAAAATTTAGTTATGTAGAAGGAAGTTCTCTTATTCTTGCTGTTTTAGGTTCTATTTTTGATCATCCAGTCTCAACCCTAGATTCTCCTCTTGAACCTACCTCTATGTGTGGTTAGATATCTCATTTTTTATCTTTAGCATTACAACCTACCGAATTAAAATACCGGATCAAGAAGAATTAGTCCCTTCCTTGCCTCTCCGGGGGAGTGGAGGTGTTTCTTCAAACTATTTGGATATGAGATGATACGCCTTATGACTACAGCTTTTCCCTTCTTGGTTCAAGAATCTATCCCATTGAGTCGCTTCTCCACCTTTCGTATTGGTGGTCCCGCTCGCTACTTTAAAGAACTAACCTCTGTGGATGAAGCTTTGACTGTCTTTGCATTCTTAAAAACTGCATCTTTACCCTATATTGTCATTGGCAAAGGCTCTAACTGCCTTTTTGATGACCAAGGCTTCGATGGTCTTGTTTTGTATAACAACATTCAAGGGAAGCAATTTCTTTCTGACACACAAATTAAAGTGTACTCTGGCGTTTCTTTTTCTCTTTTAGGGAAACGCCTTTCTTCCCAAGGTTTTTCAGGTCTAGAGTTTGCTGTAGGTATCCCAGGTACCGTTGGCGGAGCCGTGTTCATGAACGCAGGCACCACTTCAGCTAATACAGCATCCCTACTCGTTAATGTAGAAGTTATTAATCATTCAGGAGAGCTACTTTCAATCCCTAGAGAAAAACTTCTTTTCTCTTATCGAACATCTCCTTTTCAAAAAGAACAGGTATTCATTGTCTCTGCGACATTCCAACTAACAAAAGATCCCACGGCGGCGAAACGAGCAAAAAGTTTGATGGAAGAAAGAGTCTCAAAGCAACCTTATGAAAGCCCTTCTGCAGGCTGCATTTTTCGCAATCCCGAAGGTATCTCTGCCGGAGCGCTAATAGATCAGGCAGGATTAAAAGGGCTGACTGTAGGTGGCGCACAAATATCTGAGAAACACGGTAATTTCATGATTAATACAGGGAATGCTCGTGCCGCAGATATCTTAAAACTTATTGAGATCGTTCAGGAAACTCTTACAAAAAAGGGTGTTGTTTTACAAAAAGAAGTACGAATCATTCCCTTCCGTCCCTAACCCTGACGTCTTCTAAAAAGCAAAATTTGAGGAGCATTCTTCCTATTTACCGAGTAGTGGATACACACTTCCCAGTCCTTTACATCCAAATTAGTGGCTAGTTGCTTTATGCAAACTAATTCTTCAGCACCTTCTTCATGCCCTGGATAACAAACGACACTAACAACTCCTAAGGGAGAGACTAACTCTAAAGCTTTTTGAATGCTCGTCATTGTTGATGTTTTGCAAGTAGTAATTCTTTTATCTCCACTCGGCAAGTAACCCAGATTATAATGGAAAATCTTTGCTCCCTGCTCTTGAATATGTTCATGTGAACATAGCTTCATTTCAATTACAGATCTTTCTTTAGGCGACAATCCTTGTTCAAAGTTATTCTTTGCGCGATCCAAAGCTTCTTGCTGAATATCGTAAACAACTAAACGACCTTCACCTTTAAGTAACTGAGCAAGAAACAAAGCATCTTTCCCATTCCCGCAAGTAGCATCTACAACCACATCTCCAGGTTCTACTACTTGTTGAAAAAGTGCATGAGAAAGCTTTATGACATTACTAAAAAATACATCTATTTTTTTTAGCATATAAGCCTCTTGAAAAAAGATCTCTTTTCCTTTATAAAAGATCCGTTCTGAATGGGGTATTAGCTCAGTTGGTTAGAGCGTCACGTTGACATCGTGAAGGTCAGCTGTTCAAGTCAGCTATATCCCAACTTCCTTTGTAAATTCCGTGTAGAAAATCTCTTGTCCTTTAGATCTCCATAAGTTCTCAAACCATGATCCGCCGTAATTATCTTTTACACTAATGTAGAAAGGCTCTTTTAGCCTTGGAGAAAGATAATCAAGCATAATTTTCACAGCATTCACTAGATAAACATGATCGTCTGTAGCTAAGGTCAACTGTCCCCCTTTTACTAAAGTCCTTACCATATCTTGAACAAAAGGGTCTTGGAATAGCCGGTGCTTACGATGTCGAAACTTCGGCCAAGGATCTGGGAAATTTACTACAATTTTTCGAAACAAAGCATCTTCTACATACTGCGAAAAAAAAGTTTGTGCTTCACCACAAACAATGAACAGATTATTCACCTTATGATTATTCATTTTCGACCAAATCTTACGAACTCGATCAAAACGTTTTTCAACAGCAACCCAGTTAACAGAAGAATCCTTCAATGCTTGCTCTACAATCCAATCCCCATTTCCAGAGCAAAGCTCACAACAAATAGGATTATTATTAGCAAACAGAGCTTGCCATGTAGGCATTACGAACTCTCCGTATCGAGAATAATAGCCCGGAACATAGAACACATTATCTTCTATCTTTGGGCAACGTGCATCCCAGAAATACGGAAGTTTTAAATCTTGTGGTTTCACAGAATAATACTTTGCATGCGAAAGATCTCACCAGATCTCCTTCACCCCTATCTTGATTTGTCGTTAGGAGAGGTGACCAATCTTCTCAATTTTAATAAAAGGGCAGCAAAATATTATGGAAAAATTAAAAAAAACTCACGAGCAAACAAGCCCGCTTCTAATCAAAAAAAAAGAATTATATTACTAACCTATCTTAGAAAAGCCTCGGCTGTTGTTCCTAGCCGAGGCTTTCTTCTATCAATTACCAAGTTAAACTTGCCGCATGCTGATATTCAGTAACTCTTGTCTCAAAGAAATTCTTCTCCTTATTAAGGTCGATAGTTTCACTCATCCAAGGGAACGGGTTTTTTGTATGGTAAATAGGTTTCAGCCCTATTCTTTCCAAACGACGATCCGCAATATGTTGTACGTAGTCGATAAACATAGAGGCTCTCAAGCCTAAAATACCTCGAGGAAGACAATCTTTTGCATAATCGATTTCCAAATCTACAGCTCTTTGAATCAATTCAATAATTTCCTGTTGCAATTCTGGAGTCCAAACCTCTGGATTCTCTTCTTTAATCCCATTAATTAAATCGAGACCGAAATTCAAATGAATCGTTTCATCTCTCAAGATATACTGATACTGCTCTCCAATACCAATCATTTTATTTTGTCGATGGAAAGAAAGGATCATAACAAATCCACTATAGAAGAAAATCCCTTCCATAATGATGTAATAGCCCACTAAGTTCTTGATAAACTCTCGTAACCCTTCGACAGAATCTGTACAAAAGTTAGGATCTAGAACTTTCCCTGTAATCTCCATCTGGAAATCATCTTTGGCCTTGATCGTAGCGCGCTCATTGTACGCATTAAAAATTTCTTTTTCATCTAATCCACGAGATTCACAAATATATAAAAAGGTATGAGTATGAACAGCCTCCTCAAAAGCTTGTCTCAAAAGGTATTGTCTTGCCTCTGGATTAGTAACATGCTTAAAAATTGCCAGAACAATATTGTTTCCAACTAAACTCTCTGCAGTACTAAAAAAGCCTAAATTTAAAAGAATGACTCGTCGCTCATCTTCGGAAAGAAGATCTGATTTCCATAACTCTATATCTTTCCCCATAGGAATCTCTGTGGGGAGCCAGTTATTCGCACAGCCATTCAAATAATGTTCCCAAGCCCACTTGTACTTAATCGGAACAAGTTGGTTCACATCGACTTGGTTACAGTTCACTAGACGCTTACTATTTAGATTAACTCGTTTCTGTTTTCCATCTAAAATATCTGCTTGCATAAGAACCGTTAAATAATTGTTCATTTACATAATATAATTATTACTGACATGCCTCACACCCCTCTTCCAATGAGCAGATAGGGGCCTTCGTTGCTCTTTCAACAACAATTCCAGCTGAGGCAGATTTATTCTTCATCCAACGAGGCTGAATACCTCTTTTATTAATATCTACAAAAGATTTCTCAACAGTTGTTGCAGATGAAGATCTAAGGTAATAAGTAGTTTTCAACCCTTTTTTCCATGCCGTTAGGTACATATTAGATAGTTTTTTCCCATCTGGCTGAGCAAGATAAAGGTTAAGGGATTGTCCCATATCAATCCATTTTTGTCTTCGAGACGCACATTCGATAATCCACTCTGGCTCTATCTCAAAAGCTGTTGGAAAAATATGTTTCAAATGATCCGGTATCCGCTCTATTTCTAATAATGACCCGTCAAAATACTTAAGATCATCTAACATATCAGCGTCCCAAAGACCTAACTTTTTCAATCTCTCTATCAAATAAGTATTTGGAATAGTGAACTCTCCAGATAAATTAGACTTCACAAACAAATGCTTATACGTCGGCTCGATTGACTGGGTAACTCCTATAATGTTGGAGATCGTTGCTGTTGGCGCTATCGCCATCAGCTGACAATGCCTCATACCATGCTCTCGAATCAAACTACGGATGGGCTCCCAATCTTTTCTTGAAGAAGTATCCATCTGTAAATTTTCTTCTCCACGATAATCTGCTAGCAATTGAATGGTATCGATAGGAAGTAATCCTCTGTCCCATTTAGACCCTTTATAAGAACTGTAAGTTCCTCTCTCTTTAGCGAGTAAACAAGACGCTTGAATAGCGTAATAAGAGACTAATTCCGAACTATAATCAGCGAACTCAACAGCCTCTTGAGAAGCATAACTAATATCGAGCTTGTACAAAGCATCCTGGAATCCCATAATACCTAATCCAATCGCCCGATGAGAAAAGTTGGCTTCTTTCGCCTCTTCAATAGGGTAAAAGTTAATATCAATCACGTTATCCAACATACGAACTGCTACAGAAATAGTCTCTGAGAGTTTCTCCTCGTCTAAACCATCACCAGCTATATGCTGAACTAAATTGACTGATCCTAGGTTACATACCGCAGTTTCTGTCTCCGAACAATTTAACAAAATCTCTGTACATAGATTCGAGCAACGCACGACGCCTTTATGATCCTGTGCTGAACGAATATTGGAGGGATCTTTGAAGGTCATCCACGGATGTCCTGTTTCAAAAAGCATACTCAGCATTTTACGCCACAGGTCTTCGGCTTCTATTTTCTTAAATAGCCGAATCTCTCCGGAATCAATCTTTCTTTCATATTCTTCATAAAGACGTTCAAATTCTTCTCCGTAAGCATCATGCAATCCAGGAACATCATCTGGGCTGAACAAAGTCCATGTTCCCTTTTGTTGCAAACGCTTAAAGAAAAGATCAGGAATCCAGCTGGCGGTGTTCACATCGTGAGCACGTCGACGTTCATCTCCAGTATTTTTTCTCAATTCAAGAAAATCTTCATAATCAAGGTGCCAAACTTCTAGATATACACACACAGCGCCTTTACGCTTACCGCCCTGATTAACAGCAACAGCTGTATCATTGGTCACCTTAATGAAAGGAATTACCCCCTGGCTTTTTCCATTTGTTCCCTTGATTAAAGCCCCCGTCGCACGAATGGCCGTCCAGTCATTACCTATACCTCCTGCCCATTTAGAAAGCATAGCGTTATCAGAAATCACCTTATAGATATTGACCAAATTATCCTGTACTGTTGATAGATAGCAGGAACTTAATTGGGAATGCCGCATACCTGAATTAAAGAGAGTCGGCGTTGCCGGTGTATATCGAAACGTAGAAAGCAAATTGTAAAACGTAATTGCCCAAGTAGTCTTGTCTTGCTCATTCAATGCCAATCCCATGGCAACACGCATCCAAAAAATCTGAGGAGTCTCTAAACGTCGACCTTCATGATGATTGAAATAACGATCATACAAATTCTGGATTCCCATGTATGAAAATTGTAAATCGCGGGATAAATCTAAAGCTTCAGCTAAAGCATCTAGATTAAAACTGGTTTTCAATTCAGAGTTGAGCCGATACGCTTCCCCTTCCAGAATATAACGTTTAAAATGATCTCGATGTGCCTCTTCTAAGTCCTTAGCATTTCTTGATTTCCCTAAAGCTTCTTTGTATACAACATCGAGCAAAAGCTCGGCGGCAACAAAAGCATAATCAGGCTCTTTTTCAATATTTGCACGAGCCGCCATGATGCAAGCCAGAACAACCTCAGATTCTTTAATGCCAGAGTAAAAATTCGCAAAAGCCATATCAGTCAGAAGAGCTGCATCCGTCGTCTCTGGGAAGCGAGCACAAGCAAGAGATAAACGAGACAGCAACTGTGACTGCGTGATCGTATATGTTGATCCGTCCTTGCTGATAACTTCAAAAGCTTCCTCTGTAGGAACGCTTTCTGAAGTCTTCCCCTCTACTCTATTATCACGAACTCGAGCACGAGCCTCTCGATAAAGAATATAGTTTTTGGCAATGGCATAATGACCAACAACCATCAATTGTTGTTCTACAATATCTTGAATTTTCTCAATATCTATGCGCCGGTCCTGTTGAGAGCAGTGCTCTTCAATCTCTACAACAATTTTCTGTGTTAAAGCATTAATTTCTTCGCGCACGAAATCCGGGGTCATCCCCTCAATCTTATTTGTGGCTCGAAAAGCTTTTTCCAAAGCAGCAGAAATTTTCATAGGGTTGAAATGCACAGCAGTGCCACAACGACGAAGAACAGAAAGGCTTTGCCAAGATTTTTGCCGATGGGCCTTACGATCGTCCCGGTAAATGATGTAATCACGAGCGATATCCTGCAATCCATTCACATATAGCTGATTCTCAACCATATCTTGAATACGTTCTACTGTGACTACTTGTCCATCTGTAATCTTCTGAACAACTTCCCTAACGACTTGCTGTGTGATAGAGCGTATCGAATTCTCCAAATCTTCTGGGAGAGGCATGTGATCATCAATCCTGCGAGTATCTCGGAAAGCTGCTTCTAAAGCTTGAAAAATACGATGCCGATCGAAAGGAACAAACATTCCATTGCGCTTAACAATCGTGCATTGCTTTTCTTGTAGATCGACCATAACCATCCTTGTAAACGTTGAATACGCGTTATCTATCCTATTTTGAAGCAAAGAAGCCCACAACCTCTATCCGCTTAAAGAAAAACGGCGATAGAGAACCTCAATCTTACACTTAAAACCAGAGTATTATCCTTTGAGTATTGCGAGCTCTAAAAACCCAAGATATTGTGAATGTCTCAGCTCTTGTATACCATATATAGAAGCTAGCAATGTTTCCTGCAATTGAAAAATAGCATAATTCGCGATGAAAAAACTCTTTCCGAGAGCAACCTTCTGAGCTCAATGCTTTACATAAAAAATCATGCACTTTCTTGCAAAAAGAAGCTGCCTTGCTACTTTCCACTTGCCCAACAAAAAACACGCAATAAACATAACTATCTGGCGGTTTTCTGTGTAGTGCCGAAAACATCTTTTGTGTAACATGACCTTAAGCTCTACAAAGGAAAATATTAAAAGGCGTATGACGCACAAGCCTCTTCAAAATGAAGAAAGGATTCCCTGCTCAGAAAAAACAAAAAAAGCTTCGTTAGCTGTGACAAAATTCCGCTATTCCTAGGAAAAATATGAATCTAAATGAAGTAGATTTTCGTGGTAAGCGCCGAGTTGTGACCCCTAATGCTATTACAGCATTTGGTCTTTGCTGCGGACTTTTTATTATCTTTAAAAGCGTATTAAAAACCTCCTCTTCTTTGGAGCTGATGCATCGCTTGCAAGGACTTTCTCTTCTTCTAATCAGTGCTATGATAGCAGATTTTTCAGATGGTGCTGTCGCTCGGATCATGAAAGCTGAAAGTGCATTTGGCGCTCACTTTGATTCATTATCCGATGCCATTACTTTCGGGATTGCTCCTCCTTTAATTGCGATTAAAAGTTTAAATGGAGAATATGAGGGAACGTTATGTTCTTCTTTTCTTCTCGTTACTTGCATCATCTACTCCTTGTGTGGAGTCCTCCGCTTGGTACGTTATAGTCTCTTTGCTTCTACAGGGGAAAAGACGACAACCTTCACAGGCTTACCTATCCCTGCAGCTGCAGCATGCGTAGTTTCCTTAGGAGTACTGCTGGCTTCTGATACACTCAATAACCTTCCTGGAAAAGTTCGCGTTCTTCTGCTTTCTTTTGGCCTATTACTAAGTGGGTGTCTGATGATTTCCACTTGGCGCTTTCCTGGATTAAAACATTTTCATTTTCGAGTGTCTTCTTCCCTATTAGTTTTAGGAATAGGATTGGGAGCTTGTCTCTTTTTCTCTGGATTAGTTGATCATTTCACACAGTTTTTCTTCTTGGTCTCTTGGTTATATGTGTTAGTTGTTACCCCCATCTTTTCTTTTATTAACAAGAGATCTTCCTAATACATGGACATTGTGACTATTCCCTCTCTCTCTCCCTGGATATGTTTCCTCCTCGTTTTGTTAGGAGCAGTGTTAGGAGTAGGGGGAGCCTTTATTTTTTTTACAAAAAAGCTTTCTTATAAAAATGAGCTCATTCGTGACCTTGAACATAATAATGCCATTTTACAAACATCTCTAGATACCCGTCGTAGTCAAGAACAGCTTATCGAAGAATTCTCACATAAACTGACTTCGGCATCTTTAGCTTTTGCTAAAGAAATTAAAACGGAATCTCACGAATTTTTCTCAGAAAAGACAGAGGCAATTACCTCTATTCTCACTCCTGTACATAACACTCTGTCCGCATTCAAGCAAAACTTAGAAATTTTTGAAACAAAACAAGCTGAAGATCGAGGAGCTCTTAAAGAGCAGCTTTCTCAGCTGCTCACTGCAGAGAAAAAATTAGAACAAGAAACACAAGCTCTCACGAATATTTTAAAACACCCAGGATCTCGTGGGAGATGGGGAGAGATTCAGCTAGAAAGAATTCTCGAAATTTCCGGTATGCTTAAATATTGTGATTATAGCATGCAAACCGTAGATGCTCACGACTCTTCTTCCCGCGCAGATATCGTTATTCGTTTGCCACAAAACCGAAGTCTTGTCATCGATGCTAAAACGCCATTTTCTGAAGAATATCTCACAGATAGTAATGCCAATCCTACGGATTTAGTTAGAAAAATTAAAGATCATATTAAAATTCTTAAGACGAAAAGTTATTGGGATAAGTTCGATCAATCCCCAGAATTCGTCATTCTATTTCTTCCAGGAGAAAGCCTGTTTAACGATGCTATCCGCTGTGCTCCCGAACTGATGGATTATGCTGGCCAAGCCAATGTCATTCTCTCTAGCCCAGTTACTTTGATGGCTTTACTCAAAACAGTCACTCATATTTGGAAACAAGAAAATTTACAAAACCAAATCAAAGAAATCGGACAATTAGGAAAAGATCTTTATCAGAGAATGCACAAATTGTTTGATCATTTCCACAAGGTCGGCAAGCATTTGGGACAAGCTGTTCACAGTTACAACGACATGTCTGCTAGTCTTTCTGCTAGAGTTCTTCCTACTCTAAGAACTTTTGATAAACTCGAAATCTCGTCTTCTCATAACAAGATCGAAGCCCCCTCCCAGATCAGCGCTCTACCTCGATCCCCTAGGGTTTATGATCAAAAACCTGATCTGACAGAACACTTGTCTTTCGAAGACCCTTCTTTTCTGTAATACAGCGAATAGCCAGAAGCTTAGAAAGCAGTTTCTATACGGAAAGTCTCATTGAGGTCTTTTACGCTTTTCTGCAACATTTCCTCTCCAGCAAAAGAGACAAATGTAGCTTCAGCAAGGCTATTCTCAAGACGGCTACGCACAACCTTACAAATTTGCTCTTTAGTTGTTGCTAAAACAGCTTGACGAAAGGATTGACGAACAAAGGGAACTTTACCACTTCGTGATCGATAATACGATGTCGCACCACGGCTCCCTGGAGAAATCGGATCATCTAGATTTTGAATGACTCCAAGAATACCCTCATGAACGTCGTCATCTGAGAATTCTCCAGCAGCCATATCTCGAATTCCTTGTAAGAACACTTGATAAGTAGTAGAGACCTCGGGATCTCGATAACTATAACAATAAAAAGTTCCTTGCCCAAAGTTCGCACTGGCTCCAGCCCCATAGGCTCCGCCCTGCTCTCGAATCTTAGTGTGTAAAATGACATTTCCTAAAACTTCTGCAGCAACAGAAAGAACTGCGGCATCCTGATGGTCATAGGCAAGAGAGCCTAATGGAAAGGCAAGTACATTGTAAGCCCCTCGAGCAGGAATTACAATGCCTCGAGAATCTTCAACTTTCTCAAGAACAGGATTCCGCCATAAATCCACAGATCCAAGCTTCTCATCCAGCAGACCAAAAAAACGTTGGTCATGCAAAGTCTGGTAGTTCATTTTACTACTACTAACTACAAGTTGTCGCCGACCCACAAAACACTTTTTATAAAGATCTTGTAATCGATTCGCAATCTCTTGTGCTTCTTGATCAAAATTCTTGAGAAGTTCTCTAACAAACCTGACATAAGGAAGCCCCGTCATGAGATAAGAGAGTCCACCAGCGACAGACTTATTACAACAAGCCAAATTAATGGCATACCCCATCGGACTATTTCGTACGCTATTAGTTAAAGACTCTGCGTGCTGCATCAAAAGTTCCTTAAACCGCCCTATATCAGAGAAATCTACGGTCGTCAGCGTCTCTTTAATTATCCGGAACAAATATTCTGCTTTAGAGACTAAAGCTTTACCTCGAATACTTATCGAAGGAGAGAGGGAGTTAGAATCAGTAGCCTGCGAAGAAAATTCATAGAGAACATCTACACCGCCCGTATGTTCTAAAAGAAATTCTAACTGTTCTTTATAAGAACGTCCTCCACTACCTAGCTGAAGCAGAACAAAAACAAGAAGCCGCAACCAAGGGAGTTCTTCTACTGTAAGAGGAGGAAGATCAAAGACTAATTCAACAAAAAGGATATCATTAGTAAAGCAATTATGATGCAGAACCTCCCCTTCAGGGAATACCTCTTTTTCTAAAACAAATTCTTTCCCTAAAGAAGGAACTTTATCTAAAGCAAAGAGAGGTAGCACTTTATCTATATCTTCTTCTTGAGCTTGATACTCCTCTAAACGCCTAGAAATGGTCTCAACTCTACTTAAATCTTCCTCGCTCATTTTCATTTGAATGGCGTGCAAGGCATTGCGTTCTTCTTTATTCTCTTGAGCAACTAACTGTGAATCTGGAAGAAATATAACGCGAGTATAGTGAGGATTATCTAAGAAATATTTCCGAACCAATTTAGGTAAATAATCGGGCTTTTGGATATTTTCCCGTAAATTAGCGAACAAGGTATGAATCCGCAAACCATCCTCAGCCTTACCTCCATGCTGTCGTAACAAACCTGCACGGAAGAACAAAGACAACCCATAAGGAATAGCATACCCAGAGATTTCTTTTCTTGATAACTCCAGCTGATGAACAGCCCCTTCAACTAAATTTATAGGAATGCCTTCTTGAAGAATCTCTTCCAAACTGGCTAAAATCAAACTTTCTAACTTCTGACTTCCTGCATGTGAACATCCCTTACAAACAATATATACGGGAATTTCGTGCAATTCACTGTCTATACTCATATCGACTTGTTTGCATAGCCCCGATTTTAATAATCGAGATTTGAGAGGAGCTGCATCTGTCCCCATCAACACAAGATCCAACACATGTAAAGCAAGAAGATCTTGCTGATCAAAAATGGAACAAGTCAACCAGGCGAGTCCAAAAAGTACTTTATCCTCATCTGCTTCGTCAGACGGATATTTCTCAATAACACGTACGGGCTCTTTGAAACGCTTCTGTAAAGGAAGGGTAACACTTTGTCTTTCTACTTTCCCGACTCGTCTTAGCAATTTTTCTTCCAAGAAGTCTAAATGACGACAAGGTCTGATATTTCCATAAAAATAAAACAAGCAACGACTTAGCGTATACTGATTTGCATGAAAAGCTCGCACTGTCTCCAGGTTCAAAGAAACAATCTCTTTAGGATCTCCTCCAGAATTCACCCCATAGGTCACTGACGGAAACAGAGCTGCATTCATAGCCTCATTCAGACGAGACTCCCCCGACATCAAGGCTCCTTTCATCTCATTGAAAACAATTCCTGTATAAGATAGCCCTTCTTCCGTCCGCTCGTACCGCCAAGCTTCCTGTAAAAAACTATTCTCTGTTAACAATGGGTAGAATACAGCATCAATATACACACTCAGCAAATTATAAAAATCTTCTGGTATTTGAGAGGCAGCGGGATAACAAGTAAAATCAGCTCCAGTAAACGCGTTCATAAAAGTATTTAAACTACGTCTTGTCATGGAGAAAAACGGGTCTCGAACGGGATAGTTTTCAGACCCACACAAGGCCATATGCTCAAGTACGTGAGCAACACCACTAGAATCTTGAGGACAAGTCCGAAAAGAAATATTGAAGACATTTTCGTCATCATTATTCACGATCATCATGATCGTTGCTCCCGTTGGAGTATGCTCAACTTCAATAAGTTTACTCTCGATCTCGGGAAGATCCTGACTCAACTTGACTACGAAATTTCTATAGGTATCCCCAGCTTTCATATCTTACTCAATCTTCTACAACAGAGGAGCAAATTAACTCTCTCCCTTCTCTTTTTTGTTACCACCTAACAGTAGGAAAGACAGCGTACATGGTTAGATCTCTTATATCCACACAAATATTTCTTCCTACTCAAAGAAAAGGGGCTCTAGAAAGCCCCACCAATTTTGAAAGACAACATCGATAACTACTCATCCGATTTCAAGACAATAAACCGGACAACTTCTCCTTGAGAAACCATAAGGAGAATACTTTCTCCTTTAGCATTTTTTAAAACCTGGTTTAACTCTTCAACTGAAGCTACCCGCTGTCTATTCACAGCAAGAATCAATTGGCCTGGAGCAACCCCTGCAGAAGCAGCAGGTGAGCCAGCCTCTACAGATACGACAAGTATACCTCGAGTATCCAAAGCCAACCCTAGCTTCTTGCACATTTCTGGAGTAATATTCTGAACCCGAACTCCCATCTTTTGAAGTGCAGACATACCATCTTCTGCAGGAATTTGCGAGACGGTCACAGGTATTTCGATTGTTTTCCCTTCACGAACAACTTTTAAAACAACACGAGTCCCAGGCATCATCAAGGAAATTGCATTACGTAAAGCACTCAAAGACTCTACTTCTTTCCCATTATACGCAACGATCACATCCTCTTGACGTAACCCTGCTTTTTCAGCTGGAGAGCCTTTAACAACATCCGTAACTAGAGCTCCATATACTTTTTCCAATTTGTAACAAGCTGCTAACTCAGAATCGATGGGCTGTAAGGTAACTCCCAAAAATCCTCTTGTTACTTGTCCGTCGCTAATCAACTGATCAATGACTCGTTTAGCCATCAAACTAGGGATAGCAAATCCTATACCAATATATCCTCCACTACCACTAACAATAGCCGTATTAACTCCAATGACCTGGCCGTTGATATTCAAGAGCGGCCCTCCTGAGTTTCCAGGATTAATTGCTGCATCTGTCTGAATGAAATCCTCAAAATCTACGATATGTAGCTGATTTCTTCCTTTGGCACTAATGACTCCAACTGTTACCGTCGCTTGTAATCCAAAAGGATTTCCAATCGCTATGGCCCAGTCACCTATCTGTAATTGATCAGAATTTCCAAAAGTCAAAAAAGGCAGCTTTTCTGCTTGGATTTTGATAACAGCAAGATCTGTTTTGGGATCGAGTCCTACTATTTTTGCTGTATATTTTTGTCCATCGTGTAAAGTAACGTGAATCTTCCCTGCATCCTCTACTACATGGTGGTTAGTCACGACATAGCCATCTGAAGACACAATGAAACCGGTCCCTCTCACCGCATCACGCTGTTGAGGACGGGGTTGCTCTCTATGCGAAGGCAATCCAAAGAACCGATTAAAAAACTCATCATTGAAATAATCGAAAGGGTTTTCTTGAAACCCCCGTTTATTCCCTGTTGGGGTAAGAGCTTGCCCTCCCGTTTTAGGGAAATTCTCTATATAAACGACTCCTGGAGTTGCTTGAGCAGCGACTCTAGAAAATCCTCGAGAAACTTCTTTTAATAAATCCTCCTGAGAGATCGCCTGATCACTCTGGGATGCTATAAGACAAACATCTTTTGGAGAATCTTTCTTTGACGCACTATAGCCCAGCATTGGCGAAGAGAAAACTGATGTCGACAGTAATACACACAATAATCTTTTCATCATCTTTTCCTTGATAAGCGATCCGGGCGTATAGGCCCCTTTTCCTATTTTTATGCATCATGAAGAGCAAGTATGCAGCATACAAAATCTCTCGATGCAAATCAAGGGCACTACTCCACTGATCTTATTCTCATCAAAGAAACTAATCTATTTTCATAATTGACGCGACAATTTCCCCAATAAGTGCAGGCGATTCCACAACGATCACACCAGCTTGTCTCAAAGCTTGCTGTTTACTAAAAGCATCTCCACGATTTCCAGAAATAATAGCCCCTGCATGTCCCATTCGTTTCCCTTTTGGAGCGGTAGCTCCTGCGATAAAAGCAATAACGGGTTTACTACAATGATTCCGTATCCAATCAGCAGCTTCCTCTTCAGCCTCTCCCCCAATCTCTCCAATCATGAGAATAGCTTTTATCTGACTGTCTTTTTCAAATTCTTGTAAAACATCAACAAACGAAGTCCCGTTTAAAGGATCTCCCCCAATTCCAATGCAGACACTTTGTCCAATCTTTCTCTGGGTTAACTGCCAAACGGCTTCATATGTTAATGTCCCTGACCTGGATACTACCCCTACATTTCCAGGAAGATGAATATATCCAGGCATAATACCTATCTTACAAACCCCCGGCTTAATCACCCCAGGACAATTTGGCCCAACTAAACGACAGGAACTTTTCTCCATGAAAGAAGCGACTTCCAGCATATCTTTTACAGGGATGCCCTCTGTAATACACACTATCAGTTCAATTCCTGCATCTTCAGCCTCAAAAATAGCCTCTGCAGCAAATGGTGGAGGAACAAAAATCATCGAAGCTCGACACCCCGTTGCCTGTTTTGCCTCTAAAACAGAATCGAAGATGGGTAAATCCAAAAATTGAGAGCCTCCTTTTCCAGGAGTGACTCCTCCAACGAAGTTAGATCCATAAGCAATACATTGTGTAGTATGAAAAGACCCGGCCTTTCCTGTAATACCCTGTGTAATAATCGGAAGATCTGCACTCAATAATTCTAACACTGTTCCTCTCCCTGCTCATGACTTAATCTCACAGCAAGTTCCGCCCCCTCTCCCATAGATGCAACAAACTCGCAAGGAATCCCAGCACTAAGAATCCTCTCTTTTCCTTTATCCACGTTGGTTCCCTCCAATCGGATTACTGTAGGAACAACCTCTTTCTCTCCCTGCATAGCTGAAACCAATCCGGAAGCAACAACATCACAATCCATGATACCTCCAAAAATGTGAATAAACAGCACCCGAACATTTTTGTCTGATAAGACCAAGGAGATCGCTTCTTGAATTTGCTTTTCCGAAGCACTTCCTCCCACATCCAAGAAATTAGCTGCAGAACCCCCATACAACTTAAGAATATCTAAAGTACTCATAGCTAAACCTGCTCCATTCACCAAGCACCCGATCGTGCCATCTAGAGCAATATAGGAAAGTCCTAACTGCTTAGCCAAAACGTCACGCCTATTTTCTTGAGAGGGGTCATAGCAATCGGCCAACTGAGGATGGCGATACAAGGCATTGTCATCTATAGTCATTTTAGCATCTAAAACAACAAGGGTGCCATCTTTAGTGAGCACTAATGGATTGATTTCTAATAAAGAAGCGTCATTTTCGTAAAAACATTGTACTAACTGACGGACGATTCGATTCCCTTGATCAGCGATGAATTGATCCCAATTCATAAACTTAGCAATACGACGTAGCTGGTATGCGTATATCTTACCGGAAGAAGGCAGCGCTAGTTTGAGCAGTTGATCTGGGTGTTTTTCTGCAACCTCTTCAATATTGATACCTCCAGCTTTAGAAAGCATAATCACGGGACAGTGATGCTTTCTATCGATCACGATAGCAAGATAATACTCCAAAGCAATCTCTATCAAAGGGGAGAGTAGAACTTTATTAACTGGGAGAGAAAGACCTGCCGTTTGATTACTAGAAAATTGCATATGCAGCAGCTGATCAACTGCTGCCAGCAAATCTTCTGGAGAATGCGCAACAACAACACCACCATTTTTTCCTCTTCCTTCAGCATGCACCTGAGCCTTAACAACCCCAGATTTCCAGTGCTCAGCTCGAATTGCCGCTTCAGCTTCAGGTACAGAAGCTGCCACACGATAAGGAGGGATAGGCAATTGGTATGAAGTTAAAAGGTCCTTAGCTTGATACTCATGAAGATGCATAAATAACCCTTTCATTTTTCTTTCTTATCTTTTATTATCTTTTTTACTTCAATCAACTTTGCCTGTTCTGTGTTTAAGTTTTTCGGAGACAAACTTCGCTCTATTTTCAAAAGATCTCTTTCTCCAGATTTGTTGGAATATGCTGAGGCTCTTTTATACGAAGGAGATTTTGGTCCTAAATTGACGGAGTTGTTCTGTAAAGAGCTGCGTCGACGTAAAAATCCTGATGAACATACAATTAAAGAGCTTATTCGCACTTTTTTATCAGAGATTATAGCCAGCCTGCCTCAGCAAGAGACTCCTTCTGTCCATCCTTACTGCACTCTTATCCTAGGAACAAATGGTTCTGGGAAAACAACCACCGTAGCAAAGCTTGCTCACTACTATCTTTCTCAAAACCAAACGGTTTTGATCGTCGCAACAGATACTTTCCGTTCTGCTGGAATGGATCAGATGCGTTGTTGGGCAGATACCCTAAACTGTGGTTTTATCTCCGGGAAGCCGGGAGGCGATGCTGCAGCTATAGCTTTTGATGGGATTTCTGCTGCAGTTGCTAGAAACTACGATCACGTAATTATAGACACTTCAGGAAGACTTCACACACATACAAATCTTCTCAAAGAACTCCAAAAAATTACTACCGTCTGCAATAAAGCTTTTGCTGGCGCTCCTCATGAGACTTTGATGACAATCGATGCAACTTTAGGAAGCAATACATTGAACCAAGTGAAATTATTCCACGAAGCAGTACCGATTAATGGGTTGATTTTCACAAAAATAGAAGGGTCTGCTAAAGGGGGTTCTCTCTTTCGTATTGCCGATGAGCTCAAGATTCCCACACGGTTCGTGGGATATGGGGAGACTATTCATGATTTCGCTCCCTTTTCTATAGACCATTTCCTGGATAAATTGCTTGATGCTTAAATCATCAAACCCTCTTTCCTACTAAGAAAGGAGGGGCCTAAGAACTTTCTTAAACCTCTCCTTTCTTTTCTAAAAAAATCTTTGTCTCTTATCGTCTTTTATCTGAAGAAGCAAAAATTTGCAGCAAGTACCAAAATATCATAATGACATTACAATACATCTGCAGGGCCATAATCAAAGAGAGCTTATAACTTAGATCCCCGTGATCCCCTACACTACGAGCCACACGACGAATAGACTGCGCATCGACTACCGTTAAGCCAACAAAGATAATCAAACCTAGATAGCAAATCAATAGGTACAATAGTGGCATTGGAGTGAACAGCGAAACAATCAAAAACCCTAAGGATATAACCATAAGGCCAACAAGAGCTAACATCAAAATTCTATGAATTTGTGTTAAATCGTTTTTTGTAAAAGCGCCGTACGCTGCCGACAATCCGAAGATCACAGCAGCGGACCCAAATGCAGCCCAAACAATCCCTCCTCCAAACTGAGCAGCATATACAGGAACCATTGTTCCAAAAAACATACCTTCTAAAACAGAGTAAGCTAAGAATAACCCCATTACAGCAGGAACAGAAAGTCTCTGAATCTGAGCTTGAATATAAAAGGACACACCTAGCGTTGCGAAACACCAAACCCACCATAAAGAGAATAGGGTTCTGTAAGCTCCTGTTGCATATAATCCTAAAGATGTCAATGCAGTCACGGCCAGCCCTGCAGTCATCCACCCATACACTCTGGAAGAGAAGGTCCCCGGCAAGCGAGAATCCTGCGCATAATCGCGATCATACAATCCCATGGAGATCTCCTATTTAAAAAGTTTTTACATTACCTCTTTCTAAAACGTATAATACAGGGTTACAAGATTTAACACAGTATATCCTGTTAGAATCAGCAGAACGGTTTTTCCTCCGGGTAGTATCCTCTTTCCAGAGCAATGCCGTTTCCCATACCGACCATTCCATAACATAATAACTGGGAACAACACAACTATACAAGCTCCCCCAACTCCCCCAGCATAGCGTAAACATGACAGAACAATTTCGGGATAAACAACAGCCCATATTAAAGGAAATACAAAAACTAAGAAAAATATGTGCATCCGCTGTTTTTGAGCATCCCATTTAAAAATATCTATATAAAAATCTTTTAAGGCTAAAGAAGTCCCGATAAAAGAAGTAACTAAAGCAAAAAAGCCGAATAATTCTCCCGCAATATAAAAAGCCGAATTTTTTAAAGACCCCTGAAGAGCTCCCGCTGCAGTCCATCCTAATTGCTTAGCTCTGAGCAGATCAGCCAAGGGGACCGTACCTAAAACTAATGCCTCCCAAATAATGTATAGAATCAAAGGAATCAAACTTCCTATTAAAATTACCCGTTTGACCTCACGAACATTTCCATCGAGGTAATGATATAAAGAAGGGACGACGTTTTGAAAACCAAAAGCTAAAAAAAAGATCGGCAAACTATTGAGAGCGGAAAACCACGATGTTCTCAATAACAGCTCTCCTTGTATACGAGGGGCTCCCAATACACAGAAAAGTCCGAAGACAAAAATAAGCCCAAAAACAAACCCCCGATTACAGTAATCGATCACAGAGGTTTTAGTCATAAGCAAAGGCGCAAAAATAACAAAGAATAAAACCGGCATAACGTGCCGCATCCATGAAGTTTCAATAAACTTCTCCCCTATGATCCGAGAAAGGATGTTTCCTCCGTCACAAAAATAAGCAACAAGTAGTGAATAAAATAAGAATAAGTAGACTAAGCATAAAACTATACGCCCCACCCTTCCTAAAGTTTCCTCTGCCATAGAGTATAAGTTAGTCAACTTATTGCCTTTGCACCAAGTCAATACCTCCAAATAACCATAACCGGAGGCTAACGAGACTAACCAACCTAACACATACAATAGAGCGGCTGGGAAAAAGCCATCCATAGCAGTTAAAACAGGAACAGCCAATACACCAGCACCTATTACTGTACCTGCGACAATTAAAATCCCTCCTATACACTTATTCCGCATGTCCATACACTCCCTCCCCTTTCCTATTCATTTCATTAGGGGAATTACAAATGACAATCTGATCTATCCTATATGAGGAAGTTGAGACTATTAAATGTCTCATTGTTACAAGCTAACCTACTTACTAAAAAGCAGTAGACTCGTATTGTGCGATACGAGTCTACATAGCAAGCAAAAGGAATTAATATCCCAAAAACTTCTGTGCAATCAGGACTAAATTGATAAGTACAAGTCCCGACATAATAAGAAGAGAACCTTTTCCTCCAGGAAGAATTCTCTTACTACAGCAACGTTTCTTCCCATAACGCCCTTTCCATACCATAAGCACAGGAAAGATTCCCAAAACAATAGTCTCTCCCAAAGCTCCGGTACACTCCAAACTTTTTAAAACAATACCTGGGTAGAAAATAGCTAGTACTAAAGGAAACACAAAAACTAAGAAAAAGACTTCTATTCTACGCTTCTTCTCATTCCACTGAAAAGCGTCTATAAAAAAATCCTTTAGACCTAGAGACACCCCGATAAACGAAGAAATCAAAGCAAAAAAACCAAAAAACTCTCCGGCAACGTAAAAGGCTGAACACTTTAAAGCTGATTGCAAAGCTCCAATTGCAGTCCATCCTTCTGTCTTAGCTTGTTCTAAGAAAGAAACTGGAACTGCTCCTAACACAATAGCTTCCCAAATCACATATAAAGCAAGAGGGATGGAGCTCCCAATAACAATGGCCTTCTTTACCTGCTCTACATTCTTATCCATGTAATGGTACAATGTAGGAATGACGTTTTGGAATCCAAATGCTAAAAAAAGAATTGGAAATCCTTTTAGGGTAGCTTCCCAAGAAGACCTCACTAACAACTCTGTTTTTATTAAAGGGAAACCAAAATAGCAAAACATAGCAAAAGCGATCCCTAATCCAAAAACAAAAACCCTATTACACTGATCAACAACAGAAGTCTTTGCCATTAAAAGGGGAGAAAACAAAACAAAAAACACTACCGGCATAGCGTGTCTAATCCAAGGCGTGTCCCAACTGCGACATCCTATAACACGCATGAGAATGTTCCCTCCATCACAAAAGTAGGCGACTAGAAGAGAGTAAAAAAGCAGCAAATACACCAACCACATAATTACTTTGCCTTTATGACCCAAAGTGTATTCGGCCATAGAGACCATATTCACATTCTTCTTTGCATGTAGCCAAGTCAGCACTTCTAAAAAGCAATACCCAGAAGCGATGGCTATTAACCAAGAAACAGTGTACAGTAATGCTGTTGGTAGGAATCCACCTTCCGAAGTAGCAATAGGGACAGCTAATACTCCGGCGCCAATGGTCGTTCCTGCGACAATCAAAGCTCCGCCTAACGTTTTGTTATTCATGAGAATATATACCTTTTCTGAAAGAGACGCGCGCACCCACGACCTCTTACGTCCCCACTAACATACAGATGCTTATGCTATTCATCAAGAAGGAAAAAAACTGGTCTCACTCTACAGTCACAGATTTCGCTAAATTCCTAGGCCTATCTACCTCTGTTCCTTTCTGCAAAGCCATCGTGTAGGCCATAATCTGCCCTGCTACGGCAAATAGAATAGGTGCAGCAAGATCATGGCTGTCGGGGATGTAGATTTGCTCGTCAGAAACTGCCGCAATATCTGAGTTAGATTCCGGAGCAAGAGCGATAACGTAAGCCTTTCGAGCCTTTACTTCCATAATAGCCCCGATAGTTTTAGTATATATGAGGCGATCCCCACAGTATACGATAACAGGAGTCCCCTCTCTAATCAGAGCAATTGGCCCATGTTTCATCTCTCCAGCAGGATAAGCATTAGCTTCTACATAAGCAATTTCTTTTAATTTTAGCGCCGCTTCCATGCAAATAGGATACATAAAGCGTCGTCCTAAAAAAATAAAACTGGTCTCCTCAATTTGCTGACAACGCCAATTATGTATAGAACTATTCATTAAAAAAAGTTTTGTCAGACGAGGAAGATCACACAATCCCTGTATTGCTTGAGCAAGACCTTCTTGAGAGATCATCTGCCGTTCACTTGCCAGTCTCAGTCCTAGTAAAATCAGCATTAATAGTTGTGCTGTAAAAGCTTTAGTTGAAGCTACTCCAATCTCCAACCCAGCCTCAATGAATAAGCAATGATCTACTCGAGACGCAAGCGCAGACTCCCGAATATTGCATATCCCCAAGATCCGCACTTCACTGAATTTACGAAACTCATTCAAAGCTGCCAAAGTATCTGCAGTTTCTCCAGACTGGCTAATTAAAATAGCTAGCGAATGGGGTGCTATATGAGGTTGCCGATAACGAAACTCCGATGCGGTCTCAACATACACAGGAATCGCAGCTATCGACTCAATCACATATTTTGCTAAACAGCCCGCATGATAAGACGATCCACAAGCCACAATATGCAAACTTTCGATTCCCTCGAAAGAAAAATTTTTTAAAAAAGAATCTGCTAACTTGTCTTTTTCGCATGTAAGCTGCAAAATACGCTCAAAAACCTCTGGCTGTTCATAAATTTCTTTGAGCATGTAATAGTCAAAACCTTTTTTATCCAAAGAATCTTCTGTCTGGTGTATATACCGTACTTCTTTTTGGATACGAGCTAACTCGAAATTATACGTTTCTACAAGCTTTCCTGTACGCAAAACAGCTAATTCTCCAGAAGCTAAAGTTTGCGTGCGACAGGAGTGTTTTAAGAAGGCATGTACGTCGGAAGAAACAAAGATCTCTTCCTCTCCTAACCCCAAGATAAGAGGGCTCTCATGAGCGGCGCACAATAAAACATCTGGATAATCTCGATGTACTAAAGCACAGGCAAAGCTTCCTTTTAGTTGTTTCAGAGTTCGCGAAAAGCTTTCAATGAAATCTCCTGTCTCTTTGTAATTATTCGAGAAAAGCTGGACTATAACCTCTGTATCAGTATCCGATGAGAACACCACCCCTTTGTTGCTGAGATCATTTTTAAGCTCTTGGAAATTTTCTATGATTCCATTATGCACGAGCGCACAACTTTCATACATGTCCACATGAGGATGAGCATTGCATCGAGAAGGCTCCCCATGCGTAGCCCAACGAGTATGGCCTATAGCTGCTTGAGCAAAAATATCAGAAGAAACGATGGAACATAATTGACTTACAGGGCCTACAGATTTCTCAACAACTAGTTGACCTTCAATAATCGCTGCCATCCCAGCAGAGTCATAACCACGATACTCTAATTTAGATAACCCTTCTAAAACTAAAGGTACAGCGTTCTTCTTCCCTAAATATCCAAATATCCCACACATACTGCTTTCCTACTATTCAGAAACTTCTGCTCCGATTTCGGCTTCCACAACATCAACAATCGTTTTTGCAAGAGAGTCTACTTGATGTTTTTTAGTTCCTTCAACCATAACTCTACAAATATTTTCCGTACCGGAATATCTTAATAAGATGCGTCCAGCATCTCCCAAGATCCCTTTTACCTCTTGGAGGACTTCTTGTACGTTAGATAAAGATTCCAGCGGCACTTTTCTAGTCACGGGAACATTGATTAGGGCTTGCGGACTTTTTACGATATAAGCAGTAAGGTCTGACAATGTTGATTCACTTTCAATCATAATGCGCAATACCTGAAGAGCAGAAACTATCCCATCTCCCGTTGTATTGTAATCTAGAAAAATCATGTGCCCACTTTGCTCTCCTCCAAGTACAGCCTGACTTTCCAGCATATGCTGCAGCACATGTCGATCCCCTACAGGAGAGATCGTAACTTGTATTCCTAAGCTTTCTAAATAGCGCAACACTCCAAAATTTGTCATTACAGTTGCCACAACACGGTTTTCAGGTAATGCCTGTCGCTTTTTTAAATCATTTGCGCAGATACTCAGGAGCATATCACCATCCACAATATGCCCTTTCTCATCAACCATGATTAAACGATCTCCATCTCCATCTAAAGCGATTCCTACATCAGCTTTGTGCTCAATAACAGCCTTCTGAATAGTAGAAGGCCATAAAGCTCCGCACCCTTCATTAATATTACATCCAGAAGGCTCGCATCCGTAGCAAATGACCTCTGCATCCAACTCTTCAAACACAGAAGGAGCTACTCGATACGCTGCTCCGTGAGCACAATCTAAAACTATACGTAAGCCTTTTAGCGTTCTCCCTTTAGGGAAGGTAGCTTTTGCATATTCAATATATCTCCCCATAGCATCTTTAACACGTTTATTTTTACCAACTTCGTGATCGTCAGGGAGTTTACCGAAATCTCTGGAAGCTATCATAGCTTCTATACGTTCTTCTACAGCCTGCCCAATTTTGAATCCGTCTGAAGAAAAAATCTTAATCCCATTATCTCGATAAGGATTATGCGAAGCTGAGATCATAATTCCGGCATCTGCACGATAAGCTCGGGTAATAAAAGCAACCCCAGGAGTAGGAATCGGGCCTAACATCAAGGTTTCTATGCCCATAGAAGTAAGCCCTGCTATGAGAGCATTCTCAAACATATACCCCGAAAGACGCGTATCTTTACCAACAACTACACGATGCTTTCCTGCATGTTTTTCTAACAAAACGCCTGCAACAGCTTTCCCAAGAAGAACAGAAGTCTCTACTGTCATGGGCTCAAAATTCGCTCTCCCCCTAACACCATCAGTGCCAAATAACCGTCTCGCATCATGTGTCATTGCTCTATCCTTAAGCATATCTTTTGCTTAAAACTACTTTATCCTTGATTTTCAGAGATAACTATTACATTTTTATTGTAATCTTTGCATTGGCATTCCCATACCCCTTCTTCTATTTTATCGATATCTTTGATAATCAATTATTTACATTTTTATATTAAACAAAATACATCCAAACATTCACTTTTTAAGATAGAAATAAGAAAATAATTATCGAAAACTAAATGATTTATTTTTTTTGTTTTTATGACCCCCTATTTAATAGAAGCCTTAGTTGCCTGCTGCATTCTGCTTTCCCTTGGGATGGTCATGATTTTTGCTCTTACAATTGGTCTACTGCTTAAAATCAATAAAATCCTGAAGTTCGTCCACCGAGTTTCCACTTTATTTAACTTCGAAATCCGATTGTTAGCCCCTTTGTTACTCAGCAAAAAATTCATTCTAAAATGGTTAAAAAAGAAATACAACAATCGGAAAATTTCCCAATTAGCAGAAGAGTTAACCAGCGAAGAAGAAAATTCTGAGCCCTCTAGCAGTGACCGACTCATTCGTGGAGCAAAATTTGCTGCCATAGCTTTATGCACGTGGCTCTTGATAAGAAGAAAAGACTAACTTTGTTTTGGGAGAAAAAGGATGTTCAAAAACCAAAAACCTAAAAAAAATAAATGCTGCTTGTGGTTAAGGGGCGTCCTATTCGGTGGAGTCCTCGCTACATTACTCACTAGCCTCTTCGTCCCTAAGAATGGGAGCCAGCTTAGAAAAAAGATCTTTCGCATCAAAACATCCGGCACGAAAAGGGGCCGCGCTCTACTCAAAAATTCTAAACATCATACACGTGAATTTGCAGAACAAACAAAGATCTTAGCTAAGAATATTTCCAAAGAGATCCAAGATTTTACTCAATCAATCATTGATGAAAGTCGCCGTGATTGACTCTATAACGTTAAAAAGAAGGCCTGATAACCAATTCAATTGAGACCAGACCTTCCTTTTAACATTATGCAAATACGGAGACATGATGCTTTTACAAAAACTAGCTCCCTTTGAGAATTAGAAAACTTACTCTACAGACTCTCCAGCTCCTACATCACTTACAACGCCATCCGACTCTGAACTATCCGACGATGGAGCTGCTATTTTTGCAACGAGAGTTCTCACTTTATCTTCGAGCTCTCTTTTTTCAGTTAAAAGAAGTTTCTTATCAGCAAGAAGAGCGTTTTGTCTTTTTCTTAAATCTGTAATCTCTCTGGAATTTTCTTCTACAACCTTCTCGTATCCACGAATATCTTCGTCATAGACCGCTGAAGCTTCTTTCCATTGTTCCAAAATAGACGATGTTTTTTCTTTCTCCTCCGCTATCTGCTTCTTATAATCTTCTCGTTGTTTTTCTAGACGATCTTGAAACGACAGTTGCAATCGAGCCACTACTTTCTTATAAAAACAGTCCGCTAAAATCAAACAACCCAAGCCTACAGCAATGACTACAGCTGAGATAATAGCTACCACCACTCCTGCACCTGCAGCCAAAGAACTTCCCGCTAAAGCGAAACTAAGAATGCCCAAAACACCAGCTAAAATACAAATTATGCCAGTAACTGAAGATACCTTCGAAAGAAAATTATTATTGATATTCTTACTATCACGTCCCTCAAGTCCTTTTTCAACCTCAACAATAGGATTCTGAATCCCTGCCTCTGAAGTACAACTACTCGTGTGAACCATAAATCTCCTGTACCTTTTATTGGTATTTTTCAACAAAAAAGGAGGGATTCTACCCTTTGCCCAACTTATTGACTAGTAAATATTCGTGATCGCTAATATGTTTCTCTTTTTTGCTCAAAAAAAAAGCCTAATCTCCGAAATGAAGATTAGGGACTCAGTTTTTCTCTCTATTAACTAAAAAATCAAGCGCACACCAGCATTAGCCTCGCATCCTAACTTGCTATCTACAGAAGCACATCCTCCATAAAATCCTGAGACTCCTAGAACTGTGCTAAAGTATGAACTCCATTCGGTATTATTTTCTAAAACAACTCGCAATTCTTGCCTTGGGAGATCTATAGGAATTCCTTTCCAGTCAAAATTAGCATCTAGAAGTTGTACAAAGCCTCCTTCGATTTTTCTATAAGCTTCCCAAGCATAACCTATCCCAAGAGAATTAACTTCCGAAAACTGCCCTTTAGTGAAGGCCAATTCGAATTTCACTCCTAAAGGAATAGTAACGTTAGTCAGAGAAGTTTTCTCAAAAAAGCGCTCTTCCCTTCCCTGTTCTACGAAGCTAGGGAATTTCATGGAAGCATAGCACACTTCTACATAAGGATTAACATGCAAAGCATAAAAAGTAGGTCGTGCTGGGGCCACTAAATTGCAATACTCAACTAAAGCATCCGCCAGAATTCCTTGAGATTTCCATGAACCTTTTGATTCTCCCAATATTCCATAATGTGTTTTCATATCATTATGTGTCTCTGCAAGACTATACTGTCCTTTGAAAAACCAAGATCCAGCTAAAAACCCTGTGTATATAGAACCGACAAATCCTTGCCGGGAAATCTCTGCATTAAACTTTTGGCTATCCATTTTCCCTAGGAAAGAAGATATGCTAACACCTAATACAAAATCCTCCATCAACTGAGTATCGATTCCAGCAGAGGCTCCTGCATACGTCCCTTTATATCCATCAACAGCAGCAAGATTCTCTGCTGAGATATTTCTAAAACTACCGAAAGCAAATCCCCAAGCATTAGTAGAATAGTCAAATTCCATTCGTTGAGTAGTTAGGTTATGCGCAAATCGTGCATTTTTCAAAGTAAACAATACAGCTTCTTCTTCCCACAAAGTATTGAATACCAATGCTCCAAATTTTTGAGGATCTAGTTTATATCCAGTGGGATGCCAATTAATAACTAGAGTACCATTTTGAATTTTAGCTTCAGACCAATCCCCCATATGTCCATAGGTATCTTCCGAAATCTTTGGTGTGGCAACTTGGACACGTAAATCAGAGATAGACAAGTTACTCAACTCTTCTGAAACCTTGCTAGACTCCATGAAGGACATAAGAGGCACTTGCGCCTCACTCTTCAATAAACCATGATTTTCGTAGCCTGTGCCTGTAGTATTGACAAGCTCCAAGCTCAATTCTCCTGAATGAACATAGCTGCCTTTAGGAACAATAACCTGGGGAGCCTCTAAGGGGATTTCCCGATGAGAAGAGAAAGAGGCTAGATCAATAGAAATTGTATGAATATCCACTATAGGAGCTACTGTCGAAGAATTTTTCCCAATCCACAAATGATGAGCTTCTTCTGTATTTAGGGAATTATCCTCTTGTAAACTCTCTCCTACAAAATTTCCAGAATCTAAAATCTTAAACTTAGACCCTGCTGTCAGCACTAATTTAGCTCCTGGATCTTGTCTGACGCCGTAACTACACAAAGTCGCTCCATTCAACAGTTCGAGGCTTCCCTGCTGCACATGAATATATTGGGGAATCGTATTCTCTACTTCTAGAAACCGGACTGCTCCAGTGTATCTATCATTCTCTCGACTATTAATCACTAGCGGACTCCCCGATTTTCTTTCTTCAAGATGCTCAAAGATTAACGCATCATGGAAAACTACAGCATGTCCTTCAATAGCATTGAAAGCCTTAATTTGAGATTCTTTACCTGCAAAATAAATGGCATCTGATCCCCTGGACCCAAAAGAAGAATTTCCTTTGAAAACAATATCTCCACCAAAAGCTTCTAAAAGCACTTCCCCATGCTCTTCTATTCGAATAGCTCCCCCGAAATAAGCCGCATTGTTATAGAATAAAACATTCCCTGCATTATTTGATATCGTCAAATTTTGCGTACAAATAGCTCCTCCACCCGTACTGAGTAAACCTTCTTCATACTTTGCTACATTCCTTGAAAAAATAACGTCTCCTTCATTTCTAGATATCAAAACTTCTGGAACACTCCCATCCACCTCATTCTTCTTTTGAAAAGAGCCAGTAAAAATAGCTCCTCCATAGATATCAGAAACGTTGTTCTCAAATACAACAGGCTTTTCGTTACCTACTATGTAAACCCGTTCAGCAAAAATAGCTCCTCCTGCGCACTCGTTTCTTTTTGCAAGTTTTTCATTAGAAGACAAAGACTCTACCGGAGAATTCTCTTCCTCTGTACGGAATGTTTGATTAGCTGCCGTGATGAAACTCTGCTCTATATTCTCTAAAAGAGAAGGATCGTCCGTATCCTCCTTCACTTCATTCTCTACAGACATTTCAGAATTATCATCAAAGAAAGGACGCGTCACTATATTATCCCGAAACGCAACCCTACCTTTGTTCTTAGCAATTACCACATCTCCTTTGGAGCAAGAAATGGCCCCTCCAAATATCAACCCTCGGTTATCTTTGAATAGTACCTCGCCATTACCTACTAGCTCACAATTTCCATCGGAAACTTGAATAGCTCCTCCATAAAAACTAGAAATATTTCGAGAAAACTCGAGCTTCTCATTATCTGATAGACAAACTTTTTTCGACAAAAGAGCCCCTCCTAGGACCCCATTTCCTACAGCATAGTTGCTTCCAAATCGAACTGAAAAATTCCCAACAATGGAAATACTTTCTATCCCATAAATAGCTCCCCCTCCACAAGATACCAAAGTTTCAGCCTCTCGCTCACCACACTGCAAGCGATTTTGCTCAAACACAACAGAAGCATTTTTGATAATAGCTATCTCTTCACCAAAAAGAGCTCCTCCTCCAGAATAGCCTGCAATAGCTTGAGTTAATTCTTTTGCATTTGATAGAAAAGCTTCTTCAGATCCTTGTGTAGGAACGGCCTGCGGAGCTCGAGCATTTCCTAAAAAAGAAATTTCTTCATGATTATTCGTAATCGAAATGTCCCTTTTTGCTAAAATTGCTCCACCCCCTAATCTTTCTCCATTTGAAGCAAAAGTCTTCACAATATTATCTTTGAAAATAAGAGCTCCTGCATTCTTAGAAATGGAAACATTCTCAGCGAATAAGGCTCCTCCTCCCTGGTAATCTATCTGCCCTGAATCTGAAGTCATACATAATGTCCGAAGAAAAGAGATCTCTCCTGAGTTATTGGAGATATCAATCGTGCCTAAATTCCGGGGACCATTTTCAGAAGAGAAATCTCCACAAGCAATGATCCCTCCAAAACTAGCCTTACTCCCTTCAAAGGAGATCCCGGCTTTATTGTTTTGAATAACCACAGCTTCTTGAGCTGAAATAACTCCTCCTCCTAGAGATGCCGTATTATCTCTAAATACCACAGGCCCTCTACTTTCAAAAATTTTACAAATTTTCCCAAAAATAGCTCCACCCTGAGAAGCTGATTGATTTTTTTCAAAGCTCATACTACGAGAATCTTTTAAAACTACCTCTCCTAAAGAAGCAAGAGCCCCTCCTCCTAAAGAACCCTTATCTTTTGTTCCATTCGCGCAATTACCCTTAAACAAAAGTTCTGCACAGTTTTGAAAAGAAATATCAGAAATTGCAGAGATGGCGCCGCCTGACAAAGCTCGATTATCCACAAAGGAGGTTTTCTTATCATTAGCGACAAAAAGAACCTGCCCAGAAGCAGCAATAGCCCCCCCATTAGCTAAATGAGCACTATTTCCTTCAAAATACACGGGACCATCACAATTAGTGATCACAACATCTCCTGAAGGCACATATAAATTTTGCCCTCCAGAAAGAGATTTTGTAGCTACAAAAGCCCCTCCCCCAGATCCAAGATAATCAAAAGCACTGATTCCTTCGGCATTTACCTCCGTAGCACACTGTTTTACAGTCAAACCCTGACAGCCGTTAATTAAAATACTTTGAGCAGAACAAGCCCCTCCTTTTTCAAAAGAAGAACAAGAAGAAAACTCAACTCCCCCTTGGATCTTTTCAAAAATAAGGTCATGTGAAGAATATAGAGCAGCTCCGGACAAAGAAGCTTGTATGTCCGTCAAAGTAATTCCTGCTTTACTACCATTTCCAACAAAAGCTATCCCAAAAAATGATTCGCTATCACGAATCATCTCAGAATGATTTCCAACAAAACTACAAACAAGCCCTTGAGAAAGAGTTTGATCCTTTTGATTCACACCTTGAATAACTAAAGGAGTCGTGACAGAAAACAAAGTACTTTGCTCTATCTTCTCTGGAAGAGTTTCTACTTTTTTCTCCTGAAAAGAACCGGGAGTACCGGTAATTAGCTTATACTGTCCTTCTTTTTGATCGTCATCTTTAGAACCAACTAATACATCCTTAATTTGATCTAACAATACAACTGCTTCAGGAGACGAATAAGATGGAAAACATATAAGCTGTTCTCTAGCACTAAGCTCCACACTATTCGCTAGACTACTAATAGAAGCGAGAATAGTCGCTACTACAGATAAAGAAAATTTAGAACAGGAACCCTTCATATCTTTCTCGGAACTCATTTTAAACCTGCTAAATAGCGCTTTTCAACAAACTTGCGTACCGAATAAAAATCGGTCCAACACTCGTTCTAACCCTGAATTTTGAAATAAAATACGAAACGATCTACAGACCAGCTCCAGGGATGGTATCAGAGCCTTAAACTGGGGACTGTACAATGCTGATGGCTTTTTGAGAAAGATTTTTTATATAGAATAGATCCTTAGAAAACGGAAAAGATGGCTAAGATTATCTAAACTTTTCCGCTATATGCTCGCACACGTTAGCTCGAGCCAGATCAACTGCTCCAGAAATTCCATTGAACAAAGAGGTTTCACGAGCTTTACCATGACATTTAATCACAAGTCGAGACAGACCACTAACAATAGAGCCTGGATAAATTGTGTAATCAAACTGCGTTTTGATAGCTTTTTCTAGGTGGTCCCCTAGAATGTGACGCAAAAAGTCGAATAAACCTTCTGCTGTCTTTAAGAAGACATTTCCTGTGAACCCATCCGTAACGACAACGTCCACTTTACCGCCAAAAATATCTCCACTTTCTACATTGCCTAGAAAAGCATCTCCAAAAACATTTCGAAGCATACGAAAAGTTTGTTTGTGGGAATCTGTTCCCTTACGCTCTTCAGAACCAATATTTAGCAACCCTAAAGTGAACAATCGGTCAGTAGCAGAAAAAGACTGTCGATACGCAAGCCCTATACGAGCGAAACCCAGCATCTCTTCAGGGTTGACAGATACCGTAGCACCAACGTCCAAGATAACAGCGAATCCTGACAAAGTGGGAATAGAAACTAATAAAGCTGGTCTGGGAACAGCCGGAATCATGGGGATCTTAGAGCGAGCCAGGGTAACTAAAGCAGCCGTATTTCCTAAAGAGATAAACCCATCAAGCTCTCCCCGCCGCAAAGCATCTAGTCCCAAGGCCATGGAAGACCGCTTCTTACGTACTGCGGCCAATAAAGAATCCTCCATGGACACGAAATCTTCCGAAACTACGATCTGCACGGAACGGATAGACGAAGAACTTATCAACTGTTGCCGCACACCAGATGTAGCAAAAACAGTGAACTTCACAAACTGTTCTCCTCCTGAAGAAAGAAGAACTTTTTCTACTGCCCGCCAAACAACAAGAGGGTCATGATCTCCCCCCATCATATCTATGCCTAGATGCACTTGCATAAAAAATTTTACGCAACCCGACTATTTCTCAACGGTGATGACAGCCTTACCTTTGTAAAAACCACAAGAAGCACAGACTGTATGAGGAATAAAGGCTTGCTTACAATTACTGCACACTGCAGCAGAACACGCTTTCTTTGCGTGGTGACTTCTTCGAATATTCTTTCTAGCATTGCTATGACGATTACGTGGTACTGCCATTCCTACACTTCTCCTATAAACTACGGATAACTCACCCCATTGACAGAAAAATGAAGCTACCCGGGATTTAAAAGAGCAAGAACCTATGGAACGGCTCCCTAAATCACATAAAACTTATACCGGGAAACCCGCCCTCTGTTCTTCTCCCAACAAACGTAAGAGTATATTAGAGAAAAAGGTTTTTAGGGAAGCCGAAGGTTTCTTTTTCTACCGCTTAGTCATAAACCTTCTTGTTTCAAGAAATTTTTATAAATTCTCTTTCCGGACATCCCTCTTCACGACATTCCTGAAATCGATCCCCCTCTAACAACAACTCATCTCGAATCAAATCACAACAATCAAACACCCCAGATTTTTCATCAGAACAGTGAATTAACTGTTGAATTACAAGTCCCTGAACTGGATATTCCACAAGAGCATTGCAAATTTTACAATGAAGAGAAAGCTTTGTGGAAATCTCTAAAGATAAAAACCACTGCTCACCATCAACTCTTTCTAAAGATCCACAAATCTCAACAGGGAAATGTATCCCTTCCTCTTTGGAATCACAAAACAGACGGGGGGACAGTGAAGCTTGAACCTCCTCTCTATCTCCGGGAAATTTCAGGCGATGAAGATAAAATTTTGCATTGTCGTCTTTTTTCAATCAGCCTCCTGATCTTCTAAGTTTAACCCCAAATAAAAAATCTTATGTTACTAAGGAAGCTTTTACGAAATAAAGCGTTTTTCTCATCTAATACTAGAACACCCAAATAGCTTGCAAAAGAGTAGCCACCAATGAGATTTTAAAAAAAGTGTTTGCAGCATAAGGAGTAGCCTTCTTATCCTGTGACTGGGCGACGAACACAAGAAATACAGATTGCCAGTGAAAGAATCGACAGTTGTTACTATAGAAATCACAATAAAAGAAACAAATCAATTTCTAAATTAAACTATTCAACGACAGGCATTTTTGTAGAATTTTTTACCTAATCAATTTATAATCCGCCTTCTACTTAATGATTATTTAAAGTAACTCCCCATCCTCAAAATCAGGTGAGGGCCCCTGCTGGAGCGCAGAGCATTTAGGAACGCTATGGAAAACGATATCTTGCTAAATATAGAGTCTAAAGAGATTCGTTACGCGCATTTAAAAAATGGCCAACTGTTCGATCTGATCATTGAAAGAAAAAAGATTCGTCAGCTGAAAGGGAATATATACAGAGGTCGCGTAACTAATATTCTACGAAACATTCAATCCGCCTTCATTAACATCGATGAACGAGAAAACGGTTTCATTCATATTTCGGATGTATTGGAAAATTCCAAAAAATTTGAACAAATGTTCGATATAGATTCCGACTCCGATTCTGATCATTCTGAGTCTCAACTAGAAGAAACTGCAGAAGCTCCCATTGAAGAACTTCTTAAACTAGATAGTCCTGTACTTGTCCAAGTTGTGAAGGAACCTATAGGAACCAAAGGGGCTCGATTGACCTCTAATATTTCTATCCCAGGCCGTTACTTGGTCCTTTTACCAAATTCTCCTCATCGTGGAGTTTCTCGCAAGATTGAAGATCCTTTAATGCGGGATCAACTCAAACAATTAATCCGCTCGTTTGAGATGCCACAAAATATGGGCCTTATCTGCAGAACGGCTAGCGTCTCTGCTTCAACCGAAATGCTAATCAATGAGGCTCAAGATTTGCTGAATACGTGGCAAAATATCTTAGAAAAATTTTATTCCCCAGATCACCCTTCTCTTCTTTACGAAGAGACAGACATTTTGAAGAAAGCTGTCATGACTTGCGTAGATAAAAGCTACAAACGTTTGCTAATTGACGATTATGTAACTTATCAAAAATGCAAGCGCTTATTAAGTAAATATTCTCCAGATACAGCAGTTAAGATTGAGTACTATCGCGATTCAGTTCCTATGTTCGAGCGCTTCAATATCGAAAAGGAAATCGATCGTGCAACAAAGCGAAAGATTTGGCTCTCTAGCGGAGGCTATCTCTTCTTCGATAAAACGGAAGCTATGCACACCATTGATGTAAATTCAGGTCGCAGCACCCAGCTAGAAAGTGGAGTCGAAGAAACACTTGTACAAATCAATTTGGAAGCTGCAGAAGAAATTGCTAGACAGCTGCGTTTACGAAATATAGGTGGCCTTGTCATCATAGATTTTATTGATATGAAGTCACGCAAGAATCAACGCCGCGTTTTAGAAAGATTAAAAGAGCAAATGAAATATGATGCTGCGCGCTGTACGATTTTAAGTATGAGCGAATTCGGTTTAGTAGAGATGACTCGTCAAAGAAATCGCGAGTCCTTAATGCAAACCTTATTCACCACTTGTCCGTATTGCAATGGAAATGCCATCATCAAAACTTCTGAGAGTGTTCTTGTAGAAATTGAACGAGATCTAAAGAAAATTATCAAACATAAGGAACATACCCACTTGTGTTTAGTAGTCCATCCTGAGATTGCTCAATATATGAAGCAGGAACAAGATGATGTTGAACTCGTCCGGTTGGCTAAACAATTAAAGGCGAAATTGCAAATCAGTACGTCGGATTCTATCCATCTTAACCATTATCAATTTTTCTCATTAGTTACAGGAGAAGGAATTGAATTATAGGTAGGTATGATGATGCATTTTTCAAACTATTTATATCAGGATTCTGAAGATTCGTTTTTGCCCGAACCCCTGTACCAAAAGTTTCAAATTTGCCATCAGACCTATGTTGAGGCAGCAGCAAAAAAATGTTCTATAGAAAAAGCAGAAGCTCTTTGCTCTCAATGGCTTAAGGTCATTATCGATGACCTTAAAAACCCTATTATATTCCCCCCTTATCACAAAAAAATTCGTTCTCCTGTAGATCTTTACCAATTCGGGATCGACTTTTTCTCTGTGCTCATTGATGAAGAAAAATCACAAATTCTACACCCTGAACGACTGGATCAGATTCAAGAATTGATTCGCTCTGGACATAATGTGGTCCTTTTAGCAAACCATCAAACAGAATCTGATCCTCAATTGATGTATTGCTTACTCGGAGCCTCGCATCCCCAACTTATGGAAAATATGATCTTTGTCGCAGGAGATCGGGTCACCTCAGACCCTCTGGCACGACCTTTTAGCATGGGATGCGACCTTTTATGTATTTACTCAAAAAGACATATCAATCACCCCCCGGAACTGAGAGAAGAAAAACTCAATCATAACCAGAAAAGTATGCGAACATTGAAGATGCTACTGAGTGAAGGAGGAAAATTTGTCTATGTAGCACCTGCAGGAGGACGAGACCGCAAAAATGCTCAAGGGGAGTTATATCCTGCAGAATTTCATCCAGATAGCGTAGAGATGTTTCGTCTTCTTGCAAAAAGCTCTGGGAAACCAACCCATTTCTTCCCTTTCGCAATGAAAACCTACGATATTCTACCTCCTCCACCGACTATTGAAGAAGCCATTGGAGAGCTTCGAGTCGTCTCTTCTGCCCCTATTGCTTTTAACTTCGGAGAAGAACTCTTTCTTGATGAACTATGTAATGCTGAAGCAACTGATACACATGACAAGCACTCCCTAAGGGCCTTAAGAGCTTCTCACGTTTTTTCTATTGTCACCGAGCTCTACAAGGAAATTCTATCTTGACGACCCCCTATCCTTTTGATAAAAGCTCCCGATCCCACTCGATCATAAGATTGTGCGTAAAATAGCTATCTTCCTGTAATTAGAAATGCCAAAAAAATCGTGAAAGTATGAAACGTTCTCTCCCTCTTCTCCTGTGTGTTACTCTCCTGCTAACTTCTTGTCCAAAATCTTTCCAGACTATTCGAAATGAAAACCCTTTGACTATTTTAACGCCTGCGCTAGCCGATCAAAAAGTAGCAAAAATCTTATGTCCGAACGGACTTTCACTTATGATTGTTTCTTCTCCTCATGCTTCAGAATCGGGCGCAGCTTTAGTTGTTAAAACAGGAAGTAATGCAGATCCTGCTGAATTTCCTGGCTTAGCTCATTTTACGGAACACAGCGTGTTCCTTGGGAATGAGAAATATCCTCAACGCTCAGGATTTCCTACCTTCCTAAGTACTCATGGAGGAATCTACAATGCTTTTACCTATCCTGACAAAACTTGCTTCCTATTTTCTATAAACAATAATGACTTAGATGCTGCTCTAGATCAATTTGTACATCTTTTTATTCGTCCCCTTTTTCGACAAGAAGACTTAGGCAGAGAGGTTCATGCTGTTGAGCAAGAATTCGCCATGCATCCTACAAAAGATTCCCGTCGTATGCATCGCGTTCAACAACTCATAGCGCCACAAAATCACCCATTGAAACGCTTCAGTTGCGGAAATCTCGCTACCCTCAATTCCGTCACTTCTCAGGATATGCACACTTGGTTTGCCACTCATTATTCTCCAGAAAATATGGCAGCGATTATCTACACTACAGCTCCATTGGATACAGCTGTGCCCTACATTGCAGCTATTTTCTCAGAAATCCCTAAATCGCCACAATACACTCCACAGACCCCTTTCCCAAAAACTGAAGACACTTCTTCCCTTAATAAACTTTTCATTAACAAGGCTGTAGAACCTTCTCCACAACTAGCTGTCTATTGGCATTTCTACGATGCACCCCAATCCTTGCAGGGATGGGCACAATCGCTGATCTCTATTTTATCTAGTGAAAAAGAAAATAGCCTTATTGCTCTGCTCAAAAAAGAACAACTGATTACCCAGTTAGAAGCAGAGTTTTATCACACTTCTCACAACACACAAGATTTTGAAATCATATACAGGCTCACAACTAAGGGAGAACGCGAATATGAGAAAGTTCTTCAACTGACCTTTGCCTTTCTTGATTATGTTCGCAAAGAACGGCTTCCTTCCTATATTTTACCTGAATTACATAAGATTAATTCTTTAGAATATACCTACAGCACACAAACAGAATTATTCTCGACACTGTCGCAAATGATACCAAATTTTGCGTCTGAGCCTCTGGCAACTTATCCCTATCGTTCTATTGTTTATCCGGAATATTCTCATAAAGATGAGCAATCTTTTGCTACTATCTTGGCAGATCCACAACAAGCTCGTTACATCTTATCTGCAACTTTACCAAGCTCTTGGGAAGATGCCAATGAATTTTATGACCCTATCTTTGATGATACTTTCTATGAAAAGCCTTTAGATTTCGCTCCAATAAAAGATCTTTCTTCCTTAGATTTTGCTTTTCCTCAGCCTAATAAATTTATCCCTCAAAATGTTCAGTTATTATCTCAAAAAAAACACCATGAGGGTTTTGCCTTTTCTCCGCAACTTACGTATAATCAAAACGCTATCACCTTATACACCTGTGAAGATTCGTTCTATACAATCCCTAAAATAGCTATGGAGCTACGCATATGCTCTCCTCAAATCCAACGAGCAGATGTCCGTTCTGTAGTCCTGCGAGATTTATATAGTCTACTAGCCGACGAAACATTAACAAAACGCCACGATGAGGCCTTAAGAGCTGGTATGGCCTTTTCAGTAACTCCTGGAGCTACTGGAGTGGATTTGTCCCTTTTCGGATACACGGAGACTTCTCCTGTTCTTATCGATGCCTTGCTGTCTTCTTTACGAGATCTTCCCTTAGAAGAAAGTCTTTTCCTGTACTATAAAGACCAATTATCTGAACAATATCAAAAAAATCTTCTTGTCTGTCCTATACGAGCTGGTCTCAATAAACTTTCTTCGCAGCTTTTGGTAAATTCTTTTTCTCTTGAAGAAAAACGTGATGCTTTAAAAACCATTTCTTACAAAGAATTTTCTGATTTTGCTCATGATTTACTCAAAAAACTATCCTTAGAAGGTTTAACGCTAGGAACGCTCTCTTCACAAGATCTTTCAAATCTACTAGCGTCCTTGTCTCATTTTTCAGAAGCTTCCTCACCCTATACTCCCCCCGTTTATTATCCTCAGAGAAAACCTCTTTCCTCCACAACATTCTCTTTCCACTATCCCCTTTCTGGAAATGGGATGCTCCTGCTCGAACAAAACGAACATCCCCATCAGTATGAAGATTCTGTAGCGACTAGCATGTTATTATCTTGGATCCATAATCTGTATTTTAATGATTTACGGACAAAGCAACAATTAGGGTATATGGTAGGTGCTAAATACCAAGAATTCGCAGACAGTCCCTGTGGTCTATTCTACATTCGTTCAAATAAACACTCCCCTGAAGAACTAATCCATAAGACGCAGCTCTTTTTACAACAGGTTGCAGCTGATTTGGAATCTTCGGGCCTTTCAGAAGAAATTTTTGAACAACTTCGAGAAAGTTATATTCAATCTATTTTACTTCCTAGCGCAACTCCTTCTGCAATGGCAAAAAAATTATTCTCCATAGCCTTTGAAACAAAAAATCATGACTTCTCCCGCCCTGATAAAAAAATTGCTGCAGCTCGTTCCATTAATTATGACTACTTTAAACAGTATTGCGCAAAATTCTTATCTCAGCAGCTTGGGCCAGAAATCGATCTTCTTATTTATGGAGCCACTTCATCAGAAAAAGAATAGAGTTATTTTTTCTCCTTAATTTTCTCAGATGAGAGAACTCTCATCTGAGAAAAACCTCTTGCTTCTTTATATTCATCCGAAATAGTGATAAAGACTACGGAGTTTCTGGCAAAAAACCTGACACAGAAGCTCTCTATCATGAAAATAACGATACCTTTCGACCTTGAGAGTCTTTATGCTGCCCTACTATTCATTGGGATTGCGCATTGGATCAGCAATCCTGTTTTTTTCTGCAGTAATTCACACATTCCTTACCCCTTGGCTAACACGCTTGTATGAAGAATATCAGCATAAAAAGATGCTTTTTCCAGAACGTTGGCGCCAATACCTTTGGTTAAGTGAATTTCTCCGCATCGTTAGTCGTGTTGAATTAGTTTTTGTTCTTTGGGCAGTTCCTCTGTTCTTTTTATTTTTGTATACAGAGGGATATCGAGTGACTATGGCGTACTTTGATAGCCGTAACTACGTATTTTCTCTTTTTATCATAGTCATGCTTATTCTTCTCGAGTCACGCCCTATCGAATATTTTTCTCAAAAAATCTTTGCAACAATTGCAAAGATCGGGAACCAGTCGCCTATTTGTTGGTGGTGGACAATTATGATTGCCGCACCACTATCAGCATTCTTCCTTAAAGAATCTGGGGCGATGATTATTGCAGCAACATTACTATCGAAACACTTTTATAAGTTTTCCCCATCTCCCAAATTGTGCTATGCAACTATGGGGCTGCTCTTTTCTAATATTTCGATTAGTGGACTGACGTCTTCTTTTTCTTCACGAGCTTTACTTACCATTCTTCCAGAAATTAAATGGACGAATAGCTTTATTATCAGCCATTTCAGCTGGAAAGTTGTTCTGGCAATCCTAGTCTCTACAACAATTTTTTTCTGTATATTCCGGAAAGAGTTCAAAAAGTTCCCTAAAACAATTCCCAGCTCAACAATGATGAGTGATCGCGTTCCTTTATGGATAATTTTCATTCATGTTCTTCTTGTTGGCTGTGTAATTCTGAGTCGAGCCATCCCTTTATTTTTAGGGTTTTTACTCGTGTTCTACTTAGGTTTTCAGCGTTTTACTATTTTTTACCAAAATCCTATCAAAACTGCGAAAGTATGTTTTGTAGGATTATTTTACATAGGCATTGTAATCTTTGGAGAACTTCAAGAATGGTGGGTGCTGGATTTGATGCATGGTATGCCAGATTTCGGATATATGATGACCTCCTACCTATTTTCCATATTCTTAGACAATGCTTTAGTGAACCATATTGTGCATAATTTACCGATGGCTAATGACTGCTATTTGTACCTAGTTCTCGTCGGAAGTATGTCTGCAGGAGGTCTTACCCTAGTGTCTAATATGCCCAACATTGTAGGCTACCTTATCCTAAGGCCAACTTTTCCTCATTCAGACATCTCTTTAATTCGATTATTTTTATCCGCGGTGGTCCCCTCTATTGTATCTTTAAGTGTCTTTTGGTTTTTTAGAGAAATCCCACCATTTATGTTTTGTTTATTTCGCTGACAAAAATATGTTGTCTATTTCCTATAAAAAACCTCTGTAAGGAGTGGAGAACTTTTTTTTATCGAAAAAAATCAAATATTTTTGTACTAGGGATACAACAGCGCAGGATTTATCAAGGAGCAAAAATATGCAACACACAGTTATGCTGTCTTTAGAGAACGATAACCAAGAACTTGCTTCTATGATTGATCGAGTCGTTGCTGCATCATCGAGCATTCTTTCTATTTCCCACCATTCCAAATCCGATCAACAATTTACTATTTCTAAAGCACCAGATGAGAAAGCTTCTGGCAGAATATCTCACATAGCAGCTGCCGCATTTTTGGAATAGATTGAGTACCAAGCTGTGGAGTCTCTCTGTATAGGTGAGGTCTGCACTCCTTTGCTTGAAGAGATGATTCTTTGTATTCGACTAGCGTAAATAGGGTCTTCTTCTAAAGCTTCTGGATAGCGAACAAATAAAGTAGCTCCAGATCCAGTAAGCCCTACGTAAATAGGAAGGCCTCCCCAGATTCTTTCTAGCCAATGTTTCTTTTCCTTGAGATCCTCGCGCAAGCGAAAAACAGGTTTCTCTAAGTCATTTTGAGTATAATTAAAATCTCTTCTAACAGAACAGTCTGTGGGCTGCACAGCGGCAAAAGCTCTACTAGTCAAAACTCCTTTCTTAGAAAAATAGAGAACATATTTATCAGACACAACTTCTTTCAAAGACAGGATTTGCTCACCTCGTCCCAAGCCTAAAGCGGAGCCTGTAGAAAAGAAGAAAGGAGCATCTACTCCTACTTGCTCCGCTAAACTACGCATTTCATCTTCTGATAGCCCGGCTTCGAAGAATTGATTCAAAGCAAACAAAGCTGTTGCAGCATTACTACTTCCCCCGGCTAAACCAGCTCCAATAGGAATATGCTTGACTATACGCCAGCTTACAGGTTGAAAGATTCCTGTATACTGACGAAAAAGAGCTGTGCTCTTCCAAATGAAATTATCAGAAGTTTCAAGCTGACAAGCATTGACAACCTGAAGAGAATCGTAGGAGCTTGCAGATAAAAAAAGCTCATCCCCAAAAGCCACAGCTTGGTAACGCGTAGCCATCTCATGAAAACCATCCTCTCGTTTACCAAGCAGCTGTAAGGAAAGATTAAGTTTTGCAGGAGAAAGGAGATACATATTCAAAAATAAAAAAAAGAGAAAGGGAAGCAACAGCTTCCCTCTATGTACAGAAAAATTAATTTTCCTGTTCTTCCTTGCCTTGGAGTTCTTTTTGTTCAACGATTTCGTGATCAGCACGTACTTCAACATAAAGATCCGCTGTCACGCCTTCTTTCAACTTCAATCCAATTACATGTCTTCCCAAACTCTTTATTCCACTGTGCGTACGAGGGAAGTTTTTACGAGTGAGAACGACACCTTTTTGCTCTGCAGCACTAATTATCTCACTTATGGTCACAGAACCGTACATATTGTGCTCAGAATCCACACGAACTTGGAAATCCAAAACAACATTTTTAAGCATTTCCGCTAAGCGGAGTGACTCTTCTTTATCAGCTGCAGCTTGTAACAATCTCTGCTCTTGTAATTTTGCCTGTAAGCGAAGAGTCCCAGCACTAGCAACCATTGCCTTCCCTTTAGGAAGCAAGTAATTCCTAACGTATCCAGGTTTAGCGACAACAAGATCACCGGAACGCCCTAAACCATCGACATCCTCTAACAAAAGTAATTGTGGTTTCATCCGTCATTCTTCCTTTAAGTTTAATCTTCTCCTACGAAAGGCAAAAGCCCCACATGTCGAGCTCTTTTGACAGCTTGGGTGAGCAGCGCTTGGAATCGAGAAGAAACCCCTGTGATTCTTCTTGGAAGGATCTTTCCTCTTTCAGTAACAAATCTTTTAAGAGTAACAACATCCTTATAATCGATGGTCTTCCAACCCGCGGAAACAAAAGGACATTTCTTAGCGAAACGCTTCCTTCTGTGTTCATTATGAACAGGTCTATTCATACGTTCTCCTTAACTATTATTCTGGCAATGTAGCAAATTCTAAAACTTCTTTCACAGAGCTTGCCTTAAGAGTCATAAACCGAAGAAGATCTTCGTTTAAATGATACTCTTTCCATAATTCTGAGATAGCTCCTGGAGCCACAGTAAAATAAATAAAATAGTAGTAGCCTTCTCTAGCGCCTCGAATCGTATAAGCTAATTTTTTGCGCCCCTGATCATGAATCTTTAGAACTTCGCCACCGTAGTTGGTAATTCCAGAAGTCACTTTTTCTAAAGCCTTTCGTCTAGCGTCTTCACTTAATGTCACGCTAAAAACATAGGCTCCCTCATAAAGTTGGCCTGTTTTTTCTTTCATTAAAAACTCCTAAACATTGACCTTGCTTCTTCCAATAACCACGGACAGCTACTTCTCAAGAAGCGCTTCCATGTTATCGAAACTAATTATTTTTCAGGAACTTTTTTTCAAAAAGCAACCGATAAATCTCACTTAAACTACAAATTGAGCCAAGGAAGAATTTCTTTTATGCCTTTTTCTAAAAAATCATTTAATTGCTCTTTCTCATTCAAAGAAAAATTTGCTAACACATAATCAGCGACTCCCTCATGGGGATTCGAAGGTCTCCCTATTCCTAAACGTAACTGCCAGTAATGATTCGATCCTAAGATCTGCGTGGTATTCCTCACACCATTATGCCCACCAGCACCACAATCCTGACGGAAGCGTACAGACCCAAATTCTCGATTGATATCGTCTGCCACAACAAGAATGTCTTCCACAGAAATATCGAAGAATCTTTTGGCAGCCAAAACAGCCTTACCGGTAAGATTCACATAGGTTGTAGGTTTAATAAAAATAACAGTCTTGCCAGAGATTTCTATCTTTAAAAATGCAGAAAAAAGACGTGGGGCTTCGCGAAAAACCCCAGAAAAACGAGACGCCAGCAAGTCCAGCAAAAGAAATCCAATATTATGCCTCGTCCAAGCATACTGCCGTCCCGGATTTCCTATGCCAACAACAAGCCTTGCCATGATAGTCTTATCGTCGAGCTACTGTTACCGCAACTTCTTTAAGTGAAGTAACTGGTCTAATCCCTTCTGGAATACAAATATCCGACAATTTCAAGGTCTGAGAGAGTCCTAAAGACTGAACATCCAACTCCAAAAATGGAACGATATCTTTTGGCTTACAGACAACTCGTAAGCAACGAATCACCTGTCTCAAAGAACCACCTAACTTGACCCCAATACAGTCTACAGTGTTGATACAACGAATAGGCATATTCAAACGAACATCCCGATCTTCTACTAACTCTTCAAAATCAAGATGAATAACGTCATAAGTTGTTACGTGATACTGAATGTCTTTGACCAAAGCCTTAATCACTCTCCCCTCATAAGAAAGAGAAAAAACAGTAGAAGCCAAAGCCCCACTTTCTAACGTGGAAAGAAATTTATTGAAGACATGCGCATCAACAACAATATTAGCTACGCTTTTTCCTCCGGAATAAAGAACAGCCGGAATTCCACCCTGTTGACGAATTTTTTTAATAACAGACTTCTTATTAGTCTCACGACTTTGAACCACGAGTTCCATAAAATGCTATTCTCCATTACCTTAAGCTAAAGGACCTTCACAAAAGGCCCTAAGGCTTCTTTCCCTCAACCGGACAAACGGTTCTACACGCTACACTTTACGACCTTAAGACGGCACTTATGAAGAAACCTTCATCAAGCAAGCGCCCACCATGGTACTTGCAGCCTCTGATTATTATCAAGCCTTCTGTTCCCTTGGACAGTCGTAACAAAAAACTTTCATTCTCTAAAAGAGACTCGCATTAAACGGACTTAAGGGGAAATAAAAGACAACTCTGGGGTGGAAGGATTCGAACCTCCGATGCGCGGTACCAAAAACCGCTGCCTTACCGCTTGGCCACACCCCAATGGAAGAGACCGAGTGTATCTTATGGGAGCTTTTTATCGGTAGCAAAATCTCTAAAAAACAAAAATTTTTGCACTTAAGTACATTTTTTTAAATCCCACCCTCTTCTTTTAGAAAAAAATATTCTCTTCTCATTAAAATTGTTTTTAACAAACAAAAATATCTTGAATGTTTTTATAAAAACAAATAACTAACAATTTTTAATTAACTAACAGAGCAAAAGCTTAATGAAAATTATTCACACAGCTATCGAATTCGCTCCAGTAATCAAAGCTGGAGGTCTGGGAGACGCTCTATACGGACTAGCAAAAGCTTTGGCCGATAAACATACAACAGAAGTGGTTCTCCCTTTATATCCTAAACTATTTCCTTCACTTCACGAACAAGATCTTTGCGCAGTACAGAAACTATCTTACTTTTTCGCAGGAGAACAAGAAGCAACTGCTTTTTCTTACTTTTATGAAGGAATTAAAATAACTCTACTCAAATTAGACACACAGCCGGAACTTTTTGAAGAAGCTAAAACTATATATAGCGATGATGATGCTTTCCGTTTTTGCGCTTTTTCTTCTGCTGCGGCTTCTTACATTCAGAAAGAAGGAGCTAATATTGTTCATCTACACGACTGGCATGTCGGACTTGTCGCGGGATTATTGAAACAACAGCCCTGTCCTCAATTACAAAAGATCGTTCTTACCTTACATAATTTTGGTTATCGAGGATACACAACACGAAAAGTACTAGAAGCTTCTTCTCTAAATGAGTTCTACTTAAATCACTATCAACTATTTCGAGATCCACAAATTTGTGTCTTATTAAAAGGTGCTTTGTACTGTTCTGACTTTGTAACTACAGTTTCTCCTACATATGCTAAAGAAATTTTACAAGATTACTCAGATTACGAAATTCACGACGCAATTACAGCTAGACAGCATCATCTCCGGGGTATTTTAAACGGAATAGACACTGCAATCTGGGGGCCAGAAACAGATCCCAATCTAGCTGAAAACTATAATAAAAACCTTTTTGAGAACCCTAAGATCTTCTTTGAAGCCAAAGCAAAAAATAAAGTAGCTTTATATGAGACCTTAGGGCTTTCATTAGACAACAATCCATGTGTATGCATTATTTCGAGAATTGCGGAACAGAAAGGCCCAGAATTTATGAAACAGGCCATTCTTCATGCTTTAGAGCACGCTTACACACTTGTCATCATAGGTACTTGTTATGGGAATCAATTGCAGAAAGAGTTTTCTAATCTTCAACAATCTTTAGCAAATTCCCCCAATGTAAGGATCCTTTTAACCTATAGTGATATTCTAGCCCGACAAATTTTTGCTGCAGCAGATATGATTTGCATCCCTTCTATATTTGAACCTTGTGGACTTACACAAATGATTGGAATGCGCTACGGAACTGTGCCATTAGTAAGAGCTACGGGAGGGCTAGCAGATACTGTAACGCACGGGGTTAATGGATTCTCTTTCTCCAACTCTCATGACTTTCAAGAATTCCGCAACATGCTCTCAGCAGCGATCAACGCTTACCGCAATCACCAAGACCGTTGGCAACAAATCGTTCGTGCTTGCTTAGAATTCTCTTCTGATCTAAAGAGTGCTGCTAACCAGTATCTGGAAATCTATAAACAATAAACTTTTTATGGCTCGCCATTTGGCGAGTCATTTTTCTGTAACAAATGGTTCTTATTTACCCAGATGTACTCCACTCCAGAACACACAGAGTAAAAAGCTACTAAGGAAACTACTATTGTTGCAAAAAATTCTAAATCATCCGTAGAAATAAACCCTTTTGCACAAAAAAACATAGCAAAAATAATTAAAAAGAAGCTGATCGCTTGCAAAATTGCTTTTAATTTCCCACTCATTCTAGCAGCTAATACTTGTCCTCTACTCGCACATAGCATACGCAATGTACTAGTCACAGAATCTCTAGCTAAGAAAACAAAAACAAGTATGAGAGGAAGATTTACCGGGGGTTGTGTAAATGTAAGATACAAGGAAATGCGATAAACACTATCTGCCATAGGATCTAGGAGCTTCCCTAGATCTGTGACTTGAGAAAACTTTCTTGCAATATATCCATCCACAGCGTCTGTGATTTCAGCTATAACGAGCAGAAACAACAAAACATAAGGAAGAACGGAAGCAGATAAACCAAACCACTTCCCCTTCAAATACAGAATCATAAAAATTGGTGTAATAAATAGACGAAAAACCGTCAGATAGTTGGGTAAGCTCACTCTCATCTGTTCCCTAAGACATCTTCCTTTAATTCCCACGCTGCGAACTATTTTGCGCACTTCATTTGGATATATTATTTTTTTGAAAAGCTAGCACCTTGGATCGTCTGATAATACTAACCTTGTCCCTTCTAATAAAAAATGAAACTTATCCAGTGATTGCAGGCTTCCTTAGTTCTCCCATTCTTAGCATTTCGAGAATTTATCGCTAGTCTTTCCAATACGAACTAAACATAAGAAGATCTCTCATCAATGAGCAAAAAACCTTCTATAAAGAGTCTTTTTGCCTTTGTTAGTAGATATTTCTCGCCTTGTTCAATTAATACGGCTTCCTCTACTATGTTTCTCTAGGAATGTTAGAGATTTCTTAATCTTTTTGCAGTAGGGCTAGGTTGCGGTTGTAATTCCACATGAACACGGCTTTTCCCTTTCTCAGATATCCAGGAGTTTTTTATGCCTTCACAACCACTAACTCTCCAAGCTATGATGGCAGCTATTTTGCATTTTTGGAGTGAACAAGGCTGCGTTATTCACCAAGGATATGATTTAGAGGTTGGAGCTGGTACGTTTAATCCTGCTACTTTTCTTCAGGCTTTAGGCCCAGAGCCTTTCAAAGCAGCTTATGTTGAGCCTTCTAGACGCCCACAAGATGGTCGTTATGGACAACATCCTAATCGCTTACAGAAATACCACCAATTACAAGTTCTCCTCAAGCCTGTACCCGAAAACTTTCTCTCCTTGTATCTGGAATCTCTTAAAGTCATAGGACTTAATTTGACTGACCACGACATTCGTTTTGTTCATGATGACTGGGAAAATCCGACTATCGGAGCTTGGGGGTTAGGTTGGGAAGTATGGTTAAATGGTATGGAGATCACACAACTTACCTACTTCCAAGCTGTAGGTAGTAAACCTTTGGATACGATTAGTGGAGAAATCACTTATGGTATCGAGCGGATTGCCATGTATCTGCAGAAAAAGAATTCTGTCTATGAAGTGATGTGGAATGATTCCCTAACTTATGGGGATATTACCCAATATGCAGAGCAGGCTTGGAGTCAATATAATTTTGAAACAGCAAACACCCAAATGTGGTTAAAACATTTTGAAGATTTTGCTGCCGAAGCTCTAGCTACACTGGATCAGGACCTTCCTCTTCCTGCCTATGATTTCGTTATTAAAGCATCCCATGCATTCAATATGCTAGACTCTCGAGGAGTCATCTCTGTCACAGAACGTACCCGTTATATTACCAGAATACGTCAGTTAGCTCGAGCCGTTGCAGATAAGTACTTAATTTGGCGAGAATCTTTAAAATTTCCTCTTCTTACAACAGTTCCTACCGTCCCAGCAACGACACCTAAAAAGATCCCCCAGGTTTGTCAAATTGAAGACTTTCTACTTGAAATTGGAAGCGAAGAACTTCCTGCTACTTTTGTTCCCATAGGAATTCAACAACTCGAATCCTTATCTAAAAAGCTTCTTGCCGAGCATAGCATCTCTTATGACAGCCTCGAAGTGTTAGGTACTCCTCGCAGACTAGCACTACGCATAAAAGGCCTAAGTCCTGTAACTATTCGACCAGAATCTGAGAAAAAGGGCCCCCCTCTTTCCTTATTGTTCTTGGAAGATGGCTCCCCTTCTTCCCAAGGAGAGCAGTTTTTTGCTTCCCATGGCTTGTCGATTTCCCATCGAAGTGCTTTAGACCGTCCTTGTACGGTCTGTTGTATCCGCTCCATCAACGGTGCTGATTACTTATTCCTGATTACTCCGGAAGAACGCAAAGAAACAGCCACTATTCTTGTTAATGAGCTTCCTCTGTTGATTCGAGCGATGCGATTCCCTAAAAAAATGACTTGGGATCATGGGGGTATAGAGTATGCTCGCCCTATTCGCTGGTTAGTTGCTTTGTATGGCGATCAGATTCTTCCCATATCTTTGGGATTCGTTTCATCAGGGAATACCTCTTGGGGACATCGACAATTGGATAACCGACAGATAACTATTCCCTCAAGTAGCGCGTATATTGATACATTACGCGAGGCTTGTGTAATCGTCTCCCATCGAGAACGTCGAGATATTATTGAGCAAGGCTTACGCAATCTTGCAGGAGATCAAATAGTTGCTATAGCTCCAGGACATCTCATTGAAGAAACCGTCTTCCTTACAGAACACCCATTCGTCATAAGCGCTCAGTTCGATCCTAAATTCTGCTCTCTTCCTAAAGAACTGTTAATAGCAGAAATGATTAATCATCAACGTTATTTCCCAACACAAAATCAGGAAGGCAAGATCACTAATCATTTCTTCATCGTATGTGATAATTCCCCGACAGATATCATTGTTGAAGGAAATGAAAAGGCATTAACTCCTCGTCTTACAGATGGAGATTTCTTATTTAATCATGATCTTCATACCCCGCTTACTTCTCTCGTAGAGCAATTGGGGTCCGTAACGTATTTTGAATCTTTAGGTAGTTTAACAGATAAAACAGCTCGTTTAAAAATGCACCTAGAAGAGGCCTATCAGCTTCTTCCTTTATGCTCTCAGGAAGACATTGTCACTGCAATACATTACTGTAAAGCAGATCTAGTATCTGCGGTAGTCAATGAATTCCCTGAATTACAAGGAATTATGGGAAGGTATTACCTACAAAATGCCTCCCTGTCCAAAGCCGCTGCCATAGCGATTGGAGAGCATTTGCAACATATTACTTTAGGTTCGAGCATCTCTACAACTGGAGCTTTATTGAGCATCCTTGACCGAGCAGATAACCTACTTTCGTGTTTCATCCTGGGACTGTTCCCAACATCCTCTCATGATCCCTATGCACTGCGCAGACAATCGCTAGAGATTCTTACGCTTCTTCATACAACCCAAAGTTCAATAAACATAGAGGAGTTTTTCTCTCGTCTTATCCGACATTTTCCTAGCACGATAGTCAAAGCTCCTGATGAAATCGTAAACAAACTCACTGCTTTCATTTGGGGACGATTAAAAACTGTTTTATCATCTTTAGGATTTGATAAAGAAATCATAGCCACAGTTCTAACTGACAGTTGCCCTAAAAACCCTCTCACTATCATTCAAAGTGCTCAGTCTATTCAAGACCTCAAAAATTCTCAAACGCTAGAGGTCATTGCAGCAACCCACAATCGATTAAAAAAAATCTTAGCATCCCTCTCTTTCTCTGTTACAGAGCACATATTTTCTCTACAAACTGAAGAAGACATATCCTTTAAACAAGCTTTAGAAAATTTTGCACAGAAAACAGCTGCTCTTCCAATGAGCTCCCGAGAATATTTGTGCTTGTTGAAAGACTTATCCCATAGTACAGAATTTTTCTTAGATTCGGTACGCGTCGCCTGCGATGACGAAAACATTCGCAATCAGCGCATCGCGCTCCTTGTAGAAGCCCAGAAAGCCTTTGGTTTTTATTCTTGGGATGTTTTGTAGAAAAGAGCAGGCTTTTGCCCGCTCTACTCAACAGTCTCTGAAGTAGTTTGAGGAATTAATGTGACGTCCATAACTTCTGCGGAAGAATCTCCAACAGCAATCGTAACAATTACTGGTTGCTTAGGGAACTCATTATCAGGAAATTTGCTGAGAAAAGCCTCTATCTCGGCAATCATGGGATCTTGAACCGGCGGATAAATAAGCGGAACAGTCCCAGACTGAGCGAGAACAACAAAATTCGCAAAAGCAGATAGTAAAGAATCCTCCATAGAAGAAGCTATGTCAAAAAGAGCCTCGAAGGAAATCGTATTGGAACAATCTAATAAAATAACGAGGGTCAACTTATCTCGCTCCCGAGCATCTTGCAAAGCTTGCTCGTAGCTGTAAAATACACTCGTCTCTTGTAAGTCTTCCTCTACTTCTTGTTGACACTGCTTATCTTCTTTCGAAAATGCTTCAGTTGCAGGAAGAACTAGTACAAGTGAGAATAAAGCCAGCAAGAATCTCATAAGAAAACTCCTTCCCTACTCAAATAGAAAATTTACGGTCAAGGCTATCATAATGCTGAAAAAATAGCTGCAAATAAGAAGACAGAAGAAGGCTTTTTTGAAAAATCGATGTCAAATTACATATTTTCGCAAGAAGCTAATAAACCTTCTAACTCTAAATTTTGTGAATTTTGTAGTTCGTTCAAAATATAGGTAGAGCCGTACCCTAATCCAGCACTTTTCGCAACTTCACGAGCAGAATCCAATAATGAAATTGTAGAAGAGGAACGCACAGCACCGACCCCTACAGCTTCTGAAGCAATCAAACTCAAAGTTTTAGGAGATGTGGTAGTTAGTGCAGCTCCACAAAATAAAGAGAATGTAAATGCAGTTAATAAAAAGTGAAGATTTCTCATAAACCCCCAACAATTGAGAACTAACGAGGAAGCATTCTACAATAAAATAAACTAACTATCAATAGTTTAAAACTACAATTAAAGAAATCTTAACCACCAATTAATGAAACCTGTATTCTTTCCTCGGAAAGACGTACATACTCTTGTAAAGAATCTAACTCTTTACCTGCTTGATAATAAAGCTTTCTTTTCCGGTCTCGCCAATGTTTATCTAATAGCTTCTGAACAGCCTGCACAACAATATCACGCATCAGCTCAGTATTTATCCGTCTAGCAACGAGCAACGTCATAGCCTCAGTTTCTAAAACCAAGGACATCATGTCATCAGCAGAGGGTAGCGCTCGTTGATCATTGTAATGATTCATGGCCATTACAAATACAGACCGGTATTCCGGACAAAGAAACTCCTCAGGAGACAGATAATGTTTTATAGTTTCAGCAACAAACCTTTCTTCAGATTTAGCAAATAGCAAACAACGAATCACATCAGCTTCTAGAATCATTCTGGGAGAAATTTTTCTCGGAATCTTTTTTTCTTGAACAATCTCAAGGGTAGGATCGGGTTCTGCTGACTTTTCTTTAATAGAAGGTAGTTTTCCCTTATTCTCTGGAGTAGCCAGAATAGAAGAAAGATAACTCAAAACAGCAGATTCTGGGACCTTTACCAAAGAAGCTAACTGTCTCAAATATTCATGAATCATAATAGGGCTGCCCCAGTATCTTACCTGCTGAATTACCTCTTCCACCACCTTAGCTTTTTCTCTGGGAGTAAATTGCTCATAAGAACGAATCTTATGCCAAACAAGGAACGAAAGGTACTCTTCTCCCCTATCTAATAATTCCCGTAGTTCCTCTGGCCCCCTTTGCATTAAAAAAGAATCCGGATCTTGTCCAGAAGGGAGACGACAAACTATTGCAAAAATCCCCGCAGCCTGACAAAGATCTCCAACACGTAAAGAAGCTTTCTCTCCTGCTGCATCTCCATCAAACAGTAGATACGCTTTAGACACTCCTAATTTAACAAGCTCTTGCACATGTGTCTCTGTAAAAGAAGTCCCTTGAGCAGCTAAAGTACAATTGAAGCCAAAGTCGATCATCTGCAAACAATCGGCTTGTCCTTCAACCAAGATGACTCTTCGCTCTTTAGTTATTCGCTTACGAGAAAATTGTAAACCGTACAACACACGAGATTTTTTAAACAAAAGTGTCTCAGGAGAATTAATGTACTTTCCTCCACGCCCTCTCTCCTTAAATCGTCGGGAAGAAAAGCCGATGGTGTAACCCAAAGCATCTTGTATGGGGAACATAATCCTTTGAGCAAACAAGAACCAATCTTTAGAAAGATATCCCGCCCATTCTAACTGTTTTATGGAGATATTACGCTCTTCCATAGCTCGAACGAACAATCTTTGTTCAGGGGCATAACCTATCTGAAAACGGTCTATTGTATCGGGAGAAAAGCCTCTTTTATACAAGTAGGTTAAAGCTTCCTCTCCTTCCGCTAAATGCAACAAACAATACTGAAAAAATCGTTCGGCTTCCTTATTGATGCGTCGTAAAAATTCTTTAGAATCTCTACTTGAAGACTCTTTAGTTTTTGTTTTAACAACAAGATCAACATGAAATTTTTTAGCTAGAAAGAGAACTGCTTCTGAGAAAGAGTATCCTTGTTGTTTCATGAGAAAATTAATTGCATCTCCATGCTCCCCACATCCATAGCAATGGTAATGACCTCTGGTTGGGTATACTATGAATGATGGGGTCTTCTCATCATGAAAGGGACAACAAGCCTTGTAATCTGCACCACTACGCTTTAAATGCACGTATTCCCCAAGAATACTAACAATATCGATACTGTGCTTCAGAGTCTCCAAGCTCTCTTCTGTGTAATACATGCTAGCCTAGCCCCTATCTTCTTGTTGTTTTTCAAATCCACTATCTACAAATACAAGAGTCTTACAATGTTTTTTACATATGCTCCTTCCCTTAGTAATCAGTGAGATGCCATCGTAACGCACTACGATTTTCTTGGGAATATGAGACTATGTCCGAATTCTTAGATGATTTCTTCTCTTAAGAATTTTTCTCACAAAAGTCTTATATTCCCCAAAAATGAAGCACCGTTGTACACTTTGCGCTTCGAAGGTTCCTTAGCGAACAAGCCCCGTTACCTTACCGCAAGTAAACTGTTTCAAGTACACACAATACTAGATAGAGCTATGACCCAAAAACTAACCCCAATGATGCAACAATGGCATCAGTGCAAAGAGCAAGCTGGTGATTGTCTATTATTATTTCGGTTGGGAGAGTTTTATGAAGCCTTTTTTGATGATGCATTTATCTTAGCTCAAAATTTAGATATCACTCTGACACAAAGGCAAAACATTCCTATGAGTGGTATTCCTGCTGCCTACCTAGACAGCTATGTTGACCGTTTAGTAAGCCGAGGGTTCAAGGTAGCTATTGCGGAACAAGCTGATAATCCTGAAGGAGGCAAGGGGCTTGTCCCTCGAACGATTAATCGATTAGTGACACCAGGAGCCTTACTAGCTTCTTCATTGCTTCCAGAGAAAGCAAACAATTACATTATTGCAATCAATCAAGTAGGTTCTTTATTCGGTCTTTCTTGCTTAGATCTTTCAACAGGGACTTTCCTTGTTGCTGAGTATGACAATACTAAAGATCTTATCGAAGCAATCTGTCGTCTTGCTCCTACAGAACTACTGAGCCATGCCAAATTTTATCAGAAAAATGAAGCCGTTATTAAACAACTTCGGCAACATTTACAACTCACTTTATCAGAATATGCCTCTTGGGCATTTGAATACCAGTCTGCAACTAAAAAATTATACTCCTGTTTTCAAGTTTCCTCTTTAGATGGTTTCGGGCTGCAAGGACTAGTGCCAGCTATCAACGCAGCAGGAGCGCTGCTCTCCTATATTCAAGATAAGCTTCTTCTTCCCATCTCTCATCTTTCTATCCCTAAAATTTACGGACAGCACAAACATTTACTTATCGATAAGTCCTCTCAAACCAACTTAGAATTACTGTCTGCCATTCACGGAGAACCTGGAAAAGGATCTTTGCTTCAGGTAATGGAAAGAACCTCTACTCCAATGGGAGGCCGTCTACTTAGAAGTACTTTAATCAATCCTTTCTATGATTTAAAAGAAATTATCCTAAGACAAGATAGCGTAGAATTCTTCTTACAACAAGAGGATCTTCGAAAAACTTTGAAACGGCATTTATCTTGCGTACGTGATCTAGAACGACTAGCTACCAAGATTTTCACTACCTTAGCTAGTCCAAAAGATATCGGAGCTCTTCGTGATTCACTACTTTCTTGTACACGCATTGCAAACGATTTACAGAACTATTCTCTTCCTGAATTTTTAACTAATAAACTTCTCATTTCCTTACCACTGCGCTCTCTCATAGAAACTTTATCGAAAGAGTTAATGCAAGAACTTCCTCTGAAAGTTTCAGAAGGCAATATTTTTGCTGATCACTACCATCAAGATCTTTTGCGATTAAGAAACATCAAAGAAAACTCAAAATCTTGGATTCTTGAGTATCAAGAACGTCTTCGAAGAGAAACCGGTATTAAAAAACTCAAAGTCTGTTATGCCCAAGCTCTAGGGTACTACATTGAAGTTGCTAGCGATCTTGCTCCTCAACTTCCCAAAGAATTTATACGCAGACAATCTCGTCTGCATGCGGAACGCTTTACTACCCAAGAGCTTCAACAATTCCAAGACGAAGTATTTAGTGTCGAAGATAAATTACAAACTTTGGAGACTAAGCTCTTCAAAGAGTTATGTTGCTACATTATGCAACATAGAGATCTAATCCTAGAACTTTCCACGGCAGTTGCTGATTTGGACTACGTGTCATCTCTCGCGGAGCTAGCTGCAGAATATGATTACCGCCGTCCTCTTGTTGACCATAGTGATGCTTTGTCCATCACCAAAGGCATGCATCCTGTTGCTTTAGCCTTACTAGATAAAGGGACCTTTATCCCTAACGACACGGTAATGCACAGTGCTCAAACTCGCATGATACTCCTCACTGGACCCAATATGGCTGGGAAATCTACTTACATTCGTCAGATTGCATTATTAGTCATTATGGCTCAGATGGGATCTTTTATCCCTGCACGTTCCGCTCATATCGGTATTATTGATAAAATTTTTACACGAATTGGAGCCGGGGACAACCTTTCTAAAGGAATGTCTACTTTCATGGTAGAAATGGCCGAGACTGCAAATATTTTGCATAATGCAACAAATCGATCTTTAGTTATCCTTGACGAAGTCGGTCGAGGAACAAGTACATATGATGGGCTTGCCATTGCACAGTCTGTAGTAGAATTTCTTTTATTCACAGAAGGGAAACAAGCCAAAACGTTATTTGCTACGCACTATAAAGAGCTCACAGCATTAGAGTTGCATTGTCAACATGTAGAAAATTTTCATGCTGTTGTAAAGGAAAATGGCGGCCAGCCTATTTTCATGTATGAAATCATGAAAGGCCACTCGAAAAAAAGTTTTGGTATTCATGTTGCCAAGCTTGCAGGTTTCCCTCTTTCCGTTGTATCAAGGGCTCAACAGATCTTGCATCAATTCGAAGGACCAGATCTGCGTCCAGAGCCAGAGAAAGCTCAGCAGCTGGTGATGTTTTAACTTTTTTTAATATTTCTGCGTGCGTATAGAAGATTTTTCTTTAAAAAATGTTTCTCCGTCTCCTGGGGTCTATTTGATGAAAGACGCTCAAGGAACGGTTCTTTATGTAGGTAAAGCAAAAAATTTACGCACTCGACTCGCTGCATATCTTCAAAGGAAGGGAGATTCTCGTGAACGTATCCCTTTCTTAATGAAGAGGACTGCATCTATAGATACCATTGTCGTCTCTAATGAAACAGAGGCTCTTCTCCTAGAAAACAATTTAATCAAAAAATATCAACCCCGCTACAACGTGCTTCTCAAAGATGACAAAACTTTTTTTTGTCTATCTGTATCACTCCAACATCCTTGGCCTAAAATTGAAGCAGTACGCACTCGAGCTCTCTCCCCTAATAATAAAAAAACGCAGCTACTATTTGGTCCGTATGTTAGCGCTGAAGCCTGTTATGCATTACTTGAAGTTATTAGTCAGTGGTTCCCCTTGAGAACATGCTCAGATCGGGAATTTCTAACTCGACAACGCCCTTGTATACTTTACGAAATGAAAAGATGCCTAGCTCCCTGTGTAGGACTATGCTCCCAAACTGAGTATCAGGAAACTTTAGAAAAAGCCATTCTCTTTCTTAAAGGAGAAATTGGGACTACAATATCCAAATTAGAAAAAGCTATCGCACTAGCTTCTCAAGAACACAAGTTTGAACATGCTGCCGCTTTATATCGCACACTGACATTAATCAACCAAGCTATGGCCAAACAGCATGTTCAAACATTTCAAGCCTATGATATTGATGTATTAGGGCTATATAGAAGAGGCCCTTTTACTGTTGTTTCTGTACTATCAGTGTACTCCGGGAAATTACTTGGGGCTCGCTACTTTACTTTCCCAGAAAATGCACAGGAAGATGCAGCCTTATTTTCTTCTTTTATTTTGCAATATTATGCTGAAAATCCTCGGATTCCCAAGGAGATATTTATTCCTATTCCCTTGAATAGCCCAGAACTTCCATACTTAATTAACGCTGAAAATCCTCCTAAAATCCGCCTCCCCAAAACGGAATATGGCAAACAGCTTCTTGCTCTTGCTTATAAAAATGCTGCAGAACAAGCCAAGCCTTTGCACTCCATCTCTCCTCCTTACGAAGAACTTCAACAATTTTTTAATTTACGCCAATATCCCTATCGTATTGAATGCTACGATAATGCTCATCTGCAGGGAGAGCATTACGTGGGTGTCTATGTAGTTTTCGAAAAAGGTCTTTTCATTCCCAAACATTACCGGACTTTTTCATTGACAGCTCGTGGAGATGATCTTGTAGCTCTTGATGAGGTGCTAACTAGGCGCTTCCGTTCTATAACCACAGAACTCCCAGACCTTATTGTGATTGATGGTGGACGTAATCAGTTTAAACGAGCACAGCAAATTCTAGAAAATCTCAATTTGACAGGCATTACTATAGTCACTCTTGCTAAAGAAGCGGGGATTCACAGCAAAAGTTTACGCCGAGAAAAACTATTTTGTGAAGCCTTTCCACAAGGAATCCTACTTAATCCCACCTCTAAAATCCTTCAATTTCTGCAACTCTTACGTGATGAAGCTCACCGATTCGCTATTCATAACTATCGTAAAAAACACGCGAAAGCTACTCTGGCAATCAAAAAAATTCCAGGAATAGGCGCAATAAAAACAAAACGTTTACTCCAAAAATTCAAAAGTTGGAAACAGGTTTTAGCTGCTTCAGAAGAAGAACTAAAAACAGTTCAAGGGCTGACGAGAAAAGACATACAACGGATTCAAACTGAGAAGAAGAAAGTAGAATAGGAGCACTTTTATAAAAAAAAGGCTCCTTACAGAGCCTTTTATTCTTCAGTTGTTTTGGTTAAAGAGACTTCCTCAAGATACTCTTCTGCAGAAGGCAGCTCTTCTAAACAGGGCTCTCCTACAACTTCAATAGCAGCAACGTTCGCGTCTTTCGCTTTAGGATGTGTTAACCCTTTTACGACTACATGAACGGCAGCAACATGCAAACCTGTATATTCCGAGATTTCAGATACAATGCACCCTTGGATTTCTTCTGTCTTTTCTGGGATAGCAACTCCATAATCAACATTCACTTCTACCCGAATTTTGACCAAAGAATTTTTACTATCTTGTTCGACATAGATCCCCTTCATCCTTTCAATGTCACGCCCAAAAAGAGTATCTATAAGGTTGCCTCCTAATAAGGAAACACCATCTATTTTTGCTAAACAGTGAAGAATGATCACCTGAATAACACGAGTCTCTATATCGCGACTAAAAACAGTTTCCGGAAATTCCAATTCTTTCACATCTAATTTTAATTTCTGCTTATCCATACTCTAGGAGCCTCGTTCCCGTGATCTTTTCTTTGTTATTCAGCTCTATTTCTATGTAAAAAAATCCTTTTTAACAGCAACACTTTCAGAAGCTTTTTTTCACCAAGAAAGCTCTTGGAAATGAGGGTAAAAGTTACTACAATCTAAGTCAATAATAAGATCTAGAAAACCATTTGATTCCAAAGAAACCAGTAATCCATCTTCTCAAAATTCAACATGTTAAACTTAACAACAAAATCACCTATATAAACCCATTCTAAAATATGGGCAGTATCATATGGATAATGAATTTGCTTATTGATGGTGATTGAGACGTTTGTAGTTACAAGCCTTAATAAGCTTCCCGGAAGATTAATACCAGAGTATTTGGACACCTATCGGTAAAAATAAAAAATCGAAGCTTCATTCGTGAGTTTCTTCTTGCCCTTTCTTTTCCTAATAACTGGTATTTTCCTCATTGTTTCATCCCAAAAAAGAAAGGAAATAAATCCAATTTTTCGGAAAATTGTTACATCACAATCTTTTTTTTAGTGAGAAAAGCTGCTCTAAGAAATAATATTCATTGATAGAGAAATTTAAGTCGGAAGGACTTCCCATGAACTCCGGAATGTTCCCTTTTACCTTTTTTTTACTGTACATTTGTCTAGGAATGCTCACTGCCTACCTAGCTACAAAAAAGAACCGTAATTCCATAGGCTGGTTTCTTGCTGGAATGTTTTTTGGAATCTTTGCAGTTATTTTCATCCTGATTCTTCCTCCGCTTCCCTCATCTAACCAAGATCATGATTCAACGGAACTAAAAGACTCTGAGGATTTTTTCTTACAAAATACTTTAGAGGATTCTGAGATAATCGCTATTCCAGATACAATCAGTCAAGTCACTATAGACACAGAGAAATGGTTTTACCTGAGCAAAGATCGCACTAATGTAGGTCCAATCTCTATAGTGCAGCTCATCGCTTTCCTAAAAGAATGCAAAAATTCTCCGGAAAAAGGGGTCTCCCCTCAAGAGCTTTGGGTATGGAAAAAAGGTATGCAAAACTGGGAAAAAGTCAAAAACATTCCAGAACTATTTGAGATTGTAAAAAATGAATAAAAAAGGCCCTCTGGAAGGGGCCTTTTATCAAATTTTTACCAACTTGCTTTAATGACGCCAGGAATATCTCCCATAGAAGCCATCTGTCTAAAGCAAATTCTCGAGATAGCAAATTTTCTAAGATACCCGCGAGGTCGTCCGGTCAATAGGCATCTATTATGTAAACGAGAAGGAGAAGTATCTCGTCTCATCTTATTTAATGCTTCCCGAGCCCGTGCTCTCTCTTCTTCACTGACAGATAAGCTTTTCGCGATTCTTCGAAGCTCTGCTCTTCTCTGAAAATTAGCTTCTACTAATTTTCGACGTTTATTCTCCCTAGCTACTGCTGACTTCTTCGCCATGCGTTCTCACCTAAATCTATATATTACTTCTTACGAGCAGGCCCTGCTTGACGTTGCTTACGGTTAGGATCTTTCTTGTTAATAACATAAAGACGTCCCTTACGACGAACAAGCTTATCACCTTTTGAAGGGTCTGCTTTAACGGATGAACTAACTCTCATAACACGCCTTACTTGGCTCCCTTAAAAGAGAGACTGATTCTCACTACACACCCTCACTACACAAAATTTTGGGAATGAGAGCCTTCAACAAAACAGCCCCCCTACCAAAAGAAGTACCCTTTTTGCTACACAAACTGCAACGCAGCTCGAAAATCTCAAAAAATTTTCTTAAAAAGCTACTCCGCACACCCCCAGGCCCCAGCCAACATTTTACATGCGGAACCCCGAGCAAGAGTCTCCCCGGTAAAGGAGGATTAACAACTAGAGGAACAGAGTTTACCCTTTTCCCCACTTTTTGACAATAAGAGACTTCTCAAACTAACTCTCTCTACAAACCTTCCCTTACCAAAAGAAATAATAAAAACTGTTACCCCATATTGATCTTTTAGGGAAGATCATTTAGACTCGTTTCTGGTTATTTAAGGAGAGATTCTTGAAAACTTTGAGAACTTAGGAGAATATTGTGAAACGCACCTATCAACCTAGTAAGAGAAAACGTAGAAATTCTGTAGGCTTCAGAGCTCGTATGGCTACGAAAAGCGGAAGAAATCTTTTGAACCGTCGTCGCCGTCATGGTAGACATTCTTTGATTGATCTTTAAAATTTGCTGTCTGTGCATCGATTAACTTTACCTAAAAGTGCTCGTTTACTGAAACGCAAGCAGTTTGTTTATGTTCAGCGAACTGGTCGGTGTTGTCGTACGGAGCAAGTGACTTTGCGGGTGGTTCCTTCTCGTTATTCTAATTCTCGCAAAGTAGGGATTACTGTGTCTAAAAAATTCGGGAAAGCTCACCAACGTAATCGTTTTAAAAGAATCGTTCGTGAAGCTTTCAGGCACGTGCGCTCTAATCTTCCTGGATGTCAAGTAATTGTCTCCCCGAAGGGCGGTGTTTTGCCAAGTTTTGGGAAACTATCAGAGGAGCTTCTTAAACGAATCCCAGAAACCTTATTGCTTTCTTCATCTAAATGATTTTTTATAAAAAAATTCCACGTTACGAAAAAACGTGGAATCAGGGAAACGTTTGTTGAAAAAATTTCTAAGACTGATGTCGCATATGGTCTAACGAGCGAGAGATACTCAGCTGAGCTTCCCTAGGAGCTGACTCAAGAGCTATCTCAGCGTGCTCTAATGCACTATTAGGGAGCCCTGCATCAAGATAGTACTGAGAAATAATCATCTCTAGTCGCCACTGATTTTCCTTATCTTGCTCTCCAAACTGTGTCAGGTAATCCGCCAAGGGTTCTATCACCTTAGCAACATTCATATGTGCATCTCCTCGAAAACGCTTTGCTAACTCTTGAAATTCGATCAATGCAACAGTGAAATGAGTTAGCTGTTCATTCTCTGGATCTAATTCTAACAAACGACTTTTTACAGAACGACACTCATCGGAATCCATTCTCCCAGTTTCGACAAGTTGTCTAAATTTCTCAGATAAGAAAAAACTATCATCACACAGTACGCCCTGCTCAATTGCTGCAGTCATGAAATCTTTTCTCGATAACTCTTCTGCTAGTTGATAATACTGACGCAATTCTACAGCAGCTAACGTAGGAATAAGTGGGAAAACCTGCTCTAATTCCTGGTCATTAGTCACAACCTTACACAGACTTTCGCCCAAATTGGATCCGTTTTCATTACCAAAACTTTCAAGCTTATAAATTTCCCGTTCTTCGGGAGACAGCAGTACCAAACTAGGGAAAGTATTGACATGAAGCTTATTCTTTAACTCTTCATTTTGCTCGTTGATCAAAGGATCTCGCAACTCTGCATGACGAGGAAAATCGACGGCAACACAGATAAATTTACCCGCAACAGCGGAGATAAACTCCTCAGAACTCAACACTTCATCACGAATTTTCATACAGGAGCCGTTCCAGTCTGAACCGGAGAAAAACAACAACATGGGAAGTTCTTTTTCCTCACTCTTTTCTCTGGCTTCCTGATAATCAACATACCAAGAAATCTCGTTATGTGTGCCTGAAAGAGCCGCACCCACATTAAACGAACTTAGCCCAAAGAAAACCAGAGCAGCCAAAAGCTTTTTCTGCTTGAAAGAACAACTTTTAGCAATCCATAAAGAAACCATGAATTTCTACTCCTTGCTTGTCCGTTAAAAAGTAACGACCCTTTCGAAAACCCCGAAAGAACCTCTCTTAAAACAGCTTTTCGAATACTTTTCGTGTATATTCTTTTTTTTATTAAAAGCAAACAAAGATTCTATTTGTGAAAAATACGCACCTTATCCCTCTGGTTTCAGAATTTTTTCTATTCCTTTGATAAGAGATCCTAAATCCATGTTCTGCAGAAAAATTCTGTAGACTAAGCAAAAATTGTTGCTTATCATGAGGGTGTGAGTTCGCCCTGGTAGCACAAAATAAGGCCTTTTCTCATGAACAATGACGCCATAGATTTATTTCTTTATAATACATTATCTAGAGAGAAAGAACGCTTCCTCCCCATTAATGACCCTATTAAACTTTATACCTGTGGGCCAACGGTCTATGGTTACGCACATATAGGAAACTTTCGTACATATGTGTTTGAGGATTTGTTAAAAAGAGTTCTTCTGTTTCTAGGATACTCCGTTTACCATGTAATGAACATCACAGATGTGGATGATAAAACATTAGCTGGGGCTCGTAATCAAGGCTGCTCCTTAGAAAAATACTGCCAGCCCTACATCGATGCCTTTTTTACAGATTTGGAAGCTTTACGCATTTTAAAAGCAGACGCTTATCCCCATGCTACTCACTACATCCCCCAAATGATAAAAGCTATTCAGCAACTCATTGATCAGGGGGTGGCTTATATAGGACAGGACCAATCCGTCTATTTTTCTATTAATCAATTTCCTAACTATGGAGCTCTTTCTCACCTAAATTTAGAAGAGCTTCGACAAAGTGCGCGTGTAGATGCCGATGAATATGACAAAGATAATTTGTGTGACTTTGTCTTATGGAAAGCCTACGATCGCGATAGAGACGGAGAAATTTTCTGGGAAAGTCCTTTTGGAAAAGGCCGTCCCGGATGGCACTTGGAGTGCTCTGTCATGTCTATGTCACTTCTTGGTCAGTCCTTGGATATTCACGCTGGAGGCGTAGATAATATCTTTCCTCATCATGAAAATGAGATTGCCCAATCTGAATCCCTATCCCATAAGCCCTTTGTGCGTTATTGGCTGCACTCTCATCATCTTCTTGTTGATGGGAAAAAAATGTCTAAAAGTTTAGGGAACTTTCTTACACTAAGAGATTTACTCAACCAAGGATTCTCTGGAGAAGAAATCCGTTACCTTTTGCTACAGGGACACTACAGGACTCAGTTGAATTTCACTCAGGAGGGATTGCAAGCTTCTCGTCAATCTCTTAAACGTTTAAGAGATTTTATTAGTAGATTGGAAGACCCTTCCTATCCTAATGACATCATACATCCGGAAGTTTCTGCTATTTGTCAGAATTTTTTAGATGATTTTGTTGCTTCGATCACCAATGATCTTAATATCTCGATTTCCTTGGCAGCTTTGTTTGACTTTATCCGAAAGATAAATAGTATCATTGATAGTCAGAGTGCTATTCAAAAGGAGGCAGCTTCTATCTTCTCTCAACAAGATGCACAACACATTCTCTCCTTATTGCGACGGATAGACCAAGTATTAGCTGTTCTTCCTTTTGCCCAAGAAGCTATCCCAGAAGACGTGTTACAACTTGTAAAAGAAAGAGAAGCTGCTAGGAAAATCAAAAATTGGCAAGAAGCTGACCGCTTACGAGATGAAATCCTCTCCCTTGGTTTTGCCATTGAAGATGGCAAAACCGGGATAAAAGTGAAAAAGCTTTAGCTTTTTTTTGTTTCTATACGCCGCATTACAGGAAAGTACAAAACATCACGGATAGATGCAGCATCTGTTAACATCATGACCAAACGATCTATACCTATACCAAATCCTCCTGCTGGCGGCATTCCCTGACAAAGAGCTTCCAAGAACTCCTCATCTATAGGGTGGTACTCGCTGTCTGGATCCAAAGCCTTTTTCTGCATTTGCTCTTCTAATAACTCTCGTTGCTTCAAAGGATCATTGAGTTCCGAGTAAGCATTACAAAGTTCTTTCCCTAAACAAAAGCTCTCGAACCTTTCCACGAGGCTATCATCTCCAGAACGTAATGTCTTACAAAGAGGAGTTGTTTCTAACGGATGATCCGTAATGTGATGAGGAGCTATTAGCTTATCACAAACAAGTGCATCAAATAGTAATGCAATCATTTCTCCTCGAGTAGCAGAGACATAGTCTTTCTTTGGAAGAGATGTTTGTGTTTCTAAAATCTTACGTAATTCATGATCCGCATGTAAATCCACATCAACTCCACCATAGACAGAGATACTTTCCTTCATAGTCATGCGAATCCAAGGAGCTTTGAAATCGACTACTTGCGGACCAGATTTCAAATGAGAGTAGGTGACTTTCGTCTCTCCGTTGTACAGGGATCGAACTACATATTCAACAAGGTTTTCCACATATTTCATAACATCGTTGTAATCCAAATAAGCCCCATAAGCTTCAATCATGGTAAACTCTGGATTATGTGTTCTATCAATTCCCTCATTACGGAAAACTTTGCCAATTTCATAAATACGTGGCATTCCTCCAACAAGAATTTTCTTCAAAGAAATTTCTAAAGAAATCCGAAGAAACATTTGTGTGTGGAGAGCTTTCAATGTGGTGACGAAAGGAGTTGCTTCCGCTCCTCCATAGATTGTTTGCAGAATAGGAGTTTCAACTTCTAAAAAGCCCTGCTGATCCATGTATTCACGAATCAATTTAAGAATCCGACTTCTTGCTAAAAATGTCCTACGGACTTCCTCTGATGAAATGAGATCTGCCCAACGTTTACGATAACGAATCTCTTTATCCGCTAATCCTGAATGCTTGTCTGGCAAAGAGATCAAAGATTTGCATAGCAAAGTCACAGTCTCTACAAGAACTGTTAACTCTCCTGAGTGTGTGAAAAACAGATATCCTTCTATACCTAAGATATCCCCTAAATCTAGCTTCTTCTCGATAAACTTCATAGGAGAAATCTCGGATTCTTCAGATAATCCGGCAACTAAGGAAAATTCGCGATTGAACATAATCTGAATTTTGGCATCGTTATCCAAGATTTGCCCAAAGGCATTTTTCCCCATAGAACGAAAAAGAACAAGTCTCCCAGCAAAGCGCACCTTAGGTGTCTCTTTTCGAAATGCTGCTTCACTGTCCCCTATTTGATCATTGACAACCCCATTACGAATTTCCTGGATCTCAATACAATCAGAGTATTGATAAGGGTAAGGGTTCATGCCCAAATTTCGAATTTCTTGTAACTTACTCGTTCTATACAAATAATCTTCGTGTTGCAAGTATTCAACTTCTGCAGACATCAATAGTCCTTTGGCTCAACAAACAGTAGCTATATTCTTCTTATGACAATTCTGAAGGTCTTAAGCAGACCTATGCTACACCAAACTTGAGAAATTTTGAAGAAAGATACAGGATACTTTTCTCAAACATAGGAAAGAGAAAACCTTGAGTTTTCTCTTTCTTGAAAGTGCACACATCTATTAGCCCCTTCCCAGAGGCAAGAGAATTTTGCAACGACTTAGGAGATATGTAATATTTTCTTCAATCGATGAACATAGTTCTCTCCTCCTCCGTGTTCAAATCCTAATTTTGAAATCTCTTTCCCCTGAGGATCTAACAGAACTAAAGTTGGGAATCCCTCTACTTGATATTGAGTTTTGAGCTGCTGATTCAGCGCTTTTTGTTCTGGAGTCTGTTCATTGTTATGAGGGAAATCTATCTCTACCATGTAAAGATGTTGATTGGCGAAAGTAGAAAAAGCGTCCGTTCTTAAAATTTGTTCTTGCATTCTCATACACCAAATGCACCAATCAGATCCTGTGAAGAATAAAGCAACAAATTTTCCTTCTTTACTCGCCTTGTGTAAAGCCTCCTGATAAGGTAACCAGCGAACTCCAGCCTGGGACACCTTGTCAACCTTCTGTATTCTTGTATCACGACGCTTTGCAGCAAAACAAGGAACTGTTGTAGAAATGCATAAAGCGAACAGGCCTCCTAATAACCAATTTTTCATAAACATTCTCTCTTTTTATTTAACTGTAAGGAATAGGTTTCTTTACTCTTTAATATGATATCAATCATCGGTCGATTGCAATGAATTCGTATAGGCTGATACCCTTACTCTTTTAGAATCATATCTTGTCCGATAACCTGTGCATACACTCTAACACGCCATGCTTTCACTTGCTATTTTTCAAGAAATTTTTTCTCGTTATGTGGAGAAGTCTCACCCAGCCACGTCTACACTGGTTCCGTTATATTTTCCAGAAGAACCTCTCAACTCTCCTGAAGACTTATCTTCAACTACTGCCCCAACTCCTCTTAAGTCTACCTCAAACTCCCAATCGATCTCGCTTCCCTCTGCACCTGTAAAAGAACGCACTACACCTACTTCACCCTCTTCTCCAACCAAATCGAAAGATCCGCAACATTCCTGGCCCTGTGTACCTATCTATCCAGGGCTTTCCCATGAAGAGCTTTTAAAAGAGAATTATCCTGCTTTGAAACGTTATATCCAACGTCCCGCACGTGCTTACTGTGGTATTCTTGTCCATGAAACTCAAGAGAATGAAATTCTTTTTTTCAATCGCCTAGCTAAAATCCTTTCACAAAAACTTTTCCCCTCTCGTTTAGTGCTTTTTCACCAAAAAATCTTTTCTGATTTTAGTCATTTCCCCCATCCTTTTTGTTTGGCTCCCTTACCGATAATCGGGTATAAAAATTCTCAAATCAAATATCACAATCCTATTTCACAAGACAAAGTAACCTGTGTACCCATTTATTCCTCTTCGCAATACACAAAAGATTCAGAGTTAAAAAGAGATTTATGGACGATACTCACCCACCTTTCCGCCTCTACGCAGAAGTCTTAGTCAATGCAAACATCAACAAGGTCCTAGATTATGGTATTCCTGCAGGGATGGAAAATCTAGTAACTGTAGGATCCGTGGTTAAAGTTCCTCTGCAAAGAAAACTAGCTAATGATAAATACAAAATTGCTGTTGTTCTCAAAATTAAGAAATCTTCAGATTTCGTGAATGTAATCCAGCCGATTGTAGAGATTGGTTACGAAGGCATTATCCTTCCTCAAGACCTTCTTGATTTGATCTTTTGGGTCAGCCAATACTATTTCTGTCCTTTAGGAAGTACGTTGTCCTTATTCCTCCCAACAGTATATGCACAGACTCACTCGAGCAAACATCAGAACAATGTATTTTTAGGGCAAAATGCTGAACATACACAAGAAATACTAAAATCGCTCGAAGATCCTCATCAAATTGCTGTACTCCGTAAGTTACTTAAAACTACAGGGCCACTCACTCCTCCTGAACTTATAAAAAAAACCTCAACATCCACTAAAACTTTAGATACCCTAGCTAAACGGGGCTTCATTCGTATTGTCGACTCTGAGAGCTTAGTAATCCAAGATGAGCAGCTTCATTACTTTCTTCCAGAATCACCAACCTTAACTCAGGAGCAGTTAGCTGCTATTGATACGATTTCTCGATCTCTCATTGCTGAGCAGTTTCAAACATGTCTGTTATTTGGAGTAACAGGAAGTGGAAAAACAGAAGTTTACCTCCAAGTTATTCGTAAAGCCAGAACCTTGGGGAAAAGCGTAATTCTTCTTGTTCCAGAAGTTACTTTAACAATTCAAACCCTTTCTTTTTTTAAAATGCACTTTGGTGCTGAGGTTGGGGTTTTACATTACAAATTAAGTGAAAGCGAGCGCACTCAAACCTGGCATAAAGCTTCTCGAGGACAAATCAATATCATCATCGGCCCTCGTTCTGCCATCTTCTGTCCTATGCAAAATCTTGGCCTCATTATTGTTGATGAAGAACATGATGGTGCCTATAAACAAAGTGATCTACCCCCTTTTTATCAAGCGCGAGATGTGGCTGTCATGCGAGGGAAGTTCACGAATGCTACAGTTATTCTCGGGAGTGCTACTCCAAGTTTAGAAAGCTATACCAATGCTTTAGCTAAAAAATATACCCTTTCCATTCTTTCTAAACGCGCTTCAACCTCCATTCCCACTAAGGTCTCGCTTATTGACATGAATACGGAGATGGAAAAAACCAAGAAAAAATTGTTCTTCTCTCCAACGGTAATTCGCAGTATAGAGCAACGCTTAGAAGTAGGAGAACAGACCATTATTTTCTTTAACCGTCGTGGCTTCCACACTAATGTCTCCTGCTCTTCATGTAAATATACCTTGAAATGTCCTCACTGTGACATGATCCTTACGTTTCACAAAACTGAACGTATTCTCTTGTGTCATCTGTGCAATACGCGTCTTTCTAAACCAATTACCACATGTCCCCAATGCCAGGGGACTATGACATTACAGTATCGAGGAGCAGGCACAGAAAAAATAGAATCTCTTCTCCAAAACTTTTTCCCTACAGCCCGCACTATACGGCTAGATTCTGACACCACACGCTCTAGAGGGAGTCATGATGCATTGATCAAACAATTCGCTACGGGGAAAGCTGATATTCTGATCGGCACGCAAATGATTGCTAAAGGCATGCACTTCCCTGCAGTCACTTTATCCGTTGTTTTAAACGGAGACTCAGGTCTATATATCCCAGATTTTCGAGCTGCAGAGCAGGTCTTTCAGCTCATTACACAAGTTACGGGACGATCGGGTCGTAGCTATCTTCCAGGAGAAGTTTTAGTCCAAACATTTCTTCCTCAAAATTCCACAATAACACACGCTTTAGCTCAAGATTTTCCCTCTTTTTACCGAGAAGAAATTTTAGGAAGGAAAGCATGTAATTATCCGCCATTTACTAGACTAATCCGCTGCATTTTTCTAGGGAAAAGTGCAGAATATACTCTTAAGGAAACTCAGCGTGTGCATGCTTTAATTAAACAAAATTTGCACTCCCAAGCCTCTCTGATGGAGATATCTCCTTGCGGACATTTCAAAGTAAAAGATCTTTTCCATTATCAATTTTTGATCAAAACTCGTCATATCCTTTCAGTAAACAAACAACTTCAGGATGCATTCGTAGCTGCTAAACTTTCTTCTAAAGTGCGTTGTATTGTTGATATAGACCCTACTACTACATTTTTTTGATTCGTTACGCGATCTAAAGAGATCTGTGAGATAAGAACATCCACCTCCTCCAGCGTATTGAAAGAGTGTAAATTTGCTCTTAAAAGAATCCCCGAAGGAGGCCGAGAAACCCCAACTCGAATTCCAGCCTTAGTCAATCTCTTATAAAGCGCTTGTGGAGCTACTCCAGGGAGATAAAGTGGCTGTACAAATCCTTCTGCTGCTGATGAGACTCTTTGAACGAAATATTCTCGTATCTGCCTTAACCGAATCCTTGCCTCCTCGCCCTCACTAGAAAGAAAGCTATAGGCTACTAGTATAGAAATTAATACATAAGGCGGCATCCCCGTAGAGAGACTCGCCATAGGTCCTTAGTAAAAGCTTGTTTCCTGTCACAATGAAAGAGTAGTGCGGCACCCGAAACTCCCAATGCCTTCCCAAAAGTAACTAGTACAGCATAAAAATTGTCATATCCTAGTGTGGAGCAAAATCCCTTCCCGGACTCACCAAATAATCCCACAGCATGAGCCTCATCTACTATCAACTCTGCATGATAGTTGCGGGACAATGCAATCACTTGATCTAAAGGAGCAAAAGACCCTTTAAAAGAATAAACAGAGCAGATAAGAATGAATACACGTTTAAATCCTCGTTTCTGACAATTTTCCAGCAAAGCCTCTAAATGGCTCAGATCGTTATGCCGGAAACTTTCTTGCCTCCCTGGCATAAAAACAGACAAATTGTAAGAAACCGAGATATGTACCTGCTCATCCCATAAAACATAATCTGCTTGAGAAGAGAGATGTGCACAAACTGCTGTATTCGCCACAAAACCACTTGGCAGAACTAGAGCCTCTCGCGCACCATGAAAGCGCGCTATCTCACGCTCAAGCTCATCTAAAAGAGGTGAGATACCTAAAATAGCGCGAGACCCTCCGTAACCAAGTTGCGCATAGGGCTCCTCTCTACAATAACTCTCGTAGCGAGCTTTAACAGCATTTACTAAGCTTTCCGAACGAGAAAATCCCAGGAAATCATTGGTAATAAAATCGATAGGAAAAAATTCCTTCAAAACTCATTTCCCTCGCAACTACAATCTAAAGAGCAACCCCTATTCGCTAAATAACTGTTTTGCCAAAGCGTTTAATGAACAGTAATCAGGTTTCCCCGTCCCCAACATGGGAATTACTTCTATCTGGTGATGATAAGAGATCTTTAATAAATTACTTGTTTTTGAGTTTTTTAAGATATCATTTACTTCCTGAACAGAAGTTGGAAATATGGTAAAGAGACAGAGACGTTCTTTCTCTCCTGGAAGACCACAAACAACTAGCGGATGATCTGCTTCGCTTTGCCCACATCCCTCTATTAGAATGCTTTCCAAAGCTTCTAGACTTACCATTTCCGCGCCTATCTTGACAAAACGACTCAACCGGCCTTTTAAGAATAACTCTCCGTGGCGATCGACATAACCAAGATCTCCAGTTACATACCACATCTCCCCAGCTAATTCCATGAATCCATGTCCGAAATCTTCTCCCAGATATCCTTTAAATAGAGAAGTCCCTCGCACCAATACTAACCCGGTTACCCCTGTCGACACAGGTAATTTCGTCTCTTCAGAAATAATTAACACTTCCATTCCTCTAACAGGGATCCCCACACAAGATTCGTGTTTCGGACTGTTTGCAGTATTGATAGTGACGACTGGAGAACATTCTGTAGTTCCATATCCTTGACGCAATTGAACATGTGGGAATGTTTGCAACGCTTCTTGATACAAAGAGTGTTTAAAAACGTCTCCTCCAATGACAACTAATCGCAAAGAGGGCAATGAAGTCTCACTTTTCTTGGCAGTATTCAGAATATAGCTGAAAAAGATCGGAGTACTTCCTAACAACGTAACTTTTGTCTCATCAATCATCTCGACAATCTTCTTCGCATAAAGAGGATTGTACGCAAAAACAACAGGGACCCCGGCAAGAAGTGGGAATAAAGTACAAGAATTGAATCCGAAAGCATGAAAAGGAGGAAGAAATGACATCATTACGTCGTCTTCTTTAGGAGAAAAGAAATCAAAACAAGCTTTTTGATTAGCAAGCAACGAAGCGTTAGTAAGAGGTACTCCTTTAGGAAGTTTTTCTGTCCCCGATGTAAATAAGATTACAGCAACATCTTCAGGTTTTTTATCAAATACTCCAAACCATCTCATCATCCATTCAAAAGGGATTGCTGTACAGATTGCAATACGACATTTATCCCAAAACGTTAACTGCTTACGAACTTCATCTAGAAAAATGAAGGAGAACGGATACTTTGCGTCTTCCCCATGAGTTTGCCCCAACTTTTGCATAAGAGGCTTTGCTGTAATCACATGTGTTACTCCAACAAGGTTCGCACATGCCGTAACTTCACGAAGCCCCTGGCTCCAATTAATCATAACGGGGATTTTTCCAGACAGCAGAGTGGCAAAATAAGCAATATAAGCACCTGCTGACGCTGGTATCATGATGCCAATGTACTCATCAGGATATTTAGCCAAACGTGTAGCTAAAGCGCAGACAGCCTTATACACTTGATTGTAGGACAGTTTTCCAAGTTGCTCATCCCCAAAAACAGTTGCAGTGGTCATTTCCGCACAAAGCTTCAAAAAACTACGTAAAACTGTTTTCTCTGAGCGTAATTTCCCACGTTTACGTTGAGTTGTATTCCTATTATCTCGCATCTCTTACCTATGCGTAGGGAACCTGCAAAGGAGTCTCCCCACCCTCTTGATTAAACCAATCCGAGAGAAAAGTATTGAATTCCTGTTTCGTTGGGAACTGCTTTAACACCGAGTAATCTGCTTGGCAAACCGAAACCTTTACCTCACGTTTAGGCATGAAAAAAATTCCACGCCACAATAAAGCCTTTATCGCATCTTTAAATACTTTACCTAATTTTGGTGTACTTCCCGTTTTATATCTCGAAAAAGAACTCCCCCACAACCCAGTAATCTTTACTAAAAAAACGTCGCATTCCTTAGCTCTGTGCAAAAGCGTAAAGGCAGCATGCTGATTAACGATTTCTTCTCTTCCATTTCTCGATAATCTTCCGGATGGATAAAGAAGTAAGCTCTCTTTGTTATCCAACGCCCGGGTTGCACACACGTAGAAGTGCTCCATTCTTTCAAACAAGCGCTTGTCATCCCTTCCAGGGACGACGGAAGGCACAGGGATGGCTCTTACAGAATCAAGAAACCATTTGACCACAGAATTATTAAACAAATAATCCACGGCTATGGGCCGCACATGAAATTTTAACCAGAACACGTGCTCTAAAATAACAGGGTCTATCTCAGCCACATGGTTTGAGAGAAACAAAGCTCCTTTATGAGGATTAGGGCCAATAACCTCTAATCCTTCAACTGACACGCGATAGCGAAGCTTTAAAGCGCACCCTATAAGAGCGGTATATACCACTTCATATAGTCTACGCCAAAACCCTATCTTCATACTTTCCCTTGGGTCCATTAAAATTATTACTGCACTAACAAATGCAATATTTCCATATCCAAATTAACAGGTTTTCATTCTGAAAAGAACTATTCTTTCATTTATTATCAAAAAGATATCGTAAACCAGCATTTTCGTTAATAATCTTTACAAAAAGACAAGCTATTTGTGCAACTCTGTAGTAGCTCTACTCTTGCTAAGAAACCTCTCTCTAGTTAGGATGTCCTCTCGTTACAATAACATTTCCTCCTTATAGAGAGTGATCGTTATCCCTTTGCAACAGCGGAAAGAGTTATGTTCTCCCTTCTTATTGATTGTCAGAAAGCTGCGGAAATAGTCGTCACGCAGGCTATGCTGTTGCTTATGCGCTATCGGAAAGCGCATAAATGGATTCCTTCTTGGAGAAAACCCGATCAAACTTACGTTACTCCCGCAGATTATGCTATCCAATACTATTTTTATCGCAGGCTCACCTCTTTATTCCCACATATCCCTTTGGTAGGAGAGGAAACCTTTAATCCAATAGAGGATCAAGACAGGCTTCCCTTAATTATACAATTTGCAAAACAACTTGATCCAACGGTTTCTTACCAGGATCTCTGTAATGCTCTATCTCCCAAGGATTCCCATTCTTCTTTATTTTGGTTAACGGACCCTATTGATGGCACCTCAGGTTTTATTAAACAGCGCAGCTTTGCTATCGCTCTCTCCCTATTTTATAAACACACTCCTATCCTTTCCGTAATAGCTTGCCCTACACCGAGAACCAACTCTTTCAAAGTTTATTCAGCTGCTAAGGGCAAAGGACTTACTATTTGCCACCCCTCTCACTCTTCTTCTTTCTCTCTCTGTAAAGATTTCCAACCAACCCGCAAATTCTGTGAAGCTTCACTCTCTGCAAGGAACCACCAACATCTAACCACTCACATTTTGAGTAAGCATCTACCATGGCAACCTCAGCCTGTTCGCGCGGACAGTCAATGCAAATATGCTTGGGTTGCAGACAATACGGTAGACTTTTTTATTCGCATTCCCTACTCCCCCCCAAGAGCCCATTACAGAGACCACGCCCCTGGTATCTTTCTTATAGAGGAAGCCGGGGGACTTGTTACGGATATGTCTGGTGTTTCGCTTTCTTTCTCAGATCCTAGCTTATATTTAGAGAGAATCCCCCTGATCCTTGCTTCTGCCAATGAGCACATGCATAGCATCATCTTGGAAACTTTACATAAACTCCGTTACGAGCCTATCCCAGCAACTTCACCTTACGAAACACCATCTCCTTTCTCTAAGAATAGGCAGCTAAGCGCTCTTCAACTATAGCATTGGCAAGAGCTTCCGTATCTAACTTCTCTTGAGCACTTCGTTCATATAAATTCCGGAGTGTCGTCGGTATATTCTCTACCTTTTGCAAAACATCTTTAGGAGAATATGGGTGCCCTATCGGGCTTGTTACATTTAACAAGCCTCCAGCATTAACAAGATAATCCGGTGCATAAAGAATATTTCGAGCAGCTAATTCCTGTCCTATAAGGGAGTGCTCAAGTTGATTATTTGCAGCTCCAACAATAGCTCGGCATCGAAGTCTGTTAATACTACTAGTGTTAATGATTCCACCCAATGCACATGGACACAAAATATCACAATCCGCAGACACGATGTCTTCATCAACGCGAGCTTCATATAAAGTAACTACTTCGTCAAGAAGCTCTTTCCTTCTGTCACATACTATTAAATCGGCGCCTGCAAAAAATAACTCATGAACCAACTTACGTCCTACCGCTCCTAATCCTTGGATAGCAATTCGCTTCCCTTTTATCTCTCCTCCCCAAAGATATTTTACCGTCTCTTGAATGCACAAAAACACACCGTGAGCTGTATATACAGAAGGATCTCCGCTTATTGCCTCGAGACCACAAACATAAGAAGTTTCCTCACTCATAATCATAATATCCCGAACGGAAATTCCAACATCCTCAGCAGCGATATATTTCCCCTGTAAAGAGTCAACAGCTTGACCAAAGGCTCTTAACATATCTTCTGTGGGATGAGAAAGATCTTGAGGCAAAAAGATTACACTCTTTCCGCCTCCGGTTCCTGTATTACTAATGAGAGCTTTGTATGTCATAGCTTTTGACAACCACAAAGCATCCTGTAGTCCATCATCGAACTGAGAATAGGCAAAAGCTCGAACCCCTCCCAAAGCAGGCCCTACCTTTGTTTGGTGAATAGCAATCACGGCAACTAACCGTACAGATTCACAAGTGATTTTTAAAACCTGTTCATATCCCTCAATATGAAGGTCTTCTATCTGCAGAGAGTATTTCATATCTAATGTCCGGCTTATATCATTTCACAATAGTTCTCAGTTCTTTTTACAAAAAAAGTCCGAGAGAAACTTCTAAGAAATTTTTCGATATTTTTCATGATGACAAGAATAAAAGCAAAAAGAAAGGTCTTCGTTAAAGATAAAGTTTAAACCCTTAATAAGAACATGAAAACTATCTGGACGAATAAGCTGTAAGCACAGGATAATTGCGTAAAAAATACATTTATAGAGAGTTTTATCATGTCTAAAACACCATTATCAATCGTTCATCCTTGGCACGGACCAATGCTAACATGCGATGATTACGAATCTCTTTGTTGTTATATAGAAATCACTCCAACAGACTCTGTCAAATTTGAATTGGATAAAGACTCTGGTATATTGAAAGTCGATCGTCCACAAAAATTTTCGAACTTCTGCCCATGCTTATATGGTCTTTTACCAAAAACATATTGTGGAGAGCTTTCCGGAGAATACAGCGGGAAACAAAGTAATAGAGAGAACATTAAAGGTGATGGAGATCCTCTTGATATTTGCGTATTAACAGAAAAGAATATTACGCAGGGCAACATCTTGCTCCAAGCACGCCCTATTGGAGGGATTCGTATCCTAGATTCTGGAGAAGCTGATGATAAAATTATCGCTGTTTTAGAGGATGATTTGGTCTATGGAAGCATAGAAGATATTTCAGACTGCCCAGGCACTGTTTTGGATATGATCCAACATTATTTCTTAACCTACAAAGCTACTCCAGAGAGTTTAATCCAAGGACAGCCTGCCAAAATCGAGATTATGGGCTTGTATGGGAAAAAAGAAGCTCAAAAAGTGATTCGCTTGGCTCATGAAGATTACTGCAATCTTTTCCTCTAAATAAAAAGAAAGGCCGTTGCGGAAGAACCCCGCAACAACCTTCCCAACCAAGTTTTTTTCATCCTAGGGGATTTTATGAAGCAAACAAATAGCTTTGAACAAATCTATCTGCTTCCGTAACAATATTACGAATTTCTGGAAAATTCAAAAGACGTAATCCTTCTTGCAAGCTCAGCCACTGTACATCGCAAATTTCATTAGGATCCGCGTGCACCTCTCCTTTCACTTCCGCAAGAAAGTAGGTCACCTCTTTACGAACAAAAATTTCTTCTTTGTCATTAAAAGAATAGTTTTCCACAAATATTTTTGGGAAAAAATTAACAACTCCTAAACCAGTTTCTTCAACAAGCTCTCTCTCTGCGGCTTCCTGAGGGCCCTCTTTTTCCTCAGCATGCCCCTTAGGAAAACCCCAATGTTTTCCATCTGTATGGCAGATAAAACAAGCCTTTAAAGTACTTCTATCCGGAGTACCAAAAAATCTGATAGGAATAACGCCAAAAGAATATTCGTGCTTAGTTTTCATCATAGTGAAGGTTCATACCTCGAAAATAATATCGTTGAATTATGTCCGCCGAAACCGAAAGAGTTCGACATAGCTACGTCAACATCCCAATCCTGGGCTTTATTCGCAACCACATCAAACTCTTCTATTTCTGCTATCGGATTATCTATATTAATTGTGGGGTGCAACTTCCCTGTCTGAATAGCCTGAATAGTAGCTACAGCCTCTACCCCTCCTGCAGCTCCCAAACAATGCCCTATCAATGATTTAGTTGAATTCATTCGCAAATTTTTAACATGAGATCCAAAAGCCTTCTTCATAGCCAACACCTCAGATAAATCCCCCAAAGGAGTAGAAGTTCCGTGTGCATTAATATAATTCACACGTTCCTTAGGAATGCCAGCTTTATCCAAGGCTCCCAGTACACAAGCCGAGATTCCTTCCCCATCGTCTCTAGGAGCAGTAATATGAAAAGCATCACATGTTGTGTATGTTCCAAGTACCTCAGCAAAAATCGGAGCCTCTCTCTTCAGAGCATTATCAAGAGTCTCTAAAACAAGAACGCCCGCTCCCTCCCCAAGAACAAAACCATCCCGATCTCTATCCCAAGGACGAGAAGCCTGCTCAGGAGCATCGTTTCTCTCTGACAACGCACGATTCGCAATAAACCCAGCTAAGCCAACACGATTAATCGCAGCTTCGGTCCCTCCACAAACGATCACATCCGCGCGCCCCTCAATAAGATGCTGGTAAGCAGCATCAATGCAGTAGTTAGCTGTTGCACAAGCTGTTGAAATAGAATAATTTGGCCCCATCAAACCATAGTCCATAGCGATCAAAGCTGGAGCCATGTTAGTTATGATATAAGGGATAAAAAACGGTGATAATTTTCTATGTCCTGCTGATAATTTCTCGATTCCCTCATCAAGAGTCCGTAATCCTCCCATCCCAGACCCAATAATAACCCCACAACGATGAGGACCCGCAGGAAGGGTATCCTGATCCCAACGAGACATCGCGATCGCTTTTTTTGCAGCTACAACCGCATAGGTAATAAAAGGGTCGACACGTCTAGCTTGCTTCCTATCTAAATAAGGTTCTGGGTTAAATTCTTCTATCCATCCAGCAAAGCGTGTAGCATAGTCATCACAAGAGAAGGAAGTAATAGTGCGCACTCCACTAATCCCTGCCAATAAACTATCATAGAAAGATTCTATTTCATTCCCAAGGCAAGAGACTATTCCCATTCCGGTGACAACTACACGTTTTTTGTTCATACTTTCTCCTTTAAGAAGCTAGCCAATCAGACGTAATGATCACTCCATCTTTCCATAACTCTTCTAAGCAATACTGTTCTCGCACAGAAGAGACAAATAAATGGATAACGATAAAACCGTAATCAATAACAACCCAATCACTATGACTAAGTCCTTCCACATTTAATGGATAAACTTTTAGCTTTTTTAACTCCTCTATAATTGTATCCGCTACAGCCTTAACATGAACCCCGACATTTCCCTCAACAAAGACGAAATAGTCTGTTAACTGGGAAATCTTCTTAACATCCAAAACAACAGGATTGCGGCCCTTTTTGTTATCAATAGCTTTAACAATTACCTTTAATAAATTTAAACAAAACGAATCCATAAAACTGGCCTGAGAATACCCGATTATCTAAGATAAGGTCGAGCTTTTTTTCTAGAGAGCGAAAACCCCTTGAGCCAAGGCTCTCATGAATATTCCCCATTAAAAACTGTTCCTTTCCTCAGCGAGATTACCAGCCCTTAAAAGGGAGCTCTCACAACTAACACAGAAGCAAACCTCAGGCTCTAACTAAATCTTTACAAAACAGTTTTAGTTAAAATGTCTTTTCTTTATGACAATTGCCTGCAGCCCCTGAAGTAAAAAAACAGAGACTCGCTCTCCTAAGAACCAATCGCCTTTCCAGGATACGCTGTATACCTAGATGTTTTCTAGTCTTAAGTTTTCTAATTCGACAAAAAAAATAGTCAAAAGGTGATTAGCCTTTTGACTATTTTCTTTCCATTTATTCCTGAGTCTTTAAACAAACTGTTGCAGCTGCTTTTTCAGCTCAATAATAGCCAAATCTAATTCTTCAAGAGCTTTTCTGTCCTCTTCCACCATAGCACTGTACTGTAGTGCGCGGTCGAAATCTAACCCAGATCCTCCTAACAATTTCTTATCGCATTCAAACTTGGCTTTAAGCTCTTTGCGTCGCAACAACCTTTGCTCCAAAACCTGGCGCATATTTAACACTTTCTCTTTAGCATCTGGACAAGCCAGCATCTGCTCTTCTAGCCGTTCAAAAATATTTCTTTGCACGGCATTTATCTGATTATCCAACGCTACCTTTCTTGAATAAGGAAGATACGCCATCCTTCTTACAGCCTCTTTCAACTCAAGACAACGTTCTTTTGCTCCTTCCGGAAGCTCATTTTCTTTACATTGATTACAAAAACTGTAAACCTCGTCTTCTAAGGCTTGAATTGCTTCGACTCTTGCTTGTTCTACTTTTGCCTGTTGTTCTTTTGTTTCTTGCTCAAGTAAGGCTTCTCTATCTCGAACTACCCCTAATAAAGTTTGAATACGCCCCTTCAATAGAACGACATCGTCATGAACTAAAGAGACCCCTCGGATATGTTTAGAAATAACCTCTATCTCCTTACGGACCTTACCAATATCCTCATTATTCTGGAGAAGAGCCTCTACCTGATCCAGTCGCTCTTGAACATCTTTTACATTCTCAGCAGAAGTTGCTACTAAACGACTTTGTTCCTGACGAATCTCTTTTTCTAGACCTTTAAGCTGATCCCAGCATTGACTAAGGCGTAAACGAGTAGAAGAAAATACTGCGGAAGAGATTGCAAGATGCTTTGCAGCTTGCTGCAACCTCTTAATTTCTTTTCGCAGGAAAAAGACCGACTTTTTAAGAGTCTCTCTAGAAGCTTTTGAAAAATATTTTTCTACAAAATCTTCCACATCCTGAGCAAAAAGCTCGCTCACCTTTTCCGTTAACTCCTTTCTGCGAGGGAATACCTTATTTCCTAAAACCGACAACCTTTGGAAAAATTGACTTTTTAGCCTCATGCGCATACTAATATTCATCAGCTCTTTTCTCAGGTTGATAATTTGAGAAGAGAAGCCCCCCAACCAGCGCAAATCCCCATGCGTTGAAAAATAAACATCTTTGTGCGCAGCTAAACTCTGAATTCCTAAAACTGCTAAATCTTCTTTAGAAAGATCCTCTTGCTCCGTTTTTGAGAAAAACCCGCCGATATCAGACTCTAAACAAGAAATTGCCAACTCAATCTGCCCCACCAAGAAAGCGCCTTCCTCATCTTGCAAAGATTTCAGATGCCGACCTTCTCTCGTTAACTCGGTATAACGCTCCCAGAGACTCGCTTTTTGCGTAGGGTCTTCCAACTGCTGAAACAGAGGTAAACAGAACTTTCTTATCCCCCAGAATACCTTCAAATCACTATTTTGATCTGAATTCTTTAGCAAAGCTTTCATCTGCTCAAGAGCCAATAAAATTTTTTCTTCTACTGAGCTCCTTTCCGCAACTAATTGCTCAAAAACCTCTATTGACTCACACCCTTGGACAGCCTCCGCTGACATCTCTGAGGATGAAAGCTCTTCTTTAGCGTGATTATTATTTTCTAGTGTTTCCTGATTGCAGCAAACCACATGCTCTTGCTCTACTTCTGGTGTATTTGAGCACTGTTCTGGATTATCCATATGATAAACTATTGGTTAGTGTGAGTCTTGACAAAAAAAACAATTGGTAGTCAAAGTTTGCTCTGGCAATGCATTATCGTCAACGGTTTTATGGGATCTTCAGCAAGAATTTCTTTCCAAGAAGGGCTTCACCTTTTTCTCTTTTCCCCCTTGGAAGAGCTTCGTATCCGCGCAGATTCTCTGCGTAAAGATCGCCATCCCCAAAATGTCGTTACTTATGTTTTAGATGCCAATCCTAACTATACAAACATTTGTAAAATAGATTGCTCTTTTTGTGCTTTCTACAGAAAGCCGTATGCCCCTGACGCCTACTTGCTCTCTTTTGATAAATTTCGTCAACTAATGCAACGCTATGTTCAAGCCGGCATCAAAACCGTTTTACTGCAAGGGGGAGTACATCCAGAAATCGATATAAATTACTTAGAAACTCTTGTATCGATAACCAAACAAGAATTTCCCTCTTTACACCCGCATTTTTTTTCTGCAGTAGAAATCTCTCATGCCGCTCAAATATCAGGAATTTCTACAGAGCGTGCTCTAGAACGTCTTTGGGAAGCAGGACAACGCACAATCCCTGGAGGAGGAGCAGAAATCTTATCCGAACGCATCCGTAAACTCATATCTCCTAAAAAGATGGAACCTAATGGCTGGATACAATTCCATAAACTTGCGCATCGTCTAGGGTTTCGCTCGACTGCAACCATGATGTTTGGACATGTGGAGAGTGCGGAGGATATTCTTCTGCATTTGCAAACTCTCCGAGATGCTCAAGACGAAAACCCTGGATTTTTTAGCTTCATCCCTTGGAGTTATAAGCCTAACCACACAGCTTTGGGAAGACGAGTTCCTCACCAAGCATCTCCCGAGCTCTATTATCGTATTCTCGCTATTGCAAGAATCTTTTTAGATAATTTCGATCACATCGCAGCATCTTGGTTCGGCGAGGGGAAAGAAGCAGGATTACGGGGGCTGTTCTATGGAGCCAATGATTTTGGGGGAACTATTCTCGATGAAAGCGTTCACAAATGCACAGGGTGGGATTTACAGAGTTCAGAGCAAGAAATCCGTACAATGCTCCTTGACGCAGGCTTTACTCCTATAGAACGTGATACGTTCTATCGTCCACTTTCTTTTGTTTAATCAAAAACTAGCCACATAGAAAGTAGTCTTGCGCTATCTTTTTGGCCATATCATCGAGAGTCATCCCCATGGGATGGAGCTCTTTGAACAGAGAATAACGCTTAAACCACGTGCGCTGTTTTTTCGTATAACGCCAAGTGTTAGCAATGAATTTTTTCCTAACAATTTCGAACAACTCTATAGGACTCCCTTGATCTAAAAATTCTATCCATTCTCTATATCCAATTGCCCGAGATGCCGATGTATTTTCTCTAATCCCCCAAGCTAAAAGAGTTTTGATCTCATCCAAAAGGCCTTCTTTTAACATTTGGTCGCATCTCTCCTCAAGATTATGGCGTAATAGCTCTGGATCTGGGGATAAAAACCAACCTCGACAATGATATTCTTCTGATTTATTGACTGTGGATTGCCAAAAATAGCTAGACACCTTATTCCCTGTCTTCCGAATTATCTCTAAAGCACGAATGATTTTATTCTTATCGTGTTTGGTGATAGTTGCTGCATAAGTTGGATCCAATTTCTCTAATTCTTGATACAGAGCACCTATCCCTAATTCTTGAGCCTCTAATGTAAGTTGCTCTCGTAAGATAAAATCCGGAGAAGGACCAGAAGGAGGGCCAGCTAGAAAAGTATGAAAATAAAATCCTGTCCCTCCCACAAGAATCGGAACTTTATTTCGCGATAAAATATCTTGACAAGCCTGTATAGCATGATAATAGAAATCAACAGCATTAAAAGACTCTTGCACATGACAAACGTCGATCAAGTGATGAGGGACAGCTTTACGAATGGCTAAAGAAACCTTTGCTGTTCCTATATCCATTCCCTGGTATACCTGCATGGAATCTACTGAAACTATTTCTCCATCAACAAGAGGGGCTAACTTGAGAGAGACCGCAGTCTTTCCAGAGCCTGTTGGTCCTGCTAACAAGATTACTGTTCGTTTAAACATTTTTGAAAAAGATTTTTGAGGATCTGAACACACTGCGATGCTAGCAACAGATCCTGAAGAAATTGGTGAGGGCATATTTTAAAAATCACTAAAAGATTCTTGTTCTGTTTTACGCATGGTGATTACTTTATCTAATCCTGCGATACGCATGATATCAGCAACCTCATCTCTAAGACAACAGATACAGAGCTTCCCCTTATGATTTTGTGTTAATTTTGCTAATGAAAGAAGTAATCGCAGGCCAGCACTACTCATATAAAAAACTTTTTCCATATTTAAGAGAACGTTCACCCGACCTTTCTCAATAGATTTTGTCAAAAAATCTTCTAAAGTAGGAACAGTTACAGCATCCAAATCTCCTTTCAAAGTCACAATAAAAATATTTTTATATTCTCTTGCTATCCATTCCATAGTTGTTCTCTCTAATTCAGCTTTTTATTTAATGTGATGAAATCCTTGACGAGAGGTATCTTTTCTTTTTATTTTCAAATAAGGTTTTTTAGTTTTTTTTCTTTTAAAAAAGAAGTACTCCAGCTTCTTCTTGTTTGATTTTGGAGGTTGTCTTGGCTCCTCGCGCTCCTTCTTTTCTTGTACATATATTGCGTTTTCTTTTTGCTAAAGGCCCTGTTTATTCGCTCCCTTACTCTTTTTTTTGCGTTTTTATTAGCATTCTTATCTTTCTTCCTATAGGCCTTTGGTTCACTCTTCCTAATTTTCTAAACTTTAAACATTCTTTAACTCCTATTAAAACGCTGTTCCTTACTTGCACTGAACCCCCTTGCCTTCCAGAACCTTTTTTCTCAGATTTATTACACCTTTCTGCAGATTCCCCTCTCTTTTTACAAACTTTTTCTACCAAATCTGCAGAACACTCTTTACATGCATTGGGGGTATTTTCGTTTCTTACTATTGAGAAGGTTCCTGATCACAAAGGGCTTGCTATTTCTTATGCTTTGCATAAGCCCTTAGCTTTTTTAGGAAATAGAACAAACACATTTATTGGTTTTGAAGGGCAGATCTTTCCCGCTCTCCCTTTCTTTCATTCATTGAATCTCCCTAAAGTCTTCTTTTCTCAAGAAGCTCTTATGCTCCCTCGCCTTCCCCATCCACTGTTATCTATTGTAAAAACTTTAATAAGCACCCTAGAGATAGACCCTCCTCAAACTATCGATCTATCACAACTAGACCATTATCCTGGTGAGTTTATAGTTTCATTGTCTTCCGGTACCCTTTTGCGTTTTCGCAAAGACTCTTTTCTTTCCGGGATCAAACATTATCAACAAGGCATTACCCACGGCGTTTTTTCTCCTCAACATTCCGTCATTTGTGACCTTCGCTGTAAGGACTATCTTTTGCTTAAATGTAAGTAAAGAAATTTTTCTACTATAATCCCGAAGGAAAATAGCCCATAGGGGCCTGTAAGCGAAAATATTGACGCTTTTTTAGAATTTCATATATCCTTCGCATGATCTTGGGCAAGAGCCTCTTATCAAGATTTTTATTTCTCAATTTGATTTAGATTTTATGGAAGATTTTGCAGCGTATATCGTTAAAAATTTAGTCACTGATCCTAATTCTGTCGAGATTCGATCATCCGAAGATAGCGCCAGCGCAACCATTAAGCTGGAAATCCGTGTAGCCTCCGAGGACATTGGAAAAATCATCGGTAGAAAAGGACAAACCATACAAGCATTAAGAACTATTCTGAAACGCATCGGTGCCAGATTACAGAAGAAAGTTCTTATTGAGCTTACTCAACCAGAAAGCAATACTCTTATGAATGACGAAGAGTTATCGTTAGATTACATGACGGTATCTTCCGTCGAAGATTTCGAGGAAGATTCTACTTTCATTGAAGATGAAGAGCCTACAGCCACCGTACGCACTCTGGCTGGCGCATGCCACAGCTGCAGCTGCTCTCATCATCATGATTAGTCCGGTTGACCTCGAAAGGGACTTTCTGTGATCTCTCCCCTTTTGAGGGTCACCTCACAGCGAACGCTTGATCTACAAAAGAAGTCGATATCAAGCGTTGGCGTTGATCAAATCGCTGTAGCCCATCTATGATCAGTTGGTGGGCAATCTGCTCATGACTCCATCCCTTACGAATAAACGCTGTAAGAAAAGGGCTTGCTCCTGTCATTCCAGGAATAGGATTCATCTCTGACAACCAAAAACTTCCTTCATCATCAACAAAGAAATCAATACGGCAGAACCCTTTTCCCCCTAATAAACGATAAACTTTTTCTGCTGCCTCGAGTAACTGCTTTTGTGTATTTTCAGGAAGATCAACATCAAATACAATCTGAGCGCTAGGTCTACCACCTAGTCCATATTTTTCTTGGTAATCAATAAACCCTCCGCTTCCACGTCGCTCATGCATTCCTGCAACGAAAAAAACTCCTGCCCCATCTCCTAAAAAAGAAACTTCTATTTCCCTACATCCTAGCCGATTCTCTTCGATAAAAACGTCTTCGTTTCGTGCAAAAGCCTCATTAATAGCGTCCCGCAGCTCAAAAATATCATGAACTTCAAAGATTCCAATACTAGATCCTAAATGGACAGCTTTAACAAACATTGGGAAAGAAAAGGCATCTGTTATCCGAGTCAAGCACTTCTCTTGTTCTTGCTTCCACCCCATTAATGTGAGCGGTAAATACGGAACGACAGGAACTCCTAAGTCACTCATAAAACGCTTAGTAAGCACTTTGTTCATTGCTAAAGCAGAAAAAGCTACAGAAGGGCCTGTATATGGCTTCCCTATTGTCTCTAAAAAACCTTGCATAGCCCCATCCTCACCATAAGGGCCATGTAATATCGGTAGAATCACATCAATCTTTTCTAATTTCTCTGCTATTTCAGAAGAAAAGACTGATTTCCCGTCCCCTTCTGAAGATGCAAAGGAAGAAATACTATGCCACAACCCATCTCTAGCAACTAAAAAATAACTAACATCATAAAAAGTAGAAGGAAGACATTTTGCCAAATTTTGAGCAGATAGAATGGAAATCTCGTGTTCACAAGATTTCCCTCCACAAATAATCCCTAAAGAAAGCTTTTTCGGTTCAAAATCCCGTAAACTTTCCCCTAAAGCTACAATATCACCGGCTCCTAAAGCTACACAAACATCATGCACACGAATGCGCTTCTCTAAAAAACACTTCAGACTTTTGTAGGGAACATAATGACATCTGACTAGAGACTCTCGACTAATGGCCTGAGCAAGTTCTTGATAAGAGACCTCTTCTCTCTCTTCTCCTGCGCTGTATACCTCTGTCAATACCACTTCATCAGCACTTTTAAAAGCTGACGGGAAACTTTCAATACATTCTTTCAACCGGGAAAAACGATGCGGCTGACAAATAGCCATAATACGACGCTGCCCTACAGCACTACGCACAGCACGCAATGTACATGTGATTTCCGAAGGATGATGCGCATAATCCTCCAAGAATAGAAATCTTTCGGAGAAGTTCTTTCTCTGTAATCGCCGTTGTACTCCCCAAAATCCTTGCAAAGCATTTCTAATAGAACATTCGTCTATTCCTAATGACAAAGCAATCCCCATAGCAGCGGCAGCATTCATGACATTATGCTCACCAATCAGCTGCAGTTCTATATCCGAATACTCTACTTCACGATACCTCGCAGTAAAATACACTCTCCATCCCTCTTGACGATAAGACAGTATGCGTAAATCACAAGAAGCAGAAAATCCAAATGTATTTCCTTTCAAACACGAACACAGTCGTGGACAATCCCCATTGTACCAACAGATTCGAGCGGTTTTACAAGAAAACTCCTTCAAAGAAGCCAATAATCGCTCCCGATCTCCTCCAAAGTTAGATAGATGCTCATCATCTACATTGGTAATTACAGAAAATTCTGGAAGATAATTCCGAATAGACCCATCGCTCTCATCAGCCTCAGCAACAAAATATTCGGAGCCTGCACCGCCATTTATCCCTTCTTTATTTAAACCGCCTATCGCAAAAGAAGGAGTCTTTCCAGCTTCTTGTAAGATTGCCGTAATCAAGGAAGAAACGGTGGTCTTTCCATGGCTTCCTGTAACAAAAATGGAATTTTGATCTCGAGCAAGTTCCGACAACAACTCTGCTCTATGAATAAGACGACATCCTCTACTTTGCGCAGATAGGAATTCAGGATTTGTTTTAGCAATCCCAGAACTGTATATAACTTCTGCTCCTTCAGGAACATTCTCTTGCTGGTGCCCTAAACAAAACTTCGCCCCCTTCTTTTTTAACTTTTCTATCACTTTGCTTTCAAAGAGATCACTCCCAGAGACTCTATATCCTCGATCGAGAAGAATATGTGCCAAAGCACTCATTCCTATCCCACCAATGCCAATAAAGTGGTAAACCAAGCTTTTCATCGTTAGCCTATAGAGATTCACAAATAAACTGATATAGTGATTTGAAAGATTTTTTCTGCTGAGCAAGCAATAAAGCCTTGCGCCTATTTTCACTAGTTGCAGGATCTAAAGCAAGCAAAACCTGCTTACTCAAACTTTCTTCCGTTAAATACTTTTGCAAAATCATTACCCCCCCACCAAGGGTTTGCGTGAAAAATTTTGCATTAGCTTCTTGATGTCCATAAGCCCCAGGATAAGGGATAAGGATAGCAGGTACTTGAACCCATAACAACTCATTAAGAATCGTCGCACCAGATCGCCCAATCATTAGATCGCTTGCCTGCAAAACGCCTAGTATATTGTTATCGAAGGAAGTAACCGTATGCTCAATCCCAGCTTCCTTATAAACACGTGCCACCGCCTGAAAATCTCCTTTAGGGCCTATAATGTGGTAGACATGTAATTTTGAATAATTTGCTCGAATACGAGCCAATGCTTTAGGCACAATTTCATTCAAAATTTGCGATCCTTGAGATCCCCCAATTACACAAATAACAGGAGAAGCGTCAGGGAATACCAATTTTTCAGCTACCTCCCTTACAGGAAGAAAAACCTCTTCTGCTCGACAGCGAAAATGTTCACCAGCTGCTGCAAATGACATTCCCACTCCTTTAGCAAAACGAGCAAATAGCTTATTCACTTTTCCAGGTACAATATTCTGTTCATGAAGAAATAAAGGGATTCTCTTCCTAATAGAGGCAAGCATAGCAGGGAGAGAATGATAGCTTCCAAAACCTATCGCTACATCTGGAGAAAAATCCTTGATCTGTTGAAGAGCTGCAACATAGCCTTGATACAATTGTCGTGCTCCAGAAAACATACGATTAATACGCAAAGAAAAGGGAGATCCTGCCGGGATATCACAATATCTTACATCTGAATCCTTCCCTAAAAAAGAGGCTAGTCCCTTCCCTAAAAGCAATACTTCTATACTCTCTTTAATAAATGTCTCTCTTGCTGCTAAAGCGGGAATGATGTGTCCTCCTGTTCCCCCCACAGCCAATACGATTTTGTTGATTTTCCTCATCACATATCCTTAATAGCAATCCAATGCCACACATATTAGCAATTAAAGAAGAACCTCCCTGACTAAAAAATGGTAAATTCACCCCTTTGCTAGGTAATAGACCAGACACAACTCCTAAATTAATAAAAGCTTGCATTCCAATGATCACAGTGATCGAAATGGCAAGAGTAGCTCCTGATAAAAGGGATGCCCTCATAGCAATGACATATCCGCTATAAATAACCCCCATATACAGAAGAATCAATAGAAGCATTCCAATAAAACCAAACTCCTCAGCATAGATAGCAGCAATATAATCATTTTGGGCTTCCGGAAGATATGTCAATTTCTGCAAACCTTTTCCCGGACCTTTACCCAACATACCTCCTGATCCTGCAGCAATCTTTGCTTGATAAGGCTGATGCCCTTTCCCTTTAATATCTAATTCCGGGTGTAAATACACTTGTAAACGATTCCGAACGTAAGGCAATCGATAAGCAAAAGTACCTCCAACACAAAGGATACAAAGTAGAGGAACAAGCCAATAACGTAATTTTACTGCAGTTACAATAAACACTGGGATCAATGAAAAAGCGATTACTGCAGCCGACCCATTATCTGGCTCAATAGCTATCAAAAAAATGGGAACAAACAGCACGGAAACGAAAGCAACAAAGTACTTAAAACTACTCCGAATAGCAGCCCTTGTAGTTAAATATTCAATCGCAACACAAGGAACTAAGTATTTAACAAACTCAGAAGGCTGTAGCGTTAACTGACCTACTCCTAACCAACGTCTAGCCCCATTTCTACAAACTCCTAAACCAGGAATCAGAACTATTACCAGAGCAATTCCTACAACAATAAGGAGCAATGGACTCAATTTAAGAAAATCTTTCCATCCTAGGACATAGACTAATGAAGAAACCCCCAACCCCAGACCTAGATAAGTAATTTGCCGGATCAACGCTTTATGTGTACTACATGATAAAGCGCGATCTAGAACCTCTGCTGAAGAAGTATCAAATACCATAATCAACCCGAGGGAAAAGATCCCTAATAAACAGGAAATCAGGCACCATTTCATAGTAACAGCTAGAAGCCTAACGAATTCGTAATCTGTCTCCTGGACGCAACCTACGAGCCTTTTGCTCGTCTAGCCCGTTCAACTTTAGTAACTCATCTAATCGAATCCCATTACTCAAAGCAATAGCCCAAGGACTATCTCCTTCCTTAACAACGTAATAGTCTTCAGGATTCGGGGTTTTTACTTGAATATCTTGTTCTACTTTACTTGTTTTTGGCACACGCAAAACTTGTCCTATCTGCAATTGCGTCGAAGACAAATCATTGAACTGCATTAGAACAGAAACTGTGGTATGATGTGCTCTGGCTATCCGCTCTAAAACGTCTCCTTTTTTAACAATCACTGTAGAAAATTCTTCTTTCTCTTGAGGTTTGTCTGGAGCAACGGTACTGACAACAGGAATTTCAGGAATAGTAGAAGTAGAGATCTCTTTGGAAACAGTAGGAGCTTCTTTAGGAGAGAGGCTCTTCTTATCGGTCTCAGAAGGTAGATTTTTATCTGTGAATTGCGCAGCAAGTTCTGCCTTAGAGACTACGGGATTTCTAACAACCTGAGTAGGCTTCGCTATCACCTCAGGATTCTTCTCCGGACTTGGCGATGCCTTGGCAACAACAGGAACCGGCTCTAAAATTTTAATAGGCGATATCTTTTGTGGATACTCGATCTCTTGCTCCGAATGCCGTGCAGTTACAAATAGCACTACCAATAGCACAGCATTCACAGCAGCAGCTATAATCATCGTGTTTCTACGATTCATAACAGAACCTCTTCCATCCCAACCAACTGCTTAAACATTACCCCACGCTCTTCATAGCTCCGGAATTGATCAAAACTAGCGCAAGCTGGAGACAACAAAACTACATCTCCAGGCACTGCTTGCTCTTCGGCACATAGCAAAGCCTCTTGTAAATTCCCAACTACTGTTACCGGAAATTCTTCAAGATCTCGAGCAATCTCCTGAGCACACTCCCCCATAGCAATCACACACTTAGCAGTCTTACGCAAAGAAGGAAGTAGTGAGGAAAAGGCGCATCCCTTACTTCTCCCTCCGAGAATAACAATCGCACGATTTCCTATGCCTAAAAGAGCTTTTTCCGTAGCACCTACAGTGGTTGCCTTACTATCATTGATATAATATACGCCTCGCTTTTTTCCTAGATACTCCATCCTATGCGGAGGCTTTTTAAACGTCGCTACAGCCTCTATAAAAACGGATGCCGGTATCGAAAATTCTGCTTTAGCAAGGAGATAAGCACAACAGTAGTTGTACTTATCATGCAAGTACAATGGTTTTAATGCACTTTCTTTATCGAGTAAACGAACGAACGTCTGAACTTCTTCGACGTAAACACGTCCACAAAAGCTCTCATCTCCAACCCAAACATCTCCTGGTTCATGCATGCATAAGGCTAGGTTCTGTTTTGCTCGACAGTATTCCGAAAAATTGCCATGGTAATCTAAATGATTATTCGAGACATTCAGAATCATACCTCCTGATAAGGCTGGATAATGATTCTCTTGATCCGCAAGCTGAAAGGAACTGATCTCTACAATCCGTACCCCATGATTCTGCATGCCATCCAAGATCGGAATCCCTACATTCCCCATAGCGAAAGCTGGAATCCCAGCTTTTTTTAACAGATGTTCTAGAAACAGCGTTGTAGTAGTTTTTCCTGTAGTTCCTGTAATTCCAAAAGCTTTCATTTCTAAAAATTGTTCGCTTTGAAAAGCAAGCTGAATATCTGTCATGACAGGAATTTGCAGAGCTCTTGCTGCTTTTACCCACGGATGGTCTTTGGAAACACCGGGAGAACGGACAACATAATCTATTTGCGCAGGGAAATCTGCATTCTCTGAATATTTTTCATGAATATGAGGACAATTTTGCATGGCGTAACTAGAACTATCCACGCCTAATACATACACCCCCCTTTGAACAAGAAAACGCGCAACCGATCTTCCTGAGATACCTAATCCAATGACAGCAGCACGTTTTAATCCCATCCACGCCTCCACTAATTCCAAAATACTGCGACGATCCCGATCACAACACAGACAAACTCAACGAACCAAAAATTACGCACGACAGCTTTTTCTGACATCCCTTTATACTCGTAGTGATGGTGTAGAGGGGAACAAAGAAAAACCCTTTTTTTTCTTAGTTTACAACTCCCAACCTGTATAATAACGGATAGAGACTCAAGAACAAAAATGCCTCCCATAAATAGCAACATAAACTCAGCTCGTAGCAATACGGCACTGATCCCAAGCATCCCACCTAAAAATAAAGATCCTGTATCTCCCATAAAAATGCGAGCAGGAGATCGATTGTAATATAAAAATCCCAAACAACTTCCTGCCAGTGCAGCCAAAAGCACACCACAAACTAGAGTCCATGGAGCACTACTTGCAAAAGTAACAACAAGCATTCCTAAACAAGCCATAACCATAGCTCCTGCCGCAAGACCATCTAATCCATCGGTAAGATTAACGGAGTTACTCGTTCCAACAATCGCAAGTGTTGCAATAGTAAAACAAAAGAGATAACTCAACCAACAATTAGGTAGAGATATTCCCCCAATAAAAGGAAGCTGCATAAGCAGAAAACTTTCTTTATAGGCAGCCATGATAGGAATAACAGCTCCTACAGCCAAGCCATTTTGTATCAAAAATTTGCGTTTGGCAGATAAACCATGACCAGTCTTACGTTGATTTTTGATTTGGTCATCGTGCCAACCTAACCACCCCCATAGGAGAGCCACCCCAACAAAAAACCATGTCAACCAAAGATCCCAAGGTAACAAAACAAGAAACACAAGAATTACTGCACAAACAAAAACGAGTCCACCAGCTGTGGGAATACGAGCTTTATCCTTATGTAGTAACACCAATGTTTCACAATAATCTTTGTGGATCTGGTCTTGTACACCTCGTTTTTTTAACCAAAAAATAAGAGGTTTTGTCAATACGAGACTAAAAAGCAGTCCTATGAAAAACGCTTTCAAAGCATATAATAGAGAGAACATCTTTTTTCTCTTTTTTTATGAAGGAGACTGCTCACAATAAGCTCCTAATCTCCAACCTAAGTCTCCAAAACACAATAAAAACTAGAAAAATTTAAAAGGTAGCCGCTCCTCTCCCCCAAAAGGCCTTTATTCTCATCTAAGAAATAGAAAAGCACGGCAACAAAGTCTCTAATTCTAAACTACGTGATCCTTTAAGAAGAATAACATCTCCCTGATGAACTAAAGGCTTAACCACATCAATAATCTCACTCGCAGAGCTATAAAAGCCTGTTAGACAATCAGTATCCTGTACCACTTCCTTTACGGGTAACCACTTCTCTCCAACAAAAAAGACAACATGCGCCTTTTCTACAGCTTTTCTTGCCACAGCAATGTGACATTCATCAGAATATCTCCCTAGCTCCGCCATATGCCCTAAGATGAAAATAATTCTTCCTCCATCAGAAGGCATAGGAACGGCATCTAAAGCAGCAAACATGGCATCTGGACTAGCATTATATGCATCATTAATTACTCGTATGCCATTACGCTCTTTTTGTTCAAAACGCATGGAAGGCAAGAATAAAGACGGACTTACCTGCTCTAAACGATCCATAGGAACATTAGTAATCCAAGCTAGAGCTACGGCAATAATAAAATTCATATACGCAGGAGAATAAGGGAACACCACTGGTAATTCAATATCTCCATCGGGAGCACTAATTAACACACCTTCAGAGTGAATCGCTCGATAATAAAAATCTGCTGTTTCATTCTTCATAGAAAAAGAAAACTGTTCAGCAGCAGGATTTCTCTTAGCGAAAAAACTAAACCAAGAAGAATCTTTTGGCATTAATTGTACTCCACATCTTTCTAAGAGTAGGCTTTTCTCTTCAACGATCCCTTTGGCTCCTGTATCGAGAAAATTCATTGCATGTTGTACATCAATATGTGTAATCACACCAATTGTAGGCTCGATGACTTCCAAAAGACTCTTCATATTGTTAGGTTCAGAAACCCCCATTTCTAACAGAAGAAAATCTTCATCCCCATCTGCCATTAATATACTTAAAGGAAGCGTGAGCTGCGAATTGTAACTTTTCGGACTTGCAAAGACCTTATAGGAAGAAGAGAGGAGTTGGCTTGTAAAACTTTTTGTTGTTGTTTTCCCTAAAGAGCCAGTGATTCCAATCACTTCCCCCTGAAATAACGCTCCCTGAATTCTGCCCGCTTCTCTTAGAGACTCTCTAGGATCCGCTACACGTAATAATTGTAGTCCATGATCTGGCCCATGGTAATCATTCGCCACCACAGCAGCAACAGCCCCAGATTGTGCTGCCTGTTTCAAAAACATATGCCCATTTGTTCGCCCTCCAGGGAGAGCAAAAAACACATCCCCAGGTAGTACAAGCCTACTGTCAATAGCGACTCCGGTCACCTTCTTTCCTGAGTGAGGAACTTTGATATCTAACAACAAAGAAGCCCATTCTTCTAATAAAATAGGGCGCATAACAGATCTCCTGGCTCCAAGTAGAAAATAAAAAACTCAACTCCCTCACATGAAACGAAATCTTGGAGTCTGTTCTGCCAAAACTCATTTCCTGAAAAAGTTTCCTTCTTCCTTTAGTACCTCTAAAAATTATTCTATATTCATTATCAATTCAACATCTAAAAAGAAACGCTCCTTTCACATAGAAAAAACTTTAAGTCAAAATCAACATCGCATAAAAAAGATTCAGTAAAATACACTCGGTTATTGACTTTTCTCTATAGCATCGCGTACACTCAGATATTCTTTTGGTGGCATCGCCAAGCGGTAAGGCCGAGGCCTGCAAAGCCTCTATCCCCGGTTCGATTCCGGGTGCCACCTTCTTAAATCTCGTTGTGATCTAACAGATGAATTGATAGTGTTCTGGGTATAGAGAATCCTTCTCAAAGGTACCCTTGCTATGCTTCATAAAAATCATAGGATGCACTACAATACGATTCATCAATTATTCACAGGCATTGATAAAACTTATCAGATAGTACGGGGATTTTATGGTCCTGCGTGTTTCTCTTCTGCGAAAGATTTTTTCAAAGGAAGGGGGCACCATATCCTTTCACGGATAGAACTTCCTGATCCTTTCGAGCATATTGGTGTGTGCTTTGCGCGCTCCTTAGCCAAACAAATCTACGATCGTCATGCAGACGGAGTGATCTCCTCCATTATCCTTCTAAGAGCCTTCTTAAAAGCTGCTCTTCCCTTCATAGACCAAGGACTTTCTCCCCAACTCATTACTTCTGCTCTTATAGCAAGAGAAGAGGCCGTTTGCTCCCACCTTCAATCGCATTCTTTTCCTTTAAAAGATGCTTCAAAAGTACCAGGATTAATTCGTTCCCATCTTCCCGATCCTCTTATTGAGAATATTTTCGCGGAAGCTTTTGCTCATACCGGACAGAAAGGAACAATCGCTCTGTCCCTAAACAGCGCCCCCTCTCTTCATTTAGTCCAGGGGTTGCAAATTCAAAAGGGCTATCAGGTTCCTTCTTTTTTCCCTCAAGACTCTTTTCATGAAAACCCCATTGTGGCTCCTAAAATTTTCGTCATAGACCAGAAGATCCATTCCCTATTCCCTTTTCTTCCTCTACTCAAACAACTCTCCGAAAGACAAACGCCTCTTATTATCTTTTGCAAAGACGTCGCTCCCGAACCATTAGCCACCTGCATGGCAAACCGTATCGCAGGACTTTTAGATGTCCTTATTGTAACTATTTCTGATCCTCTACTTCTTGAAGATATTGCGCTCCTTACAGGTACCACAGTCTTTTCTACCCCTCCTTTTTCCAATAAACCGCCTATAAATCTCCCCTTACTAGGATCTTGTACTTGGGCAGAACTATCCAGAGATCAAACCCTATTAGTTTGCGACAATCTTATTCCTGAAGTCGTGAAATTAAAAATTCGCCAACTTGATCATGCTATACAAAATTCTGGAGATGAACACTCTCGAAATATTCTTGAGAAACGAAAATATCGCTTAGAACATACCCTTGCAGTTATTCCTACTAGACAAGACAACGCGCCTTTATATCAATTGGTATTAAACACTCTGAACACAGCCAAAGAATCCGGCTTTGTTTTAGGAGGAGGAGCAGCTCTTCTTTATGCCACTCAAAATCTTCCAATGCTCCCCGCATATTCTCAAGAAGAACATGCTGCAACTCATATTTTACAAACAGCCTGCCGTTCTCTCTTAGAACAACTGGTTAACTCTGTGCATATGGACGGGAAACTTGTCGCTGACAAACTCTGTGCATTGGGAACACCAAGTCTTGGCTTTAATGTTCTTTCACAGCAAATAGAGGATATGATCTCAGCGGGGATAATTGTACCACTACAGACAGTCATGGATACGTTTTCCTACTCTCTACATGCTGCTATAGATCTTCTCCAAGTTTCTTACACAACACCTCTTTTTCCCATGACAAAAGAGAAAAATACTTAATTTTTACTCACTATCTGCCTATCATAAAAAAGAAAGATCTTTTTGATATCTCCGCTTTATGTCGAAAAAGCCCTCTACAGTCTTTAGACTTATCCATTGCTCTGATATCCATTTTTGTGTCCTTCCAAAAAATCCTTTCCAATGCTTCAACAAACGTTTTAAAGGATTATTACGCCAACTTATGGGGGGAGTATCTTTCCGAGCTCGTGCTATCTCTAAGCGGTTTCCACAACTCGTAAAAGAACTCGAAGCTGATGCTGTCTGTGTAACTGGAGATCTCACTATCACAGCTCTTGGTGCAGAGTTTCGCTTGGCTAAAGAGTTTCTCAATCGCATAGCATCCCTTGCTTCTGTATATATAGTTCCTGGGAACCACGACGTGTATACTTATCGAGCATTAAAGAAACAGACTTTTTATTCATATTTCCCAAATTCTGAACTCCAAACTCGCCGTATAGCTTTTCAAAGACTTACCCCCATATGGTGGCTAGTTTTATTAGACTGTTCCTGCTTTAATGGCTGGTGTGCTGCAAATGGTAGGGTAACAGCTTCTCAAATCCACGATTTAGAACAGTTCCTTTCTTCGCTCCCTCCTTCCGAGAAAGTCATTATAGCTAATCACTATCCGCTCTCTCCCACAACAAGGCCTGCCCATGATTTATTGAATTATGCTCCTTTAAAATCTTTGTTAATGAATTTTCCTTCAGTACAACTGTACCTACACGGCCATGACCATCATGTGGAACTCGATCATCTCCCTCCTTTAGTAATAAACAGCGGCTCATTAACTCTTCCCTCAAATGCTCGTTTTCATGTTATAGATTTACATCCAGAAGGGCGGTATCAGATTTTTACGGCAGCATTAACCAATCTTATGGAAATAACTGCACCGTTAAAAATCTCTATTGAAGAAACTACCTTCTCTTTATAAGCTCTTTGTACCAAAGTTTAGAACTTCGAACCCCGAAAACTTACTATGAAAGAAAAAAAAGTGCTCGAAATATCCCCAGAAGCCGCCCTTTTGAAAAAATTGCGTGACCGGGCTATCTCTCAGCAAGAAATTCAAAAAAGAAAATCTTGGGTAGAAAAATTGGCAGCTATGCCCGTATCAACAAGAGATCATATGGAAACGAAAGAATCTCCAGAACCTTCTCAATTGTTCCGAAAAATAGCAGAACGCCTTCTCGAAAAAGGGGCTTAAAGCCCCTTTGTTTTATTTTGATACACGGGACTCGTAACTTCCTGTTCGCGTATCTACCTTTACAACTTCACCCTCTTCAATAAAAATGGGAACCATAATCTTTGCCCCAGTGTTTGTTGTTGCAGGCTTCAATACCCGCCCTGACGCCGTATCTCCGCGAACCCCAGGAGCTGTTTCTGCAATAGATAGCTCCATAAAAATTGGGGGCTCAACAGAAATCACTTCCCCATTGTAAAGAACAAGAGTATACATTGTATCTTCTAACAGCCACTGCCGTACATTTTCCAACTTCTCCCAAAAGATCAACTCCTGTTCGAAGGTCTCATCATCCATAAAGGTAGCACCTTCCTGGTCTGTATACAGGAGACGCATCTGCTGTTCCCGAACATCGGCAGTTTCGATAGACTCCCCAGATTTAAAAGTTTTTTCTATCACACGCCCCGTCAGAAAATTTTTTACTTTAATTCTATTAAAAGCCTGTCCTTTCCCCGGCTTAACAAAATCATTCTGTAAGATTATATAAGGTTGGCCATCGATCTCAACACGCAATCCTACACGAAATTCACTAGTGCTTACACGAACCATAACACGCTTAACCCGTTATCTTTTCCTCTCTATGTTATCGTTCTCTCCTAAGCTTTGTCCAGAAGAATGTCATAAGGGAAATTCTTTCCTTCTTACAAAAAAGAAAACTATACTTTTAAGCAACACAACTATTACACTTCCGAGAACAACTCATACCTATTTAGCCTAGAGTTCTTAGAAAAAATGTTTTTTCTAAAAAAAAAGAATTTCAATTATTTATGGATCTTAATCAGAAAAAAATTAGCGAAGAAACTATCGCTTGCGACATGTTGGAGCGTTATACTGGCTCAGCTACTCAAGACTTTCAACCGTATCTTCTCCTCACCAACTTTGCCTATTATGTAGATGTTTTTGCAGAAATTTATCAGGTCCCTGTTTCTCAAGGATCTATGTTTTCTGCAGCACATGCTCCTCAAATCCGTACCTCTATCATTGATTTTAAATTAGGATCTCCAGGAGCGGCACTTACTGTAGATCTATGCTCTTTTCTTCCCAATGCTTTAGCAGCACTTATGTTGGGCATGTGCGGAGGTCTACGCTCGCATTATCAGGTAGGGGATTATTTTGTACCTGTTGCTAGCATCCGGAAAGATGGAACATCGGATGCTTATTTTCCTCCAGAAGTTCCAGCTTTAGCTAACTTTGTTGTACAAAAAACCATTACAAATATTCTAGAAGCTAAAAATCTTCCCTATCACATAGGAATCACTCATACAACAAATATTCGTTTTTGGGAGTTCAACAAAGAATTTCGTCGAAAACTGTTTGAAAACAAAGCTCAAACTGTTGAGATGGAATGCGCAACTTTGTTTGCCGCGGGATATCGCCGAAATCTTCCTTTGGGAGCTCTCCTACTTATCTCTGATCTACCTTTACGAACAGACGGTATCAAAACAAAAAAAAGTAGTTCAACAGTCTTAGCAATACATACAAAAGAACACATACTAACCGGCGTTGAAGTCTTCGCTTCCTTACAAGAAAAAGTTGGATCTGGGATTAAGAAAACGAAAGGCTTGCCTCATATGGAATTTGGGCAAGCCGATGATGCTTTATCTGAACAGACTGGTATTTCCGACAAAGATTTCTAAACAGAAAGAATTCTTTGAACAATGTTGTCTACTGTAAAACCGCAAGCCTCTGCTACTTCTCGCGGAGCCCCGGACATGCCAAACCCGTCCATAGCAATAGCTAGGCCCTGGCTACCAATGTATTTATACCAACCTAAAGCTGTACCTGCCTCTATGGAGACGCGTAACCCTAACTCTCCTCCAATTACGGATTCTTGATACTCGGCTTCTTGTCGATCAAACAGTTCCCAACAGGGGAATGAAATCACTCGCACACGTTTATCCATGGACATAAGACTTTGTGCAACCTCTATAGCTAAATGAACTTCTGATCCAGAAGCGCATAATGTATAATCAGGACTTCCTCCTTCTTCTTTTACTATAATGTAAGCCCCTCTACCTACTCCTTCTTTAAATGAACATTTTGTTTCTTGGAGAGTAGGAAGATTTTGTCTAGACAAAATCAAAGCTGTTGGACCTGAATTCTCCAAAGCTGCTAACCAAGCTCCTTTAACTTCGTGAGCATCTGCAGGACGAATTACTCTTAACCCAGGAATGGAACGTAGAGACATAATTTGCTCTACAGGTTGATGCGTAGGACCATCTTCCCCAACGAAAATTGAATCATGTGTGAACTGGTAGATAACGGGAAGCTCAGACAATGCCGCTAAACGAATTGCAGCTCGTAAATAATCTGAAAAAACTAAGAAAGTTCCTCCAAAAGGACGGAAGACTTGGCTATATGCAAGTCCATTCATAATAGTTCCCATACCAAATTCGCGTACTCCATAGCGAATATTTCGACCAAGAAAATGGAGAGCACTGATAACGGATTCCTTAGCTATCCAAGTGCCATCTGAACTAGAAAGATCCGCAGATCCTCCTATTAATGCTGGTACATTTTCTGCAATGACTTGGATCACCTTGTTTGATACAGCTCGCCCAGCTATAGACTCCGGCATATCGACTAAATTCAATATCTCTTCTAATTCTTGGGTAGAAATTTTTTGAAATAATCGAAGATATTCTTGATGCTGCTCAGGGAACTGTTTTGACCATACACGGAACCGTTCTTGCCATTCTTCTTGCAACTTTTTGCCTTCCTGTTGTTTTGCAAGAAAGAACATTTTTACTGCTGATGGGACAAAAAATTTCTCTTCTGGGAGGTGCCAAAAGTTTTTTGTTTGAGCAACCCCCTCTTCTCCTAAGGGAGATCCGTGAGCTTTATTCGTTCCCTCTTTAGGTGATCCATGACCGATAATTGTATGCGCAATGATCAAAGTTGGTTTTTCTTGCCCTTTTTTGACCTTTGTAAATACCTGATGTAAACTTTCAAAATCATGCCCATTGATTTCAAAAACATCCCATCCATAGGCCAAAAATCTTTGTTTTGTGTCTTCGATGCTAACGTCTTGAAGCGTCCCATCTAAAATAATCTCATTATAATCATAGATAAGAACAAAGTTATTTAGCCTTAAGGAACCAGCAAAGCTACAAGCTTCGTGGCTCACCCCTTCCATAAAACAACCATCGCCTGCTAAGCAATACACTTTTGCATCAAAGATAGTAGCTTCTGGACGATTGAATCTGGCTTCTAGCATTTTCAACGAAAGTGCCATTCCTACAGCATTTCCAATTCCTTGTCCCAAAGGTCCAGTTGTAGCTTCAACACCATCCGTTTCTCTAAATTCCGGATGTCCAGGCGTTCTGGAATGAAGCTGACGAAATTGCTGAAGATCCTCCAGCCCTACGTTGAATCCGGCTAAATGTAAGCAAGAGTACAAAAGAGCAGACCCATGTCCTGCAGATAAAACAAATCGGTCTCTATTGATCCAATGAGAGTCCTTAGAATTGTATCTTAATACATAACCATATAAATAAGCGGCTAGTTCCGCACATCCTAAAGGCATTCCTGGATGGCCTGAAGAAGCTTTTTGAATGCTTTCAATACTCAACTGTTTGATAGCACCTGCTATCTTTCCTAAGATATCTACATCTAATTCACTATTCCCAGCCATGTCCTTTTTCCTTTAGCAGAAGTTGACTACCTTTATATGAATACACAAACTCAATACAGAATCGAAAGTTTGTCGATAAGAAGAATAAAAAACTATGAACTCCCTAGAAAACATCTCAAAAATTGTTCAGCTCTATCCGAGAGCTAGCTGATGATAGTAGAGAATCAACAATAATTTGACTAGGACTACGGCTAACAAATCCTACAGAGATCAAAAAAAGAGAAAAACAGAAACAAAAAAAAGGGAAGAGAGCGACTAGAATGGCTCTTCTCCCTTCTTCTTTCAGTCTATGACTAAGAATTTTACATTAAAAAATGCTTGGCAACGACCTACTCTCCCATACTCTTGTG
>NZ_JAFUQR010000006.1 GCF_017472245.1 Chlamydia sp.
CCCTCTCTTTCCGTTTCTTTAAATTTTTAAAGATTTTATTTGTTCAAATCTTGTTTATTGGTAGGTTGAGGGAAATGGCGTGAAGCGTGGCCAACTCTCTTCTTGCTTTTAGAATGTCTATGTTTCATAATGTGTATCATTGCGCTGGAGGCTAAGAATTTTAAAGACAAGCTTCCGAATCAACTTTATGAGACAGTTCTGTAATCTCCTTTCTTTGTCCCGGGTGTGGTTGGCTCTTCTTTTTTGTCAGGAGAAGATCGTAACGAGACTTTTGGTCATCTTTGCTGCGATGGTCAGTGATGTTCTGGATGGATACCTGGCTAGGCGCTACAATGCTACAAGTCGTCTAGGATCTATCCTTGACCCAGCTGCTGACAAAATCTTTTTTTTAATCTGTATAGGGGTTCTTTTTTGGGAGGATTCTATAGGATTTACCCATCTCATCTTGGTTTTTTCTAGGGATATTTTTTTAGTGTTTTTTGGTTTTTATCTCTCTTGGGTTAGAGGGTGGAAGGGGTACGACTACAGGGCATTGTCTTTTGGTAAAATTTTCACAGTTATTCAATTTTTTATTTTGTTTGGAGTGACCGTCGGGATTCAGATTTCCCCTGGTTGGTTGGCTCCTTTGGTTGTTGTTGGTGCTCTTTATTTTCTAGAGAGGGTTTTGGATTATAGACGGCACTGTTTAGAGTAGCCAATTAGGAAAAAGAGAGGGCAGAGTTATCAAGAGCTTGAATTTTAGCCGCAAGTGCGGTATCCTGTTTCCCTAGATTTTATAAAAATCTTGTAATTATGCGTTGCCCTGCTGCTAGCAATTTTTATTCTAAAGTTCAAAAGAGTGCGAGATTTCTCGCATCGCAAGTTGTTTTCCCAAAGTCTTCAATGTTTATTAAATTAGGAAGGAGTGTATGTCTTCCGAGGTGAGATCCTTTTCGAAGTTCAGGGGGTACTTTTTCCCCATTCACAGAACAGAATTTTCTAAATTTTTACCATTATTCTTTTTAGCTTTTTTCGTAGGTTTTAATTACTCTTTGCTGAAGACCACCAAAGATTCTCTTGTTGTGGTAGGGTCTAGAGCGGGAGCGGAAGTTATCCCTTTCTTAAAAGTTTGGGGTATTGTTCCCGGAGCTGTTATCATCACCATAGTTTATGGGTGGATGAGTCGGCGTTTCTCTAGAAGTACGGTTTTTTGTTCCTTTGTTGGAGGGTTCTTAGGTTTCTTTGCTTTGTTTGCTGCAGTGATTTATCCTATGGGGGATTCTTTACATTTGAATGCATTGGCAGCGAAACTTCAGTCTGTCCTACCGTCTGGTGTTCGTGGTTTCATAGTTATGATCCAATACTGGAGCTACAGTCTCTACTATGTGATGTCTGAGTTATGGAGTTCTGTAGTTTTATCTACCTTATTCTGGGGGATTGCAAACCATATTACGAGCGTTCGTGAAGCCGGTCGTTTTTACGCCTTGATTAACACAGGATTGAATCTTTCTTCGATTGTTGCGGGAGAGATTTCTTTGTGGTTGGGTAAACATTCTATCATCGTCTTCCCTATGGCGGTAGATCCTTGGCATGAAGTGTTGTTGAATATCACTCTGCTTGTTATAGTTGCTGGTGCAGCAATTCTTTATCTACATCAAAGATTACATCGCTTACCGGAAGAATCTTTGATTTTAGGCGATGGTTTGGCAGGGGAAATGTCTGTAGCCCAGCTCAAAAAAGAGAAGAAACAGCCTAAGGCAAAAGCAAAAAGTCTTTTTGCTCTTCTCATTCGTTCCCGTTACTTAATGGGGATTGCCATTATTGTTCTTTCTTATAACCTAGTCATTCACCTTTTTGAGGTTGTCTGGAAGGACCAAGTTTGCCAAATCTACTCTTCTCGAGTGGAGTTCAATTCTTATATGAGTAGGATCACGACTCTAACAGGCATTGTATCTGCGTTGACTGGAGTTTTTGCTGTAGGGCAGAGCATTCGTCGTTGGGGGTGGACCGTAGGAGCAATGATAACTCCGCTAACTATGTTGATAACGGGAGGTCTTTTCTTCGGTGCGATCTATGCTGTAAAGGGCGATGCTTTAATTCTAGGAGGCTTTCTTGGAATTTCTCCTGTAGTTTTGACAGCCTGGCTGGGAGGAATGCAAAATGTTTGCTCCAGAGCGATTAAGTTTACTTATTTTGATCAAACCAAAGAGATGGCACTTATTCCTTTGGAAGATGATGAGAAAGATTATGGGAAAGCTGCCATTGATGGGGTAATTTCTCGAGTTGGTAAGTCAGGGGGATCTCTGGTTTATCAAGGGTTACTAATTATCTTTTCATCTGTAGCAGCCAGCTTAAATGCGATTACCATCGTTTTGTTGTTGGTCTTAGGGACTTGGATTTTTGTAGTTGCTTGGCTGGGCAGGGAATATACAACTAAAACCTCTGCTCTTGCTAAAGAGAAAGTTGCTAAAGAAACTGCCTTAAGAAAAGAGCAAGAAGAGGAGGTTGCATCTTCCCTCGCGGTAGAGACAGAGTCTCGCGAAGAAGTTGTGACAACTTTGTAGTCTTAACAAGGAAAAGCCTGAGATATTTTATCTCGGGCTTTCAATTTTTTTTGTTTAAAAATTCTTTTTTATAATCCCAGCATTTTAGTACCTTTTTATTTCTAATGCGAAAAGCAATTAATTGATTTATTTGGGTTTTCATGAAGAATTTTTTTCGATTTTTATTAAAAGGTTTTTTATCTGCCTGCGGTTTATTCGCAGGGGTTGTGGGGACTGCGGGCTTCATTGTTATCTTGTTTTCTTTGGTTTTGGGGGGAGGAGACTCTGTTTTTTGGACAAATCTCCCTAATTCTCAAGGAGTCGTTCAAGAATTAGGAAAAACGGCCCCAATTATTGCTGTCATAGAGATTAGCGACGCTATTGTTGCTAGTTCTGGTTCTGCTAAACGCTTGCAGTCTGCTTTACAATCACTTAGTGAGGTTCCGTATAAGGAGCGAGTCAAGGGACTTTTAATCAAAATGGATTGTCCTGGAGGAGAGGTTTTTGAAATTGATCGAATGTATGCAACGCTTGCTTTTTGGAAGCAACGTTTAGGAATCCCCATACATGTCTTCGTATCTGGTTTTTGTGCTTCCGGAGGATATTACGTTGCCTGCGTAGCGGATAAGATTGGAACAACAGCAAATGCTCTTGTTGGCTCCATTGGTGTTCGGTCTGGACCGTATTTTAATGTTAAGGAAGGACTTCAACGACAAGGGGTGGAAACAGCGATCATTACTGCTGGTGAGGATAAGGCTCCTTTAAATCCATTTTCGAGATGGACTGAAGAAGAATATGCTGAACGTCAAGCTATAGTAGATGCCTTTTATGAGTTATTTATAGATCACGTTGTACAACATCGATCAAACCTGACTAAAGAGCGATTGATACAGGTACTGGGAGCTCGTGTGTACATTGCGAAGCAGGCCTTAGAAGAAGGGCTTGTTGATGCTATCAATCAGACCCAAGAACGTGCTTTGGAAGAGCTCGCCGAGATCTGTGGGGTCAAGGAAGATTACCGTGTTATTGGGTTGAGCTCGGGACATTTTTTTAAAAGGTTTTCCAGTTGTTTGAGTAATAGCCCGCTCGTAACAGGAAAAGTTCAATTTGCCATTTCTCCTGAGCAAGCACAGAAATCTTTTTGGTACATGGGGTAAGGATCTGGAGCTGCGAATATGAAAAAACTTTTTATTTTAGATGCTTCTGGATTTGTTTTCAGGGCATATTTTGCTCTTCCAGAGATGCGGGGGCCGAATGGAGAAAGTACACAAGCAGTTTTCGGTTTTATTCGTTCTTTAGATAAATTGATAAAAGATCTTTCCCCTCAATATATGGTTGCTGTATTTGACGGGCCAAACAATAAGCAAAGCCGTCAGGAACTCTATGCGGAGTATAAAAGTAATCGGGATCGACAGTTGGAGGGCCTTCCGGAGCAACTTTGTTTAGTAAAACAATATTGTGAATTGGTTAGGATCCCTTGTTTGGAGCGAGAAGGTTTTGAAGCAGATGATGTGATTGCTAGTATCGCTAAAAAGGCTGTGAATGATGGCTTTGAGGTCTGTATTTGCACAGCAGATAAAGATTTATTGCAATTAGTGGATAACAACGTTTCCGTATTCAATCCCTGGAAAGAGCAAGAAATCCGATACAACGAGGTGGTTGCACAATTTGGAGTTACTCCTGGGCAGATAGCTGATTACCTCGCTTTAGTTGGAGATTCCTCTGATAATATTCCTGGAGTTGCTGGTTGTGGTCCCAAAAAGGCTCAAGCTTTTCTCAAAGAGTTTCGTTCGGTAGAAGATTTACTTGCTAATACACAGCGATTATCTGACAAAAATAGACAGATGATAGAAGGTCATCGAGAAACACTTCTCTTGAGTAAACGTCTGGCGAATCTACATGCAGATCTTAATCTTCCTCTGAAAACAGAGGAATTAGCATTTTCTTCGCAAGCTACAGATGTAATCCAGCTGAATATGTTCTGTATGCAACATGGCTTCAAGGCATTAATTAAACCTACAGAAATTGCTTTGAACCCCATTTCTGTGCAAATTGTGAAAGACTTTGAAGATGTGCGGGCCATATTGGAAACTTTAAAGGGTAAAGAAGTTGGGTATTGTGCTGCGTATACTGGAGAGCATCTTCCTTCGTTACAGTTGCATGGAGTTGCTTTATCTAGTAGAGATCAGGTGGTGTATATTGAGGTTTCTGGGGATCAAGAAATTCCTTTGTTGAAAGCTTTTTTTGCAGATCCTACTACTAGATTTTTTGGATATCGAGTTAAGCGTGATAATCACGCATTAAAAAATTATGGAATCGATGTTCATGTAACAGCTGATTTAGTTTTAGCAGAGCATTTGGTTAGCGGTGGAGCGAAAATATCGTTTCAGACCGTTTTAATTGAATCTGGACGCGTACAAGAAGCTATGTTTTTTGCGAAGGAATGGGCGACCAGTTCCTTACCAGTACAAAGTCTTCCAAAAAACCCTGCCCAATACTTTGGGATGTTTGCTTCACAATTACTCACTGTTAAGAATTATTTATTTGAGAAGTTAGAAGAAAAAGCGTTAAAAGATATTTTCGAAACTATAGAGCAGCCATTAGAATCTGTTTTATTTTCCATGGAATGTGCTGGGATGCCTTTGGATAGTCGAGGACTGTCTACTTTAGACAGGGATCTTTCTAAAGAGCTCGAGGCGTATACCCAAGAGATTTATAATTTGGCGGGATGCGAATTTAATATCAAATCCCCTAAGCAGTTAGCAGATATTTTGTATAATCGTTTAGGAATAGAGCCTGTGGACAATGTAAAGTCTACTAAGGCTGAAGTATTGGAGGCTTTGGAAAACAAACATGAGATTATTACGAAAATTTTAGCTTTTCGGGCGACGGAGAAAATGCTCTCTACGTATGTCCGAGCTCTGCCTAAACAGATAGATTCGAGAACGCAAAGAATCCATTCGACGTTTAACCAAGTTGGAACAGTAACAGGAAGATTGGCTTGTCAAGATCCCAATCTTCAGAATATTCCTATCAGGTCTGAGAGGGGAAGATCGCTTCGGGAGGCTTTTCGAGTTGAAAAAGACAATGATTATTTTGTATCGGCAGATTATTCTCAGATTGAATTGCGATTTCTTACCCATCTTAGTCAGGATGAAACATTGAAACAAGCGTTTGATTCTGGTGAAGATATCCATACATTTACCGCTTCGCAAGTATTCAATGTTCCTCTCGAACAGGTAACAAAAAAACAGCGGCATCAAGCTAAGGCAGTGAATTTTGGTCTTGTATATGGACAGCAAGCGTATGGTCTATCAAAAATTTTGAAGATTAGTGTGAGTGAGGCTCAAGGGTTGATAGACGCTTATTTTGCACGATATCCTCGAGCAGCGGAGTTTATTACTCAAACGATCGCACAGGCTAGTAAGGATCAAAAAGTAACGACAATGTTAGGAAGAGAACGTATTCTAAGTGACTGGGAGAGTTCTCCAGGTTCCCGTGCCACTTTAGGAAGACTTGCTGTCAATACGCGTATACAAGGGAGTGCTGCAGAATTGATTAAGTTGGCTATGTTGGATATTTCGAAGGAGATAGCATCTCGAAGATTAAAAAGTCGCTTATTATTGCAAATCCATGACGAATTATTATTTGAGGTTCCAGAGGAAGAGTTAGAGGAGGCGAAGATCCTTATTCAGGAGAAGATGGAGTCTGCTATGAAACTTTCTGTTCCTCTGGTTGTGAATGTCTTAATTGGAAAAAATTGGGCAGAATGCTAGATTTGTTGAAGATTTCTGTTACAGGGGACCCCTCTTCAGGGAAGACTGAGGCGTGCCAGGTTTTTGAAGATTTGGGGGCTTTTGTAATCAGTGCAGACAAAGTTTCTCATAGTTTCCTTGTTCCTTATACCTCAGTTGGTCAGCGTGTAGTTGATCTTTTGGGTCCAGAGATAATCATAGAGAACACTCTTAGTAGAAAGGCCATCGCTGACAAAGTCTTTGGTAACCGGGATTTATTGCTATCTCTAGAAAAGATTTTGCATCCAGAGGTATGCCGTGTTGTTGAGGAGAATTATGTACATGTAGCTCAGGAACAAAAATATTCCCTGTTTGTTGTGGAAGTTCCTCTGCTGTATGAGATTCAGTATGCGGATTGGTTTGATCGAGTTATTTTGATCTCTGCAGATATAGGTATACGTAAAGAACGTTTTGTTAAAAAAACTGAAGGCTCGGACGCCAGTTTCGATCTTCGTTGTGCACGGTTTTCTGCTTTAGAGGAAAAAATTCTGCAAGCAGATGTGGTCATAGAGAACAATGGAACGAAAAAAGAATTTCGTCGCAAAATAGAACAATGTTTTAAGGCTTTAAAGGGAACAATATGAAAGAAGAGAGTCCAGCCGAGGTCTTACAGAAGGTAAAGGAGCATAAAAGACGCGAGGGCCCTTTATCGTTGGAAAAGGAAGTAAATGAAGACAGTGCTGTTGCTATAGAAGAGAAAGAAACTGCGCAGCCGGTAGCTGTTACAAAGATTGCTAAACTACAGCGCATGGGTATTAATGAGCTGAATGTGTTAGCTCGGCAGTATGGAGTGAAGAATGTAGGTTCTCTGACGAAATCACAAGTAGTGTTCGAAATCGTTAAAGCTAAGTCCGAACGTCCTGATGAGTTTTTGATCGGAGAAGGGGTGTTAGAGGTTCTTCCAGATGGCTTCGGTTTTTTGCGGTCCCCTACCTACAACTACCTCCCGTCAGCAGAAGATATCTATGTTTCTCCAGCTCAGATTCGCCGTTTTGATTTAAAAAAGGGGGATACTATTGTCGGAACTATTCGATCTCCCAAGGAAAAGGAGAAGTATTTCGCGCTGTTAAAAGTAGATAAGATTAATGGCTCGACTCCTGATAAAGCAAAAGAACGGGTTTTATTTGAAAACTTAACTCCTCTTCATCCCAACGAACGTTTAATTATGGAGATGGGGAAAGAAAATTTGGCGGAGCGTGTGTTAGATTTAACAGCTCCAATAGGTAAAGGGCAAAGAGGGTTAATCGTTGCTCCACCTCGTTCTGGTAAAACAGTAATTTTACAAAGTATTGCCCATGCTATTGCAGTCAATAACCCTGATGCGGAGTTGATTGTATTGCTAATCGATGAACGCCCAGAGGAAGTTACAGACATGATTCGTCAGGTTCGCGGCGAAGTTGTTGCCTCGACTTTCGATGAGCAGCCAGATCGGCATATTCAAGTTGCTGAAATGGTGATAGAAAAAGCAAGACGTTTGGTTGAACATGGTAAGGATGTTGTCATTCTATTGGATTCGATCACACGTCTAGCTCGAGCATATAACACTGTACAACCTCATTCTGGGAAAATTCTCACAGGAGGGGTAGATGCCAGTGCGTTACATAAGCCTAAGCGTTTCTTTGGTGCTGCAAGAAACATCGAGGGAGGAGGATCTTTAACTATTTTAGCTACAGCGTTGATCGACACAGGGTCAAGGATGGATGAGGTGATCTTTGAGGAATTCAAAGGGACTGGGAACATGGAATTGGTTCTTGATCGCCATCTTTCTGATCGTAGAATTTATCCCGCTATCGATTTGATTAAGAGTGGAACACGAAAAGAAGAGTTGTTGTACCACCCAGGAGAACTCGAGAAAGTGCGATTGTTCCGACAAGCTATAGCTGGTTTGACTGCAATAGACGCTATGCATCTGCTTCTTGGTCGTTTGAAGAAGACAAATAGTAATACAGAATTTCTGTTGTCTTTGAAGGATTAGGGGATCTTCTCATCCGATTAAGATTTCAGGAATAATAATTGGGGTTGCTTGGTAGGTTTGAATATCCTTGAAAGTAACCTCATTGAGTTTTTGCAAGGTAGTGTTTAACAGCTCGCTCATTTCTTTTATGCAGAAGCTTTCTGCGTGTTGGCTATACAAGCCCAAAAATTTTTTCCCACAATAAGAAATAATCTCAAGAGGAGGAACAAGTTTAGTGACTTGCTCCTGAATTGGAATCCCAATAAAGATATGGAAGAGCATAGGTAATTTAAATGTGGCTTTTCCTCTAATGAAAATATAGGTTCTTTTTTTTGTCAAAATAGAGAAACTATTTTTCAAATATCTAAAAATAAAAATCGATTCGTAATTATGCTAAAATAGTCTTTTTGTTTGTCTGGCTTTTTTAATAATTTGTTTTTAAAATTATTTTTTTTACAAGGCGGGGGCAGATGACTGGTAAACGGACGAAAGAAGAGCAGATCCATCGACAACGGTCGCATTTCTATCGAGATAACGTAGGAGTTATTGTCTTATGCGGAGGAGAAGGCAAACGGCTATCCCCGTTAACTTGTTGGCGTTGTAAACCAACAGTCTCTTTCGGAGGGAGATACAAACTAATAGATGTGCCGATATCACATGCTATTGCTTCTGGGTTCTCAAAAATTTTTGTTATCGGTCAGTACCTTACTTATACTTTGCAACAACATCTGTTTAAGACTTATTTTTATCATGGAGTGCTTCAGGATCAAATTCATTTATTAGTCCCTGAGAGACGGGATGGTAGTCAGGTTTGGTATCAAGGGACAGCCGATGCAATTCGACAAAATCTTCTCTATCTACAAGATTCACGTGTGGAGTACTTTCTTATTTTATCTGGGGATCAACTATACAACATGGATTTTCGTTCGATAGTAGACTATGCAGTGGATTCTCAGGCAGATATGGTGATAGCTGCCCAACCTGTATCAGATAAAGATGTTTCAAGATTTGGAGTTCTCAAAGTAGACGACGGGTGCAAATTAGTTGATTTTTATGAAAAACCACAAAGTGAAGAAATTTTAAAACATTTTCGTCTTAGTAACACGGCGATGAGAAAGTTCGGCCTTGATCCTCAACACGGGAATTTTCTTGGATCTATGGGAATTTATCTTTTTCGAAAACAATGTCTTTTTCAATTGCTGCTTGAAGAGACTGGAGATGATTTTGGAAAAGAGTTGATTCATAGACAGATGCATCGAGGTAGGACTGTCGCATATTTGTACAATGGTTATTGGACGGATATTGGGACAATAGAATCGTATTATGAAGCAAATATGGCTTTGACTCAGCGCCCTTCGCAAAATTCCCGAGGATTTAACTGTTATGACGATAGGGGAATGATTTACAGTAAAAATAATCACCTACCAGGAGCTATTATTTCAGACTCTAGGATTTCGAATTCGCTCCTTTGTGAAGGGGCTATGATTGAGTCTGGACAAGTATCCAACAGTGTCATTGGTGTTCGTGGAGTAATAGGCCAAGGATCTATATTTGATCGCTCTATCATGATGGGGAGCGACTCTTATGGATCGAATGCATTTCCTTTAGGGGTTGGGAAGAATTGCGAAATTCATAAGACGATTATCGATGAAAATTGCTGTATAGGAAATAGTGTGCGGTTGCAGAATCTACAGGGACATAAGGAGTATGATTCGCCGGACGGGAAATTAGTTGTTCGAGACGGCATTATTATCGTTCCTAAGGGGACACAAATCCCAGATAATTACGTATTTTAGAATAATGTTTTCGTTTCAGTTTATTGACAAAGGTAAGAGTGGTTGGCAAAATAGCGGGTTAATTTCTTTATAAAGAAAGTTGTTTTCATGCGTATTTTCGCTCTTGCAGATCTACATCTATCTTTGGGTGTTCCAGAAAAGACCATGGAGTTGTTTGGAGAGCCTTGGATTGGGTATCATCATAAAATAGAGACACATTGGCAAGAGTTGGTTACTCAACAAGATATTGTGTGTCTTCCTGGGGATATTTCTTGGGCAATGCACTTAGAGGAAGCTCAAGTAGATTTTGACTTTTTGGAATCTCTTCCTGGAACAAAGTACATGATTCGAGGGAATCATGATTATTGGAGTTCAGCATCTGCTACTAAACTCTCAAAGGTACTGCCAGAAACTCTTCACTATCTCGCTCGAGGGTATGTTTTGCTCAATCCTTTTCAAGCGATAGTAGGTGTTCGTTTGTGGGATTCTCAAGACATCCAGCTCTGTTTCGGAGATCATGGCCAAGTATCAGAGGGAAGAGCTTTGACCTTACAAGATGAAAAGATTTTTCTGCGAGAACTAGGACGTTTAGAACGAGCTTTGAATGAGCTACCTTCTTCAGTAGAAGATGTGTTGGTGATGACTCATTATCCTCCAATCAGTAATGATGGGACTCCTGGCCTTGTTTCTAAATTATTAGAATCAGACGGACGGGTATCTCGTTGTTTGTTTGGTCATTTACATAAGGTGCCACGTCCCTTTCCAGGGTTTGGGAATATTCGGGGAATTAATTATACACTCGTGGCAGCTGATTACGTTGATTTTACTCCTCAGGTTGTCAGTTGAAGATTCTGTCTGGTAAATTTAAAGGAAAGTCTTTAAAAACTTTTTCTAATCCTCATGTTCGCCCAACTTGTGGCATTGTTAAGGAAGCTGTCTTCAATATTTGTGCAGGGTACATAGCTGGCGCAAGATTTTTAGATTTGTTCGCAGGTTCTGGATCTATGGGGTTTGAGGCTATTAGTAGAGGTGCTGGTTCTGCTACATTTGTGGATTCATCTATAGAGGCCGTTCGTTTGATTCGAGCAAATCTTGCTTTATTGGATGCTAATTTGCCTGTTCATATTTTGAAACAAGATGTCTGCTCTGCCCTCGTTCGGTTAGGTAAGCAGAAATGTTCTTTTGATATCATCTATATAGATCCTCCTTACGCCTTGGAGGATGTATTTCTTCAGGAAGTTTTGGCTCTTATTGTTCAAAAACAATTATTGGAGCTAGATGGGATTCTTTTTTTAGAAAACGCTTCATCTCAAGACATTATAGTCAAAGGACTAGAGCTGCGGAAGCGTAGGAAGTCCGGAGGAACTTTCCTTTCAGAGTATTGTCTTAGAAAAGAGACAGAGAGTGAAATGTCCTTATCATAGTGGGTGGATAAAAATTTTTCTCTTGAATATGATTCAAAGATCTAGGTGGATCTCTGAGGTTAGAGTGAGTTTTAAGTCTTTACGTCCATTAAACTTTTTAGTCTTGGTTGTCGCAGTTTTTTGCTGTGGTTGTTCAAGAGAAAAGCAAGAGGTTCTCGTGGGGAGAGATACTACGTGGTTCCCCCAACAATTTGGTATATATACGGCGGGGATCAATGCTTTTGTTAATGATTTAGTTTCAGAGATTAATTACAAGGAGGGGTTAAATATCTCTCTTGTGAATCAAGATTGGGTCCATCTTTTTGAAAATCTGGATGATAAAAAAACTAGTGGAGCTTTCACTTCCGTTTCTCCCTCGATAGAAATGTTGGCAAAGTATCAGTTTTCCGATCCCATCTTATTAACGGGGCCTGTACTCGTTGTCTCAGAAAATTCTCCATACCAGTCTCTCCAAGACTTGGAAGGGAAGTTAATTGGAGTGTATAAATTCGATGCTTCTGTTTTGATTGCTCAAAACGTCCCTAACGCTGTGATTAACTCCTATCAGCATATCCCCATAGCCTTAGAGTCTTTATCTACTCAGCGTTATGATGCTTTATTAGTCCCCGTAATCGAAGCTACTGCTTTAGTGGAAACGGCTTATAAAGGACGTTTGCGGATTGCTTCTGCACCTCTTAATGAGGAAGGACTTCGCTTAGTTGTATTGCGGGGTGGAGGAGCAGATGCTCTGTTAGAAGGGTTTAACGTAGGCTTAGCAAAGAGTCGGCGGTCTGGGAGGTATACGGCAATTAAAATGCAGTCGCGGCTTCCCTAAGATCTGAAAGGAAGAAGTTTTAATAGTTGCAGAGTTCAGCAAGAGAGTGTGTGGCAACATATTTATTAGCGAATTTCGGTGGTCCGAGGACTCCTCAAGAGATTTTTAGTTTTCTGCAAGCTTTGCTGACAGATCGAGATGTAACGGGAGGAGGGATTCCCTCTCTGTTGCATAAGCCTCTTTTCTCTTATATTGCAAAGCGCAGAGCTCGTCATGTGGCAGAGCAGTATGCTTACTTGGGGGGCGGCTCTCCTATTTTTCAAGATACAGAGAATCTTGCTAAACATCTCTCTGAAGAGTTGCAAGCGCCTGTTATTCCCTTTCATAGATATTTACCAGAGACTCATGAAAGGACTTTGCTTGCTTTACGGGAGACTTGCGATGAGATTATTGGGGTTCCTCTCTTCCCTCACTATACCTTTGCCGTCACAGGGAGTATTATCCGGTTTTTCTTACAGCATCTTCCGGAAAAACCTATAGCTTGGATTACTCAATACGGGGTGCATCCCAATTTCATTTCATGTATGCAGGATCATATTCAGAAGTGTTTGATGGCTCAAAACATTGCTGCAGAAGACTGCTGTTTTTTGTTCTCGGTACATGGTCTTCCTCAAAGGCATATTCGTCTAGGAGACCCCTACGCTCAACAGTGTTGGGAGTCTTTTAACGCCTTAAAAGGAAGGGGAGAGAATATTCTTTCTTTTCAGTCCAAGTTCGGTATTGGGAAATGGTTAGGGCCTTCCACACAAAAAATTTGTCAGTCTTTATGTACCCAGAAGCGTTATGTTGTGATTGTGCCTTTTGGGTTTGTTTCAGATCATATCGAAACTCTTTATGAAATAGATCACCTCTATGTTCCTATATTGTTACAGAAAGGGTATCGTGTGGTACGAGTCCCAGCTGTGAATACGTCTTCGCAATGGGTAACTTCATTAGCTGCTATAGTGAGGAGTTCCTCACAAGAAACCACTTTAGAACCTCTTTTAATGCCGTAGATATCACAAGCTTTTGCTCTTCTCAAGAAAAAGCCTGTTCGGTATTGTCTCTAAGAATATAGTCTTAGAAAAAAGTCCTTAAAGAGGTTTTCTTTACAGAAGAGAGCGGGGGCTCGCTCCGGGGAATCTAGGAAAATTAGGAGTGCGGGATTTCTATGAAATCACGAAACGCTCAGTCTATATTAGAGGCTTTATGTAAAAAGACGCATCAGCTCTTTTTACGGTATTTGTTAAAACAGACTCTGTTAGCTACTTTAGGGATATCTCTGATGATAGTTGAAATAGGGATCTTCCTCTATTTCTTTCTTTTTTCTGGTAAGACGTTACTGCCTGCCTTCTGCCTTGCCTGTTTTGTTCTTACGCTATTTATCTGCTTGGTAATTCGGCTCTATATTTTATCTAAGAAAACAGAGTTTTTTGATAAATTACTCGTGGAGTTTGTTCACAAAGCGCAAGCTATTTTTAAAAAGAAAAATAGTATGGAAGAGCAGCCAGAAGTCGCTGCAGCTGTTACACGGCTATCGCTGGTTATGCAACACCAAGAATATTTTGTTTTTTGCGACCTATTGAAAATAGTCCCTCCCTATGATTTTCTAAAAAAATTCAGCTGTTTTTGTTTTTGGAAGGATTATTTTTCTTTTCGAGAAATTCTTTTACAAAAAGCGATTGATTTATATTTGCTTGTTGTTCAGGCAATCCCTACAGATTTAGGAGCGCATGTTTCCCTAGCAGATGCTTATGTATCTTTATCAGGATTGTATGCGGATCCTAGGAAATATCCAGAATTCGATACAAAGTATTGGGTGCCTCCTGGGCGCTATGGAGAGGATATACAAGACAAGTTTTTTGCAACGGCTAGAAGAGCTACGGAAGAATTCAAAATTCTTAATGAGTATGCTCCAGGGAATGTCTGGGTACATACACAATTGGCTTATAGCTATCACGATTTGCAAATGCCGATGGAAGAAATTCACGAGTACGAGATCATTCTGAAATTGAAGCCTAATGAGGCTAATACAATGATGAAATTAGGGATTCTCTATTTCCAGCAAGGGATGAATGCTAAGGGATTACAAGTTTATGAGCAGCTAAGGAAGGTTGATCTCAAAAAATCCAAAAAGTTGATCAAGTTTTATGGGGAGATGGTTAAGTAAGGAATAGGAGGCGTTGTGAGTTTTTGTTGTACCGGGAGTAAGAAGATTCCTCCAAATAAAAGGATCAGCCCTACAAGCACGGAAACAATTGCTGTTGCTAATGGGTGGATAGAAAGAGCTGCGCAGACGGAAAGAATAGTGGATGTAGCCACGGATCCTACAGTTACTGCGTGAATGCTAGCAGCTCCAGCCAAAGTTAAGATAAGCCCAATAATGGTAATAACACTACCGATTTCATAGCGGGCACGAGGAGATAAAGTAGCTCGCCAAAAAACTCCAAGTCTTCCATAGAAGCTCGTGGGGGAGTAAAAAAAGTTTTGGGAAACAGCAGACATAGAACACACCTTGAAAAGGGATTCTCAAACAAGAAGCCCCAGCCATTTTACCTAGGGATTTTTTTTTAGGGAATAACCGACGCATCATTGCTTTCTCAGAATTTTATATTGGTAATGATTTTTTTAATAAAAACAGAAGGTGAGGAGCAATGTTATTTTAGCACAGAGACAGGGCAACAGTATTTTCTAGAATTTTTTCAAAAATGGAGGGGCATTTTCAAGAGTTTTATAAACGATAAAAAAGGTTTACATTCAAAATAAGAACCGTTGTACACTACCCCTGTCCAGTAAAGTTCTTCTTGTGTAAAAGAGTTAAATCAAGATATCTATCGGTAAGATAAGCAACCTGAAGACATAAAGGCGGTCTTTTTTGCTAATGTCTCGGGGTTTTCTTGTGCATGAGCTAGCGAAGGACTATTTGTTTTTTTTAGGGTGCATAAAGGCTATGTTCGAGTTTTTGCGAAAAAAAGTTTCTTCCTATTCGGTAGTTCTTTTTTGCCTTGTTGCTTTAGCTGTAGCCCTTTCGACGAAAATTGTAATAAATATAAGAGCGTGCCAAGCCGAGCGTCAGTATAGCTTAGCTCTTCTTTCTAGAGCCGCAGCGGCTGCTCATTCACGAGGGGTTTTCCCTCCAGATACAGCTATGCCTATTCTTGAACAAGCTTATCGCAGGGCCGGTAGGGACGCGGCTTCTTATGCGGGGTTTTTAGCTTCTTGTTTTTATCTACATAAAGACCCCTTGCGAGGAGCTTACTACTCTGGACTTGCGTATGATTATGGAGTTCATTTGCGGTTGCCATCGCCTCAACAGGCTCTTTTGAAGGAGATAGCTGATGCACATGCTACTCAACAGTATCAGATAGTTTTAGATAAATCCAGGGACCTTCTTTCATTGATTTCTCATTCACAGGATTTCCCTATGTTACACTTCTTAACCTTGCTTCGCATTATTGAGGTCAAGGAGTCTTTAAACCAGGATGTTTCTTTGGAGTTAGAAGAGTTGAGATCCTTGCCAAGATTCAATGATTACGAACAATTTTATAAAGAGGGAGTTTGGACGATATCTAAACGTTACGACAGTTCCGCAACTGCTCATTGATTTGGATGTTTTACTATGCATAGCCCCTTGCCTACTCCTGAAGTCTCCTTGGAAACAACAGAAACAAGTTTGAAAGAAAAAAATTTCTCACCGACGGTCGTTTCTGGCCAGATAGTGATTTATCCAGAAGATCCCTTTGCTAATCCATCTACTGACCCATGCTTCGTGTCCTAGCTTACCGACAAGTTGCTTTTTCTAAGTTCCCTCGTATATTTGATTCATTTTTGAATTTTTTATCTTCGCTTAAGCAGCAATATTCTTTTGTGTTACCAGGAAGCCCTTTTCCTAAGAGAAGGGCGATTATGCTTACTTTTGACTATGCCTCTGTTGATTTTTATAGGCATGTTTTCCCTTTTCTTCAGGAACAGCAGATCCCTGCTGTCGTTGGAGTTGCCTGGAGATATGTGTCTCGTTTAGAAAGTGAACAGCTTCCCGTTGATATGAGAGTTTCTCCTTCGGATCATTTGGCTTTCCAAGACGAGATATTTTCCTACTATCAACCTTTCTGTTCCGTAACAGAGCTATGTCAATTAGCTCAAAGCCCATTAATTCGTTTGGCATCTTCGGGATTTGCTGTTAGAAACCTCAAATATTCTCCCCCCTATCTGCATACGGAGATCTTACTATCTAAAATCTTGCTAGAAGATGCCGTACAGAAGCCTATCGAGATCTTTTTTTATCCATTCGGGAAAAGCGATATCGTAAGTCAACATTTCGTTCAGGAGTCTTATCGGTATTCTTTTATTTTAGGAGATACAGTCAGTTTCCCTCTCGCAATACGATCTCAGCATGGAATTCCTCGTATTGATATGTCTCTAGATTGTCAGAGGGTACCTTCTCTCTATCAGCTTTCTTATCGAAAATTAAAACAATTTCTTGTTTTGCGTTGAAAAAATCTTTCCCCAATGTGGGACTAAAGGAAATTTCCTTTTGCTTGCCTATATTTATCGATTTTCTTAAAGTTTGCCCAAGCTTAAACAGCTTAAGTCCATTTTTCTTTTTTTTTTCGGCAAATTTTTTTTGTAAAAAAGAAATTTGGATAATTCGCGAAATCTACCTATTTAAAAGGAGAAACCGATGAAAAAATTACTTTTACTTGCTATGCTAGTCTCTTCTTGCGCTCTTTACTCTGGTGAGGGTGAGGAAGAAAAAGGTTCCGATTCTCTAGTTGCTTCTCTTTGCTGCGATGGTGGAGAAGAAGGAGAAGAGAAAGATTCTATTCGATAAATTTTCTCCCAAAAAGAGAGTTGAGGAATCAACTCTCTTTTTCTTTTTTTGATAAAAAAACCTCTTGTCCTTGGCACATTTTTTAATTTTTTTTTGAATGCCCGTTTTTAGTTGCTGAGAATCTTGTTCATAAAAGGAAAAAGCTTTTCTTTTGCTATAATTCTTCAGGTACTAGAATTCAAAATCCGAATTGATAAAAGTATGCGACTTATCTTTTGGGGTTTTGGTGCGTTTTCAGCGAACAGAGGAGACAACGCATGGTAGATAAAATTATACGAACGGCATTAGTTCTGTCCCTATTTCTGTTGTATTGGTCTTCTGATTTGCTTGAAAAAGATGTTAAGTTAATCAAAAAAGAATTAAGAAATTTACATGAAGATGTTCTCGAGTTAGTTAGGATCTCGAATCAACAAAAAAATCTTATTCATTCTGCGAGTTTTCACACGCCTTTAGAAGCAAATACATTTAAAGATTGTGGAGATCCTTCGTACCCTAATCTGTTATCTGAAGATCCTTATGTTGAGAAAGTGATCCCTTCACTATTAAAGGAAGATTTTGTGCCGAAAGGTATTGTTCGCACTGCTCAAGTAGGGCGTCCTGATAATCTGAGTCCTTTTAATGGTTTTGTCAATATAGTTCGGTTCTATGAACTGTGTGTGCCCACTTTAGCTGTGGAACATGTTGGTAAATACGAAGAGTTTGCCCCAAGCCTAGCTTTGAAAGTGGAAGAGCATTATGTCCAAGATGGATCTGGGGATAAAGAATTTCATGTTTATCTACGACCAAATATGTTTTGGGAGCCGATAGATCCCACTCTTTTTCCAAAAAATGTTGTTCTAGCAGATACATTTTTACGCCCACATCCCGTAACCGCTCATGATGTGAAATTTTACTATGACGTGGTCATGAATCCTTATGTGGCAGAAATGCGTGCTGTGGCTATGCGATCGTATTTTGAAGATATTGTTTCTGTTCAGGTAGAAAGTGATTTGAAGCTAGTAGTACGATGGCGCGCTCATACTATTTGTAATGAGCAAAGGGAAGAAGAGAAAAAAGTGCTGTACTCTGCTTTTGCGAATACATTAGCTCTTCAACCGTTACCTTGTTTTGTATATCAGTATTTTGCGAATGGGGAGAAGATTATTCAAGATGATTCGGATCCAGATACTTATCGACAAGATTCTGTATGGGCTCAAAATTTTTCTTCACACTGGGCTTACAATTACATTGTAAGCTGTGGAGCTTTCCGTTTTGCTGGTATGGATGATGAGAAGATAACCTTAGTTCGAAATCCTAATTATTATAATCCTCTCGCAGCGCTTGTAGAGAAGCGATATGTTTATATGAAGGATAGTACGGATGCGCTTTTCCAAGATTTCAAAGCAGGTAAGGTAGATATTGCATACTTCCCTCCTAATCATGTGGAAAATCTCGCCAGTTTTATGAAAACTTCTGCCTATAAAGAGCAGGCTGCTAGGGGAGAGGCTATTTTGGAGAAAAATTCTTCAGACCGTTCCTACTCTTATATCGGATGGAATTGTCTTTCTATTTTCTTTAAAAGCCGTGCAACTCGACAAGCAATGAATATGTTGATTGATAGAGAACGGATCATTGAGCAATGTTTGGATGGTCGAGGTTCTTCAGTCAGTGGTCCTTTTGCTCTTTGTTCTCCATCTTACAATCGACACGTCGAAGGATGGCAGTACTCTCCAGAAGAAGCTTCGCGTAAGTTAGAAGAGGAAGGATGGATTGATGCTGATGGAGATGGGATTCGAGAGAAGATAATAGATGGAGTAGTTGTGCCTTTCCGATTCCGGCTGTGCTACTATGTGAAAAGTGTGACAGCACGAACTATTGCTGAATATGTTGCTACGGTATGTAAGGAGGTAGGTATCGAATGTTGCCTACTCGGGCTGGATATGGCTGACTATTCACAGGCTTTAGAAGAAAAGAATTTTGATGCTATCCTCTCTGGATGGTGCTTGGGGACTCCCCCAGAAGATCCTCGTTCCTTATGGCATTCAGAAGGCGCTTTGGAGAAAGGGTCTGCAAACGCTGTAGGTTTCTGTAACGAAGAGGCAGATCGCATCATAGAACAACTGAGTTATGAGTATGACTCTGATAAACGGCAGAAGTTATATCACCGCTTCCATGAAGTCATTCATGAGGAAGCTCCCTATGCCTTCCTATATACCAGACAATATTCCCTAGTCCATAAGGAATATGTGAAAAATATTTTTATTCCTAAGGAACATCCAGATTTGATTCCTGGAGCTCAAGATGAAACAGTCAATTTATCTATGATGTGGGTGGATAAAGAGGAGGGGCGATGTTCCGCTATATCCTAAAACGGCTACTCTTGATTCCCCTGACTCTGTTTGCAATTATTTCTGTAAACTTCGTGATTCTTAATGCTGCACCAGGAGATATTCTTGAGGAACACAGTGTTGATGCTCAAGGTGAAGCAGGTCGATCGGACAAAATTCGCACGTATAAAGGCCCAGATCGCTATTTACAATTTAGAGAACACTATGGGCTAACGCTTCCCATTTTTTTTAATACGCGGACTCATATCTCTCGGGCTGAATTGCGTGCTGGGATCCAGGAGATTATTGATGGAACTATCCATAAAAAAAATAATACGGGTTGTGTAACCAATATCAAAGTATATTGGGGTGATTGTGCCAAATTTATTATGCCCACGTTACTAGCAGAAGCGGAAGATACTTCTCAACCGGATGTTTATCGCCACGTTGCTGCTGATTTATTTATCCGAGGAGGGATTCGTCAAGGGATAGTTGGTGCGCATCTATTACCGGAACATCGAGAATATAATCAGAAAATATCTAAGAGTAATGCTGAATTGGTACGATTACTCAAAGAAGATGATATCGAGGTTAAGGTTGCTGCTTTACAAGCATGGGTCGAGCAACAAGGTGGAAAGGAGACCCTTATGCCGGGGAACTCTTGGAGGGTTTTTTTCTTAGAGACGCGTTTTGCAAAGTATCTTTCTCGGATCATTAGATTGGATTTTGGTACATTACGGAACGATTGTCACAAGACTGTTGTTTCTGAAGTGATTAAGCGGTTAGGGTCATCACTTATTTTATCCCTTCTCCCTATGATAGTCGTTTTTATATTATGCCAAGTATTCGGTATGATCATGGCTGTCAATAAAAACCAATGGATGGATCATCTTCTGAATTTTCTTTTTTTAATTCTGTTCTCCATTCCTGTTTTTGTTGCTGTTCCTTGGATTATTGATAATTTCGTTTTGAACAAGACTGTTCCTTTTACTTCTATCTCTATGCCATATAGTGGGTTGTGTTCTTCTCCTGAGATATTCAAAGAAATGACATCTTCTGAGAAGCTCATAGATATTGTTTTGCATAGTTTTCTTCCATTTTGTGCAGTTAGCTACGGGGCTTTCGCTGCGCAGTCTCGGTTGAGTCGTGCTGTATTTTTAGAGGTGCTAGGTGAAGATTATATTCCAGCTCTTCGAGCGCGAGGAATTCCCCAGTACGATATCTTGGTCCGGCATGTAGGAAAAAATTCCGCGGCAACGTTGATCACTTCTTTAGCTTCTTCTTTAAGTGCTCTTCTTGGGGGGGCTTTAGTTGTAGAAACTTTATTTGATATTGATGGATTCGGCAAATTTTTTTACCAGGCAATCTTGAATCGTGATCACAATGTAGTGATGTTTTCAGTTATCACGGGATCTGTGATTTCCCTTATTGGGTATCTAATAGGGGATATTTGTTATGTTCTTCTTGATCCTCGTGTTCAATTAGAAGAAAGGAAGGTGTAAGATGAGCGAACCTAGAACCTTTTATCAAAGGTTTTCTCGTGTATATCATAAGCGAATACTGCCTTCCATAGCACTGAAGTTCTTTGCTGGACTTATGCTTATCGGTGTTTATGCTCCTCTATTTGCTTGTAGCAAACCGATACTTGTTCGTTGGCAAGGAGAATGGTTTTCTCCTTTGTTTAGATATCTACTTTTCCCAGGATTTTATACTAAACCTATCGACTTATTTTTTAATGTGTTGATGTTTACCTTGCCCTTTTTTGTTTTGGGGATGCGTTATGTACATGGGATTGGAAAGAAAGTTTTTTTAGGTGTAGTTACTGGTATTCATATTGTAATATTTTCTTTTGCTTTGCGAGGGGGAATTCAAGATCCTTGTCAAGATAAGATTCTGAAGAAAAAGCATGCTGAACATATTCAAAAAAGTTTTTCAACAGTTTCGAAATCAGGGTTTTTGCCCATTATCCCTAAGAAAACTCGGACTTGGGAAGGCGAGCGCGCTTACATGAGTAAGTATGAGCAGCTGAGCATCTTGATAAAATCTAAGTACCGTAAGCAGCAGCATGATCTTTTGGAAAAGCAAAGGGAAGCATACGAGATTTTTAAGAAATCTCCGATGCCTACGCTTCGTTTTCTAGAAATGAAAAATGAAGCCGCAAGCTTGCGTTTTTTAAAGAACAAAATCGATCAATTACAAGCTTCTTATCCGGAAGGTTTTCAGGGATGGGGAGCTCTTCTTGAAGATTATCGGCCATACTTAATGACCAGAGCTCGCTCGGAACATGCTTTGAACATGGCTATATATGAGCAACATCCTCAAGAAGAGTTGCGTGTAGCATATGAAGCTCTTGAAGCTAAAGAAGCTCCTTTGCGACAACGCCTGGCTTTTGTTCGTAATCTTTTAGAGGAGAGAGAAGCCTTAAACAATTCCATTGCTTTTATTGTTGATAAACGATCTTGGATAGAGACTGAATCAGAAAAGGTTCAAATGATTTTGAATCCTTTACTTAGTAATTTTCATTGGGAAGATGATGCAGGCGGCTCTCGAGAAATGAACAAATATGTTCATTGGTGGCAGCTCACGCGTGTGAATAGAAAGGACCTACTTGCTTCTCTCATTTTTGGCATTCGGATAGCTATTGTAGTTGGAGGGTTGGGGGTTGCCATAGCCTTGTTTATTGGGATTGTTGTTGGTTTATTATCCGGGTATTTTGGTGGCAAAGTTGATATGTTGTTGTCGCGGGTGACTGAAATTTGGGAAACCATGCCCATGCTATTTATTCTCATGCTTGTGGTTGCCATCACACAAAAAAAATCTTTGATACTTGATTCGGTTTTATTAGGTTGCTTTGGGTGGGTTAGTATTAGTCGCTATGTTCGTATAGAAACTTTAAAACAAAGAAACTTAGGCTATGTTTTAGCTGCGACAAATCTTTGTTACAGTCATTACCACATTATGGTACATCAGATTCTTCCTAATGTGATTGTTCCGGTCATTTCTTTATTGCCTTTCTCTATGATGGCTATGATTAGTTGTGAGGCTGGGTTAACGTTTTTAGGGTTAGGAGAAGAAAGTTCAGCATCTTGGGGGAATCTTTTAAGGGAAGGCGTAACAGCATTTCCTTCTGAAAGTGCTATTTTATGGCCTCCTGCTATTATGTTGACATTACTATTAATGGCGATAGCGATCATTGGGGATGGAATTCGAGATGCTTTAGATCCTAAGATGCAAGGTTAGAGGATGCTTTCGAACTGACATAGGATTTTATAGCAAGCTTCTCCCCAAGGGTAGTCATATATAGCAAGCACTCGATGGCAGGGGATAAGAAGCGGTAAGGGGTTATTCTTGCAGGCGAGGAGCACTTCTTCTGCTTTTATGCCGGTCTTCTTAGTTATCTCTTGACATGTATCGCGAGTCCCAAAAGAGATTTTACTTACTGCATTTAAAATAACTGCTTGCTTCTCTTGAAGAGAAGATAGATCGAGGTAAAGAGATGAGGGGAGAAGGGATTTTCTTGGCGTAAGCTTCGCACCAAAGAATAAGCCTCTCCATAGCTTTGTGTGCTCCAGGACCAAGAAACAAACAAGAGAATATAGGGGCAGGAGAAAGCTTTACACGAAGAATAGAGTCTCCTTGAAAATATGCAATGGTTTGAATGGGGGGATATTTGTCAATAGGAAGCCCCTGGGAGCAGGCCTGAGTTAACAAGCTCTTAGATGTTGGAGAAACAACAAAGAACTCACGTGTCATAGAGCTCCCAAGGATTAAAGAATTATCTGGCAGCACTTAATCGTTCAAACTTTGTTTGTGAGACAGGCTTGCCTTTGTAATACCACTCTGATTTACATACTCCTGCAGCATAGATTTTACGGACTCCATGTAAAATGTTGTGCTGCCAAGAAATCTCTTCGGCAATATTTTCTTTCTCATTGTATCGGAGTTCGATCCCATTTTTTGTTCCGCGTACGAATGGGACTTCCGCTACCTTACAGCCATTTTTAAACAGGATAGTTAAGCCATCTTGATGGCCATATCGCCATTCTTCAATAGTATTAGGAATACCTCCTGGAAGATAAGTAAACCGCATCCCATGAGGATATCCATCAGCATAGTGAGTGATTGTTTCAGGCTCTCGATTCGAGTAAAACGTTGTTTTTTTGACCATTACACCGTCGCTGAAAAATTCTTCTGTTAACAAGACACTGTTCGAAGAAAACGTAGAACGAGTTCCTTCTCCGTTAACAATTGTTGAAGAGTATTTCCCATTAAAAGAGGTGTAACGACCCCCTAGAACTCTGCCTCCATAAGTCTTTTCTGTGAAACAAGGATCCGAGATTGTATCGGAGTTATTATTGTCTGGCCAACGAGTCAGTGAGAAGGATCCATCCTCATGGTAAACCTCTTCTTGAGAAGGTAAAGCATTGGGGAAGAATGTTTTCTTAGAAATAAGTCTCCCTTGATTATAGGTCTCTACAACAGCTAGAGTAGTTGAGTGGGGGAACGTTCGTGTAACCTCTCCATGAAGAGCTCCTTGTGCATAGATCTCTATGGTCGTCGTTCCATCTTTAAATACTTTAGTGATGGATCCATCGCATCCACGCTTGTTCCATTCTTGTTTAGAAACAATAATGCCGTAATTATTGCGAAAAGTCTCTTTCATCAACATAGGATCCTTTTGAACTGCTCCGTATGTTAGAGGAGAGAGGGCTAGGGCACAGATAAAAAATAAACGCTTCATGAGTTGCCTTTTCCTATGTTGGCTGATTTCTTATCAAGTAGTGAGATTAGACGATTATATTCTTCTTCTATTTCCTGCCCGGACAATGTGCGTTCCTGATCACGGAAGACCATCCGAAAAGAAACGTTTTTACTTTGAGATGTGGAGTCTCTCCCTTGGTATACACTGACGATGTGAACACTTTCAAGCCATTTAGATTCGAAACTTAAAAGTTCTTTACGTATGTGATCCGCGGGGACATCCTTATCCATTGTAATTGTAATGTCTCTGGAAGAGGCTGGATAGACTGGATAGGGGACATATTGCTGTTCAGATTTCTTTTTCAAAGATAGAAGGCCATTTAACGAAAGCTCTGCAAAGACTACTCCATATTTGATTTGGCTTTTTTTGCATAATTGAGGATGCAATGTTCCAAAGATACCTAAGCATTGCTTTTTGTGATAAAGAGAAGCCTGCTGATAGGGATGAAAATTAGGATGTTGACTAGGCTGAACAGTAAGATCTTCTATTGTTGTCCCTATGTGATTTAATAGTTTTTCAACCCAACCTTTGATTGTATAGAAAGAGAGAGGAGTTCGCCCTTGCCAGGAATCATCTACTGCTTGTTGAGTGAGTAGTATGGCAATATGTTCTTCTTCTTTATAACGATTCTGTTCCTTTGAGTATACATTTCCAATTTCGAACGCATATACGTAGGGAGCTTGTCTATTAAGGTTAGTTGCAGCACTTTTCAACATCCCGGGAAGAAGAGAATCTCGTAATTTCATGGCAGATCCCTGTATTGGAATTAGAGAGCTTTCTTGTAAAGAGAGCATAGCAACTTCCGTATCCAGCAATGAACAGGTGAAGAATTGTTGTAAGCCTCCATCTGCTAGAAAAGAGGTCAGTGCACGTTTTAAAGCATAGATCGGAGTATAGACAGGGAGTATTTTTTGCGTTTTTTGAATGAAAGGTGTTGTTCGACAGATTTCTTCAACAAGATCAGTCTCTTCTTGAATATCATAACGATAAGAAGGAACTTCCACACGAACGGTCTCTTCTTCTGCTGTAGTACGGAATCCCAATGATGAGAGCTTCTCTGCAATTTCCAGGGGAGACAAAGAAACATCAAGGATTCTTTTGATGATTTTAGGACGAATACTAAGAGATAAAGGATGGGATTCGCATTCTCCGAGTTTTTGAATAGGAGAAATTTGTGCCTCAGGGAAAAGAGCTTGGATCATATGAATAGCCGCATACAGTGCTGGCAACACTCCCTGAGGATCTACTCCCCTAGTAAATCTATAAGCAGCTTCCGTGTGAAGCTGAATAGTGCGTTGATACTTTCTCACTGACTGGGGAACAAAATACGCTGCTTCCAGAATGGTTTCCGTCGTCTTTTCTGAAAAAGATGATGCTGCGCCTCCCATTACTCCTGCTAATCCTAAGATTTTATGTTGGTCGGCAACAACAAGAGCGCCTTCTGGAAGAAAGTGCGTTTCCTTATTTAGAAAAGTAAACGATTCGGGAGATTTTACGGTAGTTACATGAATAGATTTTTGGTCAATAGCCTGACTATCGTAAGCATGTAAAGGTTGTCCCAAAGAAAGCATCACATAGTTTGTGATGTCTATAACAGCATTCAGAGGTTGTTGTCCGAGAGCAATCAATGCCGCTTGTAAATTGTCAGGAGATGGTTTCCAAGATAATCCAGAGATTTTAACTGAATAGAAGACAGGGCAAGCTGTAAGGTCATGCGCACTGTTAGAGCAGTTTTCTAAAGGAAGAGGAGTAAAAGAGAACTCTTCGGGAATAGAAAGAGAGGTAGGCGATAAGAAAGAGATTTCTCGTGCTAGGCCAAGAAGAGAGGCACAATGACCTAAGTTAGGCGTTAGAGAGCATTCCAAGGAAGCTCCAGCGAGTAAAAGGCAGGCACTTTCTCCTAAAGGAGTATTTTGAGGAAATTCAAAAATCCCTCGATCTCCTTTTTGCAAGTGTGGAAACCCTAATTCATCAGCTCCACAACACATGCCTTGTGATTCTAGACCACGAATTTTAGATTTTTTGATAGTAGTAACTTCCCCCGAGGTATTACGGATTTTAGCTCCGGGTAAGGCAACAGGAACAATGATTCCCGCAAGACAGTTAGGGGCTCCACAAACAATTTGGCGTTCTTTTTCTCCGTCAAAAACAATCGCAACAGAAAGACGTTCTGCATCGGGGTGCGGCGAGGTACTCAAAATTTTCCCTGTAACGACGCTATTTAAAGAATCCGGAAACACGTTTGGGCATTCCGCTTCGATCCCAATACGATCACAAGCCTCTAAAATATCTTTAACAGAGAGAGGAGAAGAAAAAAATTTTTGTAATAGGGATAAAGGAACGAGCATGAGCAGATGCAGCTTTTTTTTGGTAGATTTTACGAAGTGCCGTGTATAGTAGCAAGTGTTTTGAGGAAGAGGGGGTGTAGGTATTTTTTATGGAAGGGGGAAGGGAGGAGCCTTAGGTTTATGCAAAGTAAAAAAACAATTAAGTGGTTAAAGCAGGCACTTGTTCTTAGCTCTTTCGTTAATGTGCTACTGTTGCTATTGATTTATTCGACTGTATTTAGAAAAGACATGTATAAACTGCATGTTTTCCCAGGAAATCTCATCGCTAAAAGTTCACGAATTGGGAAAATTCCTGAAGATATTTTGGATCGACTAGAAAAAGCATCTCTGCTTGATCTTCTTGCGTTGTTGAATGAAGAGCAATTGGTTTTCGGTCATCCGTTAAAATTATGGGCTTTAGGATTGGGTATACAAAAATATTGTATAGATATCACACCAATGTTGACGCGTCCACTAACTTTCATCAAATTAAAAAGTCCTGAGCATATTTGGCTACTTCCTGATATTGATGATCAGGAATTTTCAAGGATTCACCGTTATTTACACACAGAGAGGTTTCCTTTTTCTTCACAAGGGTTCTTTCGTATTCTAGTTCGCGATTGGGAAAATGGAGTAATAAATGAAGATATTTTATATCGCTTTTGTCATCTTCCCGAGTTTCTTTATGTCCGTTCGCTCTTGTTCGGAGCAGAAATGAAGGCTTCATCTGTGGCCTCTTTAGCAAGGATGGTCATCCAGGGAGGAGAAGAATTGTTTTTTTCTTTATGTCGTTTGGAAAATCGTAAAACAGCAATTTCTGACTGTCAAAGACGGGTTTTTCTCAAAGCTTATGTAGACAGACAAGAACCTTTAGCAGCTCTTCTTTTATTAGTGCATGATGCAGATTGGGTGTTACATGAATTCTCAGATTCTGAGCTGAAGCGTTTTGTCCAATTATTGCCCAAAGAAGCGCATGACGCTGAAAAGTTTCTCGTTAGAGTGGAGAATTCGTGTCGTCAGGGAGTTTTGGAAAGGTATTAGGAGATTCTAGATATTCTTCAAGAGAGGTTTCTGGGACAAGATCAATCCCTCCGATATGCCAAGGGCCACATTTTAATAAGCGTTTTATAATTAGAAGAAGACTTGTCTTTAAGGGAAGTTTTTTCAATGCGATAAGAGCATATTCAGAGCAGGAAGGGAAAAACCGACAAGGCATGCCTAGAAGAGGGGAAATGGTCCAACGATACAAGTGGATAAGCCCTCGGAAAAATGTTTTGATCCAGGATGTGTTCATGACTCTTAGATGATATTAAATACGTCCTTAAGTAGAGTGACGAGCACTTCTAAAGCTATTAACCAGATCACAGTCCATTCTAGAGCAGAGGAATGTTGATAGTTGAGTTGATCATTTAAAATTTCGAGGACGTCTCCTAGTATGGCGAGTCTATGATTAAGTACATTCACGCGGGCATTTACATCAAGGCAGGTCAAAACATCAATGTAAAATGGCTGTGTTTCTGGATGTTCCCAGAAGAAGTCTGGTTCATCGAGGATATCGGAGTGTAAATTAACGGAAGCTTTATCAAGAAAGAGTTCGCCAATCTTTTTTGCAATAGTTTTACGAGAGAGAGAAATTTTCCCTTTAAAAGCAAGTTCTTGAGGTAAAGATTTAGAGTTTTCAACTGTTTTGTAAATTGTCTCTTCAAAAACTGTAAGCTTGATAGACTGAGCTAATCCGAAGGAGATCGCAAGTTTGATATTTAAGTTAGAGTTGGTGAGAACGAGCCTGTCTCGACGTATTTGCAGCTTTTCTCCGTAATGGAAATCATAACTATCAATTTCTGGATGTGGGAGAGGGTCGACAGCTGCCGAAGCTATAGCACGGATAACTTGGAACTCTTCAGATTCTTCCCATCCCCAGAATACACAAACCCCAAATGGGAAAAAAACCGCAGCTTTATCGCTTTCGTCCAGTTCTTCTGAAGAAATTAGAACGTATTCTCGGGATAAAACTGAGGGGTAGTTCGCTTTCAGAAGGTGAAAGAGAACGTGTAGGTGGTAAGCAGAGGCGGAGCAATAAGCGGAACAGCGCATAGTATTTTGGTTGATATCATTGAAATGGGAAGTGTCTCATATTAAAGAATTTTTTACAAAAAAGTGATAGAACTCTTGGAAACTATTTCAAACATGGATCATAGCCAACATGGTAAAAGAGAGAAGTGTTTTGTAGAAGAGGAAGCTTTTTCTTTAAAAGAAATAGAAAAGATGTGTTAGGAGGATTTTTTCTTGTAGTAAAGGGCACAATCAGAGTAAGCTAATCTCTCTTGTTCGTTCTTTTGCGGAAGTGGCGGAATTGGTATACGCGCTATCTTGAGGTGGTAGTGGAGCTTTCCTTAGGGGTTCGAGTCCCCTCTTTCGCAAGATCCTCGCTCTCCCTCGGTACTTTTATTTTTCATTTTGATAATCTTTTTGTCTTTCTAGTATTCTGTCGATAGATTTTTTCTTGCATAAGTTATCTTGAAATGCGTAGATCTTTGTTTCTGTCAAGATCGAGAGAAGAGGGGTCATTGTTGTGCATATATTAATCTGTTTATTAACCATCTTTTTTGGAGCTTTCAATCTACCTGTTTTCAGCGCACATTTTCTCGCTGAAGAAGAGCAGTTTTATATGGAGAAGTTTGTTTTCTCTGGAAAATATCCAGATATGGAGACAATGGAAATTCATGCTGAGAGAAAAAAGCGTGTACAATTCGATATGACGGGAAGTTTTCCTAAACTAGAAAGTGTAGTTTATAAGGGATCTTTTGGGTTGCTTCGCTCGAAAATAAAGGGGGATTGCCCAGAGCTTTCCTCTATAAATTTGTCTTGTACTTCTTGCAGGATGGATTTGGATTTTCGAGGAGATTGGAAAAAAAATTCTTCGATTTTCATTCGCAATGAGCAGGAACCTATCACAATTTTGTTACCTAAAGACGTTGCAGTGATTGTTTACACCCAGATTGATATGAAAAGCAAAGTGATTGCTGAGGGGGCATTAATTCAGAAAGGAAGAGGTTTTTGGAAAAAGTTTTTCGAAATTCTTTAGTAGGAGAGTCTCCTGTCACACTAACTTTTCACGTAGAAACTTGTAACGGAGGGACTATTTTTCTTCGTTAGCTAAACAATTTCTTTTGTCATTTAGAAGGCAGTTCGAGCTTTTCTGAGAGGATAGAAGAAAATAGCGTATCGATTTTAGAGTCGATACCAAGAGGGAATTCCGCCAAGCACATCAGTTCTTGAAATTTTTTAGCTTTTACAATCGCTCTCAAGATTTGCTCTTCCTTTAAGCTAAAGGGAATAGTTTCTTCATGAGCATGTTTTTCACAAAAGAGTTCTCCTTCATAACGATAAATGGTCGTAGAATCTAAAGAGATTTTGCATGATGCACAGGAGTAAGACAAATCAAGGCTTCCTTCATGTTGTAGGAGTTTGAGAAGGAACATAGAAGAAAAAAATTGAGGATGTGGTGTTTCTGGAATACGTTGAAGAAAGTTTAGAAAAAGAGAAAAGAGATGGGGAGAGGGCTTTTCATGCCATTGGGTTTTGAGAATAGCTTGCACCATTTTCCCTGTGCTTTGCAGAAGGGGGTAAGAATTTTTGATAGCAGAGAAGGGATCTTTGAGTTCTCCTTGCAGTACTTTTCTTATTTTCGGAGGAGTATGTTGAATAGTGAAGAGGCTAAACGAAATAGGGAGCAGCGATTCTCGAAAGTCGCAAGATAGAGAAGATCCATTTTTAGCAAAAGCCGAAACAAGCCCTGCTGGAGAAAAAATCTTGGCAATCACATGTTGTTTCTCAGAAGGAGAATGGGCTAAAACGACTCCGGGCAAGGTGATTTGCATGAAAACGCATCTATATAGAAATTCATAAGTTGAGAATATGAAGGAATTCCCTGGAAAAAAGCGAATGTTTTTGTTTTGGGGGATAAAAAACCAGTAAGTTGAGAGGTTTGGCTAATTAAGGAAAGGCAAGGAGCCCCTATAAAATAATTATAACTGATTAGTTGATTGAAGGATCGTGATGTGATTGTTTTCGCTTTGCATTCGATAAGTAATAATGGTTTAGGAGAGGAAAAGCAGAAAGGCTTTTCTCCTGGAGGAAAGTAAGAAGAAGGAGAAATAACAAGGATGTCTGCTCTTCCTCGTATTTTTTTTGAGAAGGGATGCTGCGATGTTGATAAGAAAGATTTGATTCCTTTTTCTACAATAATCTGCTTAGGAGGATAAGCAAGCTCTTGAGTAAGAAAGGAGAGTAGGGTTTGCCTAACATTTTCCTCAGGGAGAGCAGAGACCCGTTTACAACGAATCGGATCGAAGAGATACTGAGAATCTGGAGAGAAGGTATTCATAAAATTACAATCTTGAACGTAGCGAAAGGATTATAAAAATCGCTTATATCAAAGAAGTAAAATTGAAAAGATTTCCAAAGAATTCGCACCGAAGAGGGTTCGAACCTCCAACCACCTGGTCCGAAGCCAGGTACTCTATCCAGTTGAGCTATCGGTGCATGGAAGAAGGACACGAGGTTACCAGAATTGCGTCTGAAATACAAGAAAAACTCCTTAATTCAGGATGGCTAAAGAAGAGATAACATAGATGAGGTAATCAGAGGATCATTTTCTAAAATTACAGTGCGTTCAAGAATATTAGAGAGTTCACGGACATTTCCGGGCCAAGGGTAATCTAAAAAATTTTGTTGAGCTTCTTTAGACAATGTTTTGATAGGTTTATTGTTGATTTTACAAAATTTTTCTAAGTAGTAGCGGGCTAAGGGTAAGATATCTTCTTTTCTATTGCGAAGGGGAGGAATGTGTAAAGAGATGACACTAAGTCGATAATAAAGATCCTCTCTAAGAATTTTTGTTTCTATGGCTTCCTGGAGATTGCGATTAGATGTTGCGAGAAAACGAATATTTACAGGAAGGGTTTTGGTCCCTCCAATGTGTTCAAATTCTTGCTCTTGGATTGCTCGTAATAGTTTTGCTTGCAGATGAGTAGGAATTTCTGTGATTTCATCTAATAATAGAGTCCCTTGGTGAGCGAGTTCGAATCTTCCTACTTTTTTTGTTATTGCTCCAGTAAAAGCTCCTTTTTCGTGTCCAAAAAACTCAGATTCTAAAAGAGTGTCAGGAATAGCTGCGCAGTTAACCTTAATATAGGGTTTAGTAGAGCGGGGAGAGTGTTTGTGAATGAAAAAGGAAAGATTTTCTTTCCCACATCCAGATTCTCCATGTACGAAAATATTTGCTGAACTATTCGCTGCTTTTCGTGCTTTATCTAGAAGCTGTTTCATTGCGGGGCTTTCTGCAATCAGAGGATGAGAAATAGAAGATCCTTGAGATTGGAGGAATAGATTTTCTTGCTGTAAAGACTGGAGTTCTTCTGCTTTAGAAATTAAGGTGAAAAGAGCTTCAGGAGAGAATGGCTTAGTAAGATAGTTAAAGGCTCCAAATCGCATTGCTTCAACAGCATTTTCAATTGTTCCAAAAGCAGTGATAACAAGGATTGGTGTTTGAGGATGATGCTGTTTGGTATGTTTAATAATATCCAAGCCCGAACCATCGGGCATATTCATATCTGAAATGATTAGATCAAAACGATGAGCATGGATTTGCTTAAAAGCTTGCTTTACTCCTGTAGCTGAGAAAACAGAGAACCCTTTAGCTTCCAGAAGTTCTGATAAAAGGGCTAAGATATGTGGATCATCATCAATAATAAGAATGTTTTCTATCGACATGGGTCTTTAAGAGATGAGAAGTTTAGAATCCAGGGACGGCTTATCAAATGGGAGTCCATAGGATAGTGAATGTGATTAGGTTATCTTTATTCGAGACGATGAGATCTCCCCCATGCATTCGCATAATTTTGTGGGCTTCTGCTAATCCTAAGCCATTGCCATGAGGTTTTGTTGTGAAAAATGGGATGAAGAGTTTGTCTTGGACATTTACAGGGAGTGTTCCAGTATTTGTTACAGAAAATCCTCTTTCATGTAATTCGAGAAAGACTTCTTCATTGGAGGCTTCAACAGCATTTTTTACAAGATTCCATATTACGCATCGCAAGCGATCAGGATCTATCGAATGCAGCATAGGAGATAGGAGAGTTCGTTTGAAGGTACAGGAAGGAAAAGCTAATGAAAGTTCAGGGATTAAGGAGGAGAAGAAAGCTTGTAAATCTATAGAGCGGAGGTTGAGAGGCTGTATTTTAGTATATTCAAGCATAGAAGAGACTAGAGAATTCAAAGAGCGAGTGCCTTCTATAATAGCATTTAGCATACGCTGATGACGATCTGAAGAAAGTTCCTGTTTTAGGATGGTAGCAAATCCAGAAATTCCAGTTAGGGGATTGCGAATTTCATGAGCCAGAGTAGTAGCTATTTTCCCTAACTCAGAGATGCTACGATATTTTTCAATCGCATGTTCCAATTGTCGATAGTCGGAACGGTCTCGGATGAGTAAGAAGAGAAAGCCATTGGAGGAGTTTTTCCTCACGAAAACCTCGACTTCTTTATGAGAAAGTTTTTGAGATAGAGTTAGTCGGATAGTTTTGGGAGGAATTTCTTTTTCCAAAGCTTCTTGTACTGAGAATCCGAAAAAAGTATCTGGGAAAAAATCATGAAATGTCCGTTTGACTAATTGAATATTTTCTGGAATTCCTAAAATAGCTCGAGCTTGGGGATTACAAATTAAGATTTCTCCCGAGTCTGCCAGCAAAAGGATTCCATCAGGGATCGAGATAAGGATAGTCTGAGCTTCTCTGTAAGATTGTGTTACTCGTGCACGAATTTCTAAAAGCTCGTTATTGGAAACGCAAGAATCACATACGTCGATTTTTGGCATAAGTTCCCAGTTCTTTTTTTCTTATAGAATAGTTTTCTTTGTCTGTTTCTAGAATGCTATGAATAACAGAGCGTATTTCTTCTAGTTCTTCACATATTTCTTGAGGAAGTGTTAGCAGAGAGGAACTATTCCGAATTTTTTTTATTTGATCGTCGACTTTCTCTATACAAGATAGAAGAGTTTTTTTCTGCTGTAATACTTTAGTAAGTTCTTGGGGGGACAGGGAGGATTCGATTCTTGTAAGACCTAGAATCGACAAAAAGAACCCTTTCTTTTTTTTTAATAAAGGGAGAAGAGCAAGCCTTTCCATACACAAAGATGCCAATTAGCGTTCTCTTTAAGGAAGGATCCCTAAGTATTTATTGGCAACATAAAAAAACGATTAATGCCGGCGATTGGACTCGAACCAACACCTTACTGCTAAGAGTAGATTTTGAGTCTACCGCGTCTACCATTCCGCCACGCCGGCACAACCATTTAATTCTAAAAGCAGAAGAAAGATTTCGAATCCCCCTTCCGACAGGCAACACCCTTACGGGGGCAGAGTATAAGAGAGAACGGGTTTTTTTGTTAAGGAAAATACATAGAGAATAAGTTTTTACTCATCGAGAATTTCTATGATTAGGGCAGGTTTATTGTTTCTAAAACTAAAAGTGATAATAAAGTCTTCATTCTCAATCGTATTTTCAGATAGGATTAGCGTTTTTGATGGAAGAGGCGGCCCCTTGTATAGTTTCGCAAGGATTGGAGCAAGCATTTGACTAGAAATGGGATGTTGAGTGGAAATGATAGCAGCCTTTCCCTGACAATGCTTATTTGATACAGCTGATCCTGAGGCTTGAAGAAACCTGTGGTGCATAGGACAACAGTATCCCTCTTCAATAGTGACAGGGATTTGATGATGGATGTGTTGGACGATGGCAACAAGGAGCGGGTGGATAGAAAATGGTTTAGCTAAGTGCTTGATTCCATTACAGTCAAAGATCAAAGTTTCTTTTGTATCTAGCGAGCTGGATGTGCCATGACAATGAAATGAATAGTCTGTAATAACTGGAGATTTAGGAGTTGGCCAATCATATGTAGGAACAGATTGAGTTTCTACTGAAGGATAGAGAATGAGCGAACCAGAGCTTTGTGTTGTGATGCGTGCCGCCTCTATATGAGAAGATCGAGGAGGTTCTGAGCATCCTGATAAGAGTCCTGAAATATTTAAAAAAAGGATGAGAATTCGGCTCATAATTCTTTCACAAGGTGGAATAGGTTTATATCTTTGTTAAAAAAAAAGTACAAGATCTAGTACTTTTTTCTTCGAAAGGAGTGCGGAAGCATGCGTATTGACGCTTATGAAGTTTGGTTTTTTGATTTAGATGGCTTATTGGTTGATTCGGAGCCTCTGTTTTATCAAGCTTGTTTAGAGACTTGGAAGAGATATGGAGTCTCCATCGAGTTATCTTTCAGCCAATATTATTCTTTGGCCATGCTGGGTCGTGAGAAGTTTCAAGAAGCTTTGATTAGGCGTTTCCCTCAGACACAAGCTTTTTTTCCTCGTTATTTTTCAGATAGGGATTGCCGTTATCGAGAGCTTTTACTTAGCGAACGTATATCTTTAATGCCAGGTGTTGAACAACTACTTTCTTTGTTAGAAGGGAAATCTTTGGGGGTTATTACGAATTCTTCTAAAGAAGATACCTTACGTATTCGCGCAGAACATTCTGTTTTGGAGTGCATGCAGTTTTGGATAACAAGAGAAGATTATTCTCGTCCTAAACCGGCTTCAGATAGCTATGTATTGGCTTGGAAGCAATTTGTAAGAGATGGAGAAAGGGTAATTGGGTTTGAAGATAGTTTAAAAGGGTTACAGGCGTTAGCTGGAGTTCCAGCGACTATGGTGGCAGTAAACGCAGCACTGCCTTTAGAGAAGGCTGCATCTTTATTTCCAGAAAGAAAGTATTACTATTATTCTTCATTGGAGACGATATGCGCCTGTTTACAGAACCACTGATAGGGGGCAGGATAGCACACGTGGTGTAAAGATAGTCCATAGGAAGGAGCTGAGGGAGGACCTTTTCTACGATCTTTTTTTTCGAGTATTTCTGAAAGATATTCTGGAGGATATTTTCCTTTTCCGACATCTAGGAGGGCACCTAGAATGTTGCGTACCATTTTGTAAAGAAATCCAGAACCTTTACAAACCACAGTAACAAGATCTTTTTGCTCTAGTAGGTCTAAAGTATATAGGGTACGTGTAGTAGAAGAATATTCTCTCCCTAGATTAGCAAAAGAAGCAAAGTCATGTGTGCCTATTAGGTATTGGGTTGCTTCTCGCATGCGATCTAGATTCAGTTTATGACGAGGACTAAAACAAAATAATCTGTGATGAGGGAGGGGTTTGGGAAGCAGTGATAGTGTGTAGTGATATTCTTTAGCTATTGCAGAAAACCTGGAATGAAAATCTTCATCGGTGATCACGACATCCCTTATGACAATATCACAGGGTAGAAGGGCATTTAGCATTTTTTTGATGTGTCCTGGATCAAAAAAATGCACGTGATTGGGACACAAGAAATGAGCGACTTGTCCTTGTGCATGAACTCCCGCATCTGTGCGGCCAGAAGATGTGATGGGAATGTATGTTCCGGAGATTTTTAAGAGGATAGTTTCTAGAACTTCTTGAATAGAAAGTGCATTGGGTTGGCGTTGCCAACCAGAATAAGAAGTTCCTTGGTACGCAATGTGTAAAACGATTTTTTTTTGTTTAAAAGATTTATTTGTGAGCATAAGACTGGTTTAGGAAAGCTTCAGCAAACAAGAGATCTTCCGGATAAGTAACCTTGATTTGCGCTCGGTTAGTGAATACTAAAGAGGGTTCTATACCAAGTAATTCTGCAGCTTCGGTATCATCGGATAGAGTAAAATCCATAATGTCAGCAAGAAGAAGGCCTTCTTTAAGTATTTCTGTATCGATACATTGGGGCGTATGAATGACTGCTAAGGCATCTCTATCTAAAGTGCGTACAGGATTACGAGATTTAATTGTATAGGTTGCTGGCGTTGCAAGAGCGGCCGCTCCTGTTTGGGTTGCAGCAGAACAGACTTCGGCAACTTCATCAGGATAGACAAAAGGGCGCACACCATCGTGTACACATACCCAGGGCAGAGAAACCTGTTGTAATCCAGAAAAAACAGAATTTTGACGTAAGGCTCCTGGTGAAGCAAATTTCACTGGATAAGATGAAAAAAGTTCTTGATAGCGTTTTTCGCAGACAACGACGATCTCTTGAATGAAAGGAAGACGTTGATAGGCGTGCAAAGCATGAAGAATTAGCGGCTCCCCACAAAGATTTGCGTATTGCTTAGGGGAGAAAGAATGAAAACGCTCTCCTTTTCCCCCTCCTAACAATACAAGGGAACAACTAAGGTTCATAGAGACACCTCATTACACAAATTTCCGGAGGAGAGAAGAATCGCAAACGTTTCCAGCCTCCCAGTCCTCGATTTACATACAAGAGCCTTTTTTCTTGGGGGAAAGTAAAAAGTCCCCGAGCCAGCTCTGGGTTTTCCAATCCCGACAGCTTATTTGTTATAGTATTCGCAATTTGGGGCCAGGGAAGAGAGATTTGGGGGCCGTGAGAATGACCGGAAAAAACAACATCTCCTGGATAATCTTTCAAATAGTGAATCGTATCGGGATTATGGGAGAGAATAATACCAGGTAATGTGGGATTATAGTTAGTAAAAGCTTTTTTTGGATCGAACTGTTTAGCAAAAAAGTCACCAATTCCAACAATATTTACCATATCTGGAAGTGTTATACTTTGGTTATGCAAGAGTTGAAATGGTGTATTACGCAATATGCTTACTAGATGAGGGTTAGGAATTTGTGGATTAAATGTTTCAGCAAATTCATTCCGAGAGGAGGAGAACAAGCTTTGGTAAATAGAGACAAATGCTCGCTTTAAAGGCTTACTACTGGTTTCTGGAATCGTGTTAATTTTCCCATAAATATCACGAGAAACATAAGTGGCGTAATCATGGTTCCCAAGGCAAGCAAAACATCCTAGAGGCGCATTTAAGGAACATAGAAAAGTTTTTAGCTTGTCTGGAGTCTCCACTTTAGCACGACAAACAAAATCCCCTGTAAAGACAAGAATATCTGGAGATAAAGAAAAAATTTTGCGAGAAATTTTTCCTAGAAAACCAGCAGGTGTTGAGTGATTTAAGTGTAAGTCCGAAATTTGCACAATGCGAAGACCATGGAGGTGAGCGAACTTTTTAGGAAGCTTCCAATTCAAGCGCGTCACTTTCAGTAGATTCGGCTCCACATGATTAGCCCATCCCCATGTCAAAAGAGGAGCTGCTGCAATAGCTATTAAAGGTGTAATGCTCACAAATACAAACAAAAGAAACTAACTTGTTCCTCATCTTAAAGACGAGGAACGCGTGAGTCAATTTCTATTTTACTTAACAATATGTTTAGAAACTAATTTTGTCATTTGAAACATATCTACAGAGTCTTTGGAACCAAAAACCTTCGCCAATTTATCATCAGGATTGATATTCCGTTTGTTCGTTAGATCCTGAAGTTTATTCTTTTTAATGTAATCCCAGACTTTCTTAATAATCTCTGTGCGAGGCATTGGCCCTGCGCCGACGATCGCAGCTAAATCAGCGGATACATTCACAGGCTGCATGAAAGCAGAGTTCTTATTTTGACTCATGAGTGACTCCCAGTTAAAGAAGGTGATAAGAAAAGTTTACGACTCTTCCTTCGCAACTCTTTTATTCCCTAATAAGGTTTATCGTCAAAGTAAAAAACATAGATAAGCTGTTTGAAAGGGAGAGAGGAGCTGGATGAGAAAACGATTTATTTGCAGAGTATGTGCAAGAAATTGATCCCTAAGAGAAGATCATGCTACTATGAGAGTGTTTTTGGCTATTGCTGCTATCACAAAATTATAGAAAAATAACGAGGAAAAACTCTTCCTGCAGGAAAAGTTTTACGGTAGATACTTTGCTAAAGGTTAACGATTATGCATGAAAATTTTGACAAACGACTGGAACTTTTGCTTGAAGGCTTGTCTTTAGCTCGGAGGTCTCTTTGACCCAGAAAAAAAGGAAAATGAGTTAAAAGAGTTAGAGCAGCAAGCGATGCAAGATGGCTTTTGGGATGATGTTGTTAGTGCTGGCAAGATTTCTGAAAGGATCGCTCGATTAAAACAACAATTATTAAATTATGATGAATTAAAAAATAAAATTAGCAATATAAAATTCTTTTTAGAAGATGAAGATTTTTCTAAAGATTTAGAAATACAAAAAGAGTTAGAAAAAGAATTTGTTTTCTGTGAAAAAAAGATTGCAGAATGGGAGACTCTTAGACTTCTTTCTGGGGAATTAGATCGGAATGCCTGTTTTCTATCCATCAATGCAGGAGCTGGAGGTACGGAGTCGTGCGATTGGGTAGACATATTATCGCGAATGTATTCGCGATGGGCAAGTAGTCACGGTTGGAAAATAGAGGTAATAGATCGATTGGATGGAGAAGTTGCAGGCATTAAGCATATCACGCTGAAGTTCATAGGTGAGTATGCCTATGGTTATGCTAAGGCAGAAATTGGGGTTCATCGTTTGGTACGGATATCTCCTTTTGATAGTAATGCGAAACGACATACAAGTTTTGCCTCGGTAGAAGTGTTCCCGGAGATTGATGATAAAATAGAAGTTGAGATTCGGCCTGGAGACATTCGTATTGACACATATCGTTCTTCCGGAGCTGGAGGACAACACGTGAACGTAACAGATTCGGCAGTACGCATTACTCATTTCCCAACAGGGATTGTGGTTTCCTGTCAAAATGAACGTAGTCAAATTCAAAATCGCGAAGCATGCATGAATATGCTTCGAGCTAGAATTTACCAGAAATTGTTACAAGAACGTTTAGAAAAACAAAATATAGATAGAAAAAATAAAAAAGAAATCAGCTGGGGATCCCAAATTCGTAATTACGTGTTTCAACCCTACACCTTAGTGAAAGATGTAAGAACAGGATATGAAGTAGGCAATATTCAAGCTATGATGGATGGCGAGCTTTTAGATGCTTTTATCAAGGCTTATCTGGCTGATTATGGAGAGATTACATGACTACTATGCGTGATCCATTACTAGAGATTCGTTATACGGTTCCTGAAGACGCACACTATATGCGTCTTTGGTTGAATGATCCAAAAATTCTTCGAGGGTTTCCTTTAAAAACTGAGGCTGAAATTCGAGATAGTGTGAATTTTTGGGTAAGCTTTTACCGATGCCGCAGTAGTTTAACTGCTGTATACAATGGAGAGGTTGCTGGTGTAGCAACTCTTATACTCAATCCTTACATTAAGGTGTCTCATCATAGCTTATTGTCTATCATTGTAGGAGAAAAATTCCGCAATAAAGGTATCGGTACTGCTTTGTTGAATAACTTGCTACATCTAGGAAAGACTCAGTTAAAGTTAGAACTCGTGTATCTAGAAGTTTATGAAGAAAATCCGGCTATCCATCTCTATGAAAGATTTGGATTTGTGGAAGTAGGAAGACAGAAGACGTTTTATAAGGACGAGTTAGGATATTTAGCCAAAATTACGATGGAAAGGGTACTTTGAGTTTTCCATATAGAGCTGAAACTTTCTTTTGTGTAAAATGGTTGCGTCATCAGGACTTCTGTTTTGAAAAAGCCCGCCTTTGTGGAGGCGCGGAATTGAATGATAAATAAGATCAGGAATTTCCTGATAATGAATAGCTATAGGTAAGAAGCATGGCGGGACACAGTAAGTGGGCCAATACTAAACACCGAAAGGAACGCGCAGATCATAAGAAGGGGAAAATTTTTTCTCGGACGATTAAAGAGTTAATTTCGGCAGTAAAAATGGGAGGGCCAGATCCTAAGTCAAACGCTCGTTTGCGAATGGTTATTCAAAAAGCCAAAGATCAAAATATTCCGAGTGAAAATATCGAGCGTAATTTAAAGAAAGCTTCGTCTGCGGATCAGAAGAATTACGAAGAAGTTACCTATGAGTTGTATGGATTTGGGGGAGTAGGGATCATTGTTGAAGCTATGACCGATAACAAGAATCGTACAGCTTCGGATATGCGTGTAGCTGTGAATAAGCGTGGAGGGGCTTTGGTAGAGCCTGGAAGCGTTTTATATAATTTTTCTCGTAAAGGGGTGTGCTATGTCCCCAAGAATTCTATTGATGAAGCTTCCCTACTAACACATGTGATTGATTGTGGGGGAGAAGATTTAGATTGTGAAGAGGAAGAATTCTTTTTAGTTCTTTGTGATCCCTCAGAACTAGCTTCTGTAAAAGAAGCTTTAGTGGCTAAAGGCGTAATTTGTTCCGAAGAGAAGATGATCTATGTTCCGTTGCGGTTAGTTGACTGTGACGAAGAGGCTGGAAAGTCGAACTTAGCCCTGATAGAGTGGTTGGAAAATATTGACGATGTGGACGAAGTTTATCACAACATGGCTTAAAAGAACGATTAGGTTGCTTCTTGGCCTATTGATTATCCCCTACTCAATATTCTCCAATAATTTTCCAAGAGCTTGAGTTGTTTTAAGTGTAGATTGAAAGATATTGGTCTTGTTTCCTCCCTGGCCCAAAGGTCTTGCTGGGTCTTGTCTATTCCCTGCTACTGTAGAAGAAGAGGCGGTCATGCTTACAGGATTTGATGTTGTTGTTATCTTCCCTTCTTGATGGCCAGCTTCTTGTAACAAATCCTGCATGGCCATGGAAACGCCTTGTGCCGCATTATAGAGATCTGCTTGAGTGGGGCCGCTCCCTTGACTACTTAAAGGAGTAGAAATCTCTTTCCTTCCAGGAACATTACCAATAAAAGCAATAATACCTCCTGATCCTGTTCTAGCGCGAAAATCTTTTATAAGGCCACCGAGGTTAGGACCACCGTTTTGTGAAACAAGGAAACCTTGTTTGTCAAATGATTGGTCGAGGTGCGCACGTAATTTAGGGAGTAACTCCTCTAATGTGCCTCCAGGCATTTGGTTTCCACCTCCTCCTCCACTTGAAGGAGTATTCCCTCCTCTCCCACTTGTTAAGGTTGAGGTTGCTGCGTGATTAGTCGTTCTTGGCGTTGTCGTTGTGGGTTTAGGAGGAGGTGTGGGAAGAAGCTTTCCTAGCCCAGATAACAAATTTGTGTTATTAACTCCGTCTCCTGAGAAGCTTGATCGATAGCGGGAGGATACTATAGTGTTCTCAGCATGTCCTTTCGTTTCTATATCATTAATAACATTGCCAAGCGTTTGGTTAGCATGGAGAACACCATCTGTAGAGCCACCATTTTCGCCTGGATAAACAGTGTCTAGATGTTTACGTACAGCTTTGAGAATGTCCGGTCCAGAGGGCCCTCCGTCACCGCCTTCTGTAGAGTTTTTACTACCAATTTTCGAAGAATCGGTACCTGGAGATGTGTTGTTAGCTTCTCCAACAGAGGAATCTGTGTCAGATACATCATCTGTAGAGCTTGTTTCATTAGAGGAGTCTGATTCTGAAACGCCTTCAGTAGATCCTGCGTTATCTCCGGAAGAAACGATAGTATCCTGAGCGGAACCTTTAGTTTCCATATCATTAATAACATTACCAAGCGTTTGGTTAGCATGGAGAACACCATCTGTAGAGCCACCATTTTCGCCTGGATAAACAGTGTCTAGATGTTTACGTACAGCTTTGAGAATGTCTGGAGTGAAAGGACTGCCATCGTTAGAGTCTATTGTAGAGTCTGTATCAGATAGATCTTCTCCGATTCCAGAGTCTGCATCTGTCTCATAATCAGTTTCTTTTATTTCTGTTGCATCTTCTGAGGGTCCTGCAACATCATCATTAGAAGGCAATTCTTCATGAGATGTAACTAAGGTCTCCTCTAAAGGTGAGTCATCTCTGTCAACGCTATCTAAATCATTTGTATCTGTAGATGTATCGGTGCTAGAAGTTGTTCCTGTACCTGAAGTAGATACATTGGTATCTCCAATGGAAACGTTAGTTCCTCCAACGTTAACGTTGACATTGATGATAGGTTGATTAGGTCCGGATGAATAGCCGTCGGACATTGTAGCACCAGGTGTCTCATTAGAGAATGAGATCCCATCATTAGCGTTTCCGTCTGAGGAAGCTCCCCAATTGATTTTGTTAAATGGATTTTGCTGTTCAAAGATCTTTCCGAAATCTACTTGATGTCCACGTCTCCAAGCAGAAGGAGTATAATCGTTACCGGCTTCTCTGTTGTTCCAAGGCCCGTAGGCTACACATGTTTTAAATTTATTGTTAATGATAATTTTTTCTGGAACATTCCCACCGCTTACTAATCCCGCCTTATTTGAGACCAAAGGATCCACACGATTGCTCCAGTCAGAAGAGAATTTATTGAATCCTGTGCAGAATTTTGCGCACATATTCTCAAGATTTTTGATATCTAGGTCCTCTTTAGTTTTTCCATTTTGGACCTTCATGGAACAAACTTGTTCCCATTTTCCATTGGGAATGAAAATGAAACTACTTCTGGCTGTATCTATAAAGACTAAATGTCCGGAGTTTTCGACTATTTTCGATTTAACGTTAGGATTGGAAAGGAAGCTTAAGATAGAATTTTTGTCTGCAGGATTGTAAGTCGGAAGAGACATATTTGGTAGTCCCTCAGGCCCAGGGGAAATCACGTTTTCGTTACGAGGGCCTCCAATTGTATAAGACTGAGATTGCAATTGGTTAAGAGGAGATGATTCACTGTTTCCTTGAGTATTTCCTGCTTTTGGAGCTTCTTTAGATATTTCGGTTGTATTAGACCTGCCACCATCCTCAATACCGTCAGGGCCGGATTCAGCGGTTTGATAATCGCTGGAAACGCTTGCCTCCGATTCTGTAGAGGTTGTTTGCGGAGAATCTTCTGAGGAAGATGCTCGATGATTAACTACATTAGAGGTTTTAGTTGATGTCGCTGTAGCTTCCGTGGAAGAAGAAGAGGTTGTTACTGTAACTGTTGTAGGGGTAGGGTTATTCAGATGAGAGATTGTGCTTTCGCCGCTCGTTTGGATAATAGGAGTAGAAACTGTAGATGTTGTTGTTGCTGTTTGTGTGACGTTAGCTCCTGCTGATGTGGACACAGAAGACGTGCCTAAAGATCCAGTTGCACCGGTTGTTGTGGTAGTGGGTGTAGTAATGGGTTGAAACCCGGAACCGGATATAGAATTCGTCATAATTACAAATTAATAAAACAACAAACAATTTAATTAGATTTTAAAAATTTGTTTTTATTAATTGCCACAAAGTTTGTTTTTAAAACGTTTTTAAATTCAACAAGCCTTTGTTTATTAATAGGATGTTTTTTAGAAAAATAAAGTTTTCGTGAAAAATAACAGCTTACCGGGTAACGTTTGTGAAGAATGGCAATAGAAGGAACTGAAATGCCTGCTATCAAGGTTTTTGGAGAGACAGTTTTACGGGGATCTGTAAAAGTATCAGGAGCAAAAAATGCTACAACTAAACTACTTGTTGCTTCTTTGCTTTCTAATAAACGCACAATTTTGAAAAATGTTCCCAATATTGAAGATGTTCGACAAACTGTTGAGTTGTGCCGAGCTTTAGGGGCTATTATAGATTGGGATCACGAAGCACAAGTGATTGAAATTTATACGCCGCGCATTTTGCTATCGAAGGTTCCTTCACAGTTTTCTTGTGTAAACCGGATCCCTATTTTACTGTTAGGGGCTTTGTTACGTCGTTGTCCTTATGGAATCTTTGTTCCTATGCTGGGAGGAGATGCTATAGGTCCACGCACGTTGCATTTTCATCTAGAGGGGCTTAAGAAGCTTGGAGCTGAAATTAAGGTCAGTGAAGAAGGGTATTGGGCGGCAGCTCCAGATGGTCTTGTTGGAGCTCACATTGTCCTTCCTTATCCCTCTGTAGGAGCTACAGAAAACCTTATTCTTGCGTCTGTTTGTGCTCAAGGGAGAACGATGATTAAAAATGCTGCCCTTGAATTAGAAATTCTCGATTTAATTGTGTTCTTACAAAAAGCTGGAGTAGAAATCACTACGGATAATGATAGGACGATTGAAGTCTTTGGGTGCCAAGATTTTTATTCGGTTGAGCATTCTATCATCCCTGATAAAATTGAAGCTGCCTCGTTTGGTATGGCTGCCGTTGTTTCTCAAGGAAGAGTTTTTGTAGAAGATGCCCGCCATGAGCATATGATCCCGTTCTTAAAAGCTTTAAGGTCCATTGGTGGGGGATTCTCTGTTCGTGAGAATGGGATTGAGTTTTTTTATAATAAACCCTTGAAAGGAGGAGTTCTTTTAGAAACGGATGTGCATCCTGGGTTTATTACAGATTGGCAGCAACCATTTGCTGTTTTACTTTCTCAAGCTCAAGGATGTTCTGTTATCCACGAAACGGTTCATGAGAATAGGTTAGGTTACTTGAATGGCTTAGTTAAAATGGGGGCTCATTGTGACCTATTTCATGAGTGTTTGAGTGCTAAGTCTTGTCGATATTCTACAGGAAATCATCCGCACAGTGCGGTGATTCACGGTCCTACTCCCTTAAAAGGAGTAGACTTGGTCATCCCTGACTTGCGTGCAGGATTTGCCTACGTAATGGCAGCCCTCATCACTACTGAAGGCAGTGTCTCTCGGATTGAAAATACAAGAATGTTAGACCGAGGATACACTGACTGGAAAGGGAAGTTAGAAAGATTAGGAGCTAAAATACTTACAGAGAAAGAAGAATGTGTCTGAGAGAGCCCACATCAACTTTCTTTTAGATTTTAGTTCTTACAGATGGTTCAAAGTTTTTAGCCCTAACAGATGCATACCTGTTGACAAGGTTTTTTCCGTAAGTCCACATAGATTCAGGCGTTCTTGCTCATAGGTAGACCCCTCGATGTGACAATCTCGGAAGAATGCATTAAATTTATTCGTCAGCATATAGAGATAATCAGTCAGAAAATGAGGACAAAGTTCTCTTAGGGTTAGGTCTAACACTTCAGGGAAGCGTAATAATGCCAGGGCCAAAGCTTCTTCCGACGGTTCTTGAATAGATAGTGGTCCTTTTTCTGGGAGAGCATCTAGCTTCATTCTGCGTTTAATTCCTTGAATACGCACGTAGGCATACAGAAGAGACATAGCTGTATTCCCTTCAAAGCACAACATTTTCTCAAAAGAGAACACATAATCATTGATCCTATGAGAAGAAAGATCCGCGTATTTAATTGCGTTGATGCCAAGGATAGGGCCCTGATAAGCCAGCTCTTCTTCTGAAATTTCCGGACGATGCGTTTTTAAAGATTCTTTGGCTTTTTCAATAGCTGTATCTAACAATTCTTTGAGTTTGATATTTTCTCCCGACCGTGTTTTGAACTTTCTCCCTTGGGCATCCAAGACTAGTCCAAATCCTACATGTGAAAAAATTCCTTTACTAGGAAGATAGCCTGCGGCTAAACAGGTTGCTTCTAATAACTGGAAGTGTAGGGATTGACCGGAGTCCGTAACGATGAGAATTCTATCAGCTTGATCTTGTTGTACTCGATAGCGCATAGCGGCAACATCTGTGGTTGCATAATTGTATCCGCCATCACTTTTTTGAATCATTAAAGGGATAGAGAAGGTTTCATGAAAAACACATTTTGCACCATCAGAAATGGTCACAAGATTTTTAGATTCAAGGTCGGAGACAACTTCTGCTAAAAAAGGATTATAGAAAGATTCTCCACGAGTATAAAGTTCTACATCTAATAGGGTATAAATCGTTTGAAAAGATTTTTCTGAAACATCACAGATTTGTTTCCACAATGAAAGCGCTTGAGAGTCTCCAGACTGTAAGGCAACAACATTGTGTTGGGAGCGTTTTTTAAATTCAGGATCTTCAGCAAAGCGTCTATGAGCTTTTTTGTATAATTCTGTGAGATCTTCTAGCTGATGAATCTCTGCTTGTGTAGTCTCTTGTAGGTAAGTGATGAGCATACCGAAAGCAGTTCCCCAATCCCCAATATGATTCAAGCGAAGGACGTCATGGCCGACAAAAGCAAAACAGCGGGCTAGGCAGTCTCCTATGATTGTAGAACGAAGATGCCCTACGTGCATATCTTTAGCAATATTGGGAGAAGAGAAATCAATAACGACTTTTTGAGGGGAAGAAACACGAAATCCATTGGCTAATTCTTGAGAAAAGAGCTGGAGTCGATCAACTAGGAATTCTTTAGAAAAGGTAAAATTGATAAACCCAGCCCCAGCAATTTCTATAGAAGAAAAAGGGGCTTCAGGAATTTGAGAAACGATGTTTTCAGCAATTGTACGAGGGGATCGATGTAACACGCGCGCAAGTTTCATGGCATCATTACACTGATAATGCCCAAAATGATCTTTAGTAGATGGGGTAATATCAAGAGTAAGTTCCTCCAATTCAGGGAAAGCTTGGTGAATCGCTGAGGAACATAGCGAGGTTAGAAAAGAGAGAAGTGTTGTCATACAAATCTAAAAAAACTAGGGGATTTCTCCAATACATCCTTGTTGGAACCAGGTACGAAGCTCCGTGATTTTAGCCATGATGCGGTCAGTCGCCAGTTGATAAGCCTCTTTTTTATCAATAGCTGGGTTGTCAATGAGATCTTGGAATGAAATAGGCGTGCCTATCACTGTAGTTAAAGTCTTCCAAAATCTAGGGAATTTATGGTTCCTTCCGAAAGCTTCAAGAGTTCCCGCAACATAGACAGGGATAACAGGAACGCGACCTTTGATAGCGAGTAAACCTACGCCTAACTTTCCTTGGTGCAATTCTCCATCAGCGTGGCGAGTTCCTTCTGGGTAAATAACGAGCTTATCTTTATGTGAAAAGATACTTAAAGCAGTTTTAAAGGCCGCAGCATTTCCTGCATTTCTATTGATTGGATAGCAGCCCAATTCGCGGAAAAGCCAATTAGTGAAAGCATTGGCAAACAATCCAGATTTAGCCAAATGATAAACCTTACCAGGGAAGGAAAGGGGCACTACTAAGGGGTCTAAAAAGGAAACATGATTAGCTGCAATAATAGCAGCCCCTTTCACGACAGCACTAGCTTTCGATCTCAATATTTTTCTTCTGTAAAACAGAGAAAATAGTAGGCGAACAATGCTCTTTGCAATAGTAAAAATCATGTTAAACGGGAGCGTATCAAAGGTAAGATTTTCTCTAGAATTTGGCTTATTGTCAAATCAGAAGAGTCGATAACTATGGCATCTTGTGGGATTACAAGAGGATCAAGCTCTCTTTGTTGATCGGCTTCGTCACGTGCTATGAGTTCTGCTGTCAAGGCTTCTTGAGATAAAAAACCTTCGGGAAGGTCTTTTAGACGTCGTTGTGCACGAACTTCTGGTTTGGCTGTTAAGAAAATTTTGATTTCGGCGCTAGGGAATACCTTCGATCCCATATCACGGCCTTCGAATACACAACTTCCTACTTCAGCATATTTTTTTTGTAGAGTCTGCATGTAGGTGCGGACTTGGGGCTCTTTAGAGAAAAGGGATGCAAAATTGGCTACTTCTTGAGTTGTTAATTCAGAAGTTAAGAGGCGATCTTCATAGAAGGCTTGTAAAGGAGAGTTTTTGGAAAAAGAGAAAGAAAAAGGAGGAGAAGCAAGAAAATCTTTTAAAGGGATATTTTGCCAGTTAGGTTGCAGACGAGCATAAGCTAGAGTGCGATACATGACTCCCGTATTGCAATAGTTAAAATGTAACGCATGGGCTAATGCTTTTGCTAACGTACTTTTCCCTGTCCCTGAAGGACCATCTATAGTTACAATCATCCTAAAAATATTCCATGTTGAGTAATAAGAAGGATGGCGTAAACAATTGGAGTTGCAAGAAGTAGGGAATCTAAAACATCTAACATTCCCCCGATGGATTCCAAATCACTACTGTTTTTTATTTGTGCGTCGCGTTTGAATATTGACTCAATAATATCCCCAAAAAAACCACTAATTCCTAGCACAACACCCAAGGCGACTAGGATCCAAGGCATAGCAATTTGATCTGCGAAAGCTTTGGGAAGATGAGAATAGAAAAGTAGACTAACTAGGATAGAACCCATACACCCTGCAATGAAGCCAATAACAGTTTTGTTTGGACTAATTACTGGCGCGATCCGTCTTTTTCCAAAAGCTTTCCCAAAAAAATACCCAAAAATGTCTGAACTTTTTGTTGTAGCGATAAGGAAAATAGCCCACCAAATTCCTATAAAAGGGGTGTCAGTATGAACGAATCCGTAAAGGATATGAATAAACAAACGGATGGGCACAGATACATAAAGCATGCAGAACAAGGCTAAGCCAGTAGATCCTATAGGGCCGAGTTTGTAATAGCGACTTTTGAATATAAGGCGAATAGTCCAGAGGAATAGGAAAAACCAGGGGATTAAGTCAACATGGTTCGGAAGAAGCATTTTGCAACGAGTTGTGAGGCAAGTTAGAGCAATGAAAATGGCAGAGCCCATGGCACTATATCGAGTAAAAGAAAAGGGGAATTTCATTCTTGTCATAGAAGCCATTTCATAAGTGCCAATAGCTGCACAGGATGATGAAAGAAGACCTACGATGAAAGCTGAGCTAGGATACAAAGACGTACAAAGAAGAATCACAAGGAAAATGAGCAAAATAGAGTGGACGACTAAGCGCTGACAAAAATCGCTCTGAAAAATGGAGTTTTGATCCGAATCAAACATAGCGTCTATTTACCTCCGCGTCTTGAGCGTTGTTGGTATGTTTTGATAGCTTCTAGCAAGTCATTAGCCGTAAAATCAGGCCATAACACATCAGTCACATAAAGTTCCGTATAAGCTATTTGCCATAAGAGAAAATTACTGACACGCATTTCACCCCCTGTACGAATAAGCAAATCTGGGTCGGGAATGCCGGATGTATCTAAGTAAGAGCTAATAAGATCTTCAGAAATTTCATTCACTGAGATCTTTTTATTAGTAAGATCCTGATGTAATTCTTTGAATGCACGAACCAATTCATCTTTACTTCCATAGTTGATTGCAAAAATCAATTCCATACGGGAATAATGAGCTGTTGCAGCAGCAGCTTTCTTAATATTGCTTTGTAATTCTTTAGGAAGTTTAGATAAGTTTCCAATGCAGCGTAAGCGAATCTCTCGTTGATGTAAAAAAGAGAGCTGACTACGTAACTGCGAGTTAAATAAAGAAAATAATTCTGTTACTTCGGACTTCGATCTAGAAAAATTTTCAGTAGAAAAAGCGAACAATGTAAGAACTTCTAATCCCAAATGTAGGGCTGTGTCAACAATTTGCGGTATGCTATCAGCGCCCCGACGGTGACCGGATATAGCGTGTTGCTTACAAAACTGTTCATGTTTTTTTTGCCAGCGGCGATTTCCATCCATGATAATGGCGATATGTTTAGGGAGAGAGGTTCTCTGGGGGAAATTCTCTTGAAGCGGGCTCGCCTGTTCTAAAGCTAGAGACATACGCAGTCTGACATTCTTGTAATGCTGGAGATTTGGCTATTCCTTTTGGGATTGGGTGATCCACATCCTGTTAGTTTCTAAGAAACGACCTTCACGCCGCAAAAGAAAGAACGGTTTTTTGGGAGATCGTTCTTAGAACTTAGAGCAGGGATAGTACTCGTAGATAATGATTATTATCAAGTCTCCTCTAAAGAGAGGAGGGAGCTTTTTTAGAGATGTGTTAGAGAAAATAAAGTAAAAATTTTAGTTTTCAAACTTTGTTTTGGTGGTTGCAGTTTAGCAGCTAGGTTTGATAGAATAGTCGGCTCCCATTCCATTGTTTTTTGAGAGCAAATATCTCAAACTCTATTTTCGATTGAACATGCTTCTGAGTGAATCTAGATTCCTGGGGGAAAGCCCTGTGGGCCTGCCGTGAAAATAGCAGTTTTTTTATAGTAATTAGCAAGGAAATAATATGAATTTGTCAGAAGTAAGCAATAGCTTAACCTCTCTTTTTTCTCGAAAACATTCAATACCTGAAAAATCTTTTATCTCCTCGCACTGTGTACAATTAACGGGCTGGTTGCAAAAAATAGTTCCTGCATTAATTGCCATGCTAGGGGTTTCTATTTTCGGTTGCAGTATTCTTGCTTTTTGCACATGCATGACTGTTTTGCCGGGAGTCAGTTTAGTCATACTAGGTTCATTGCTTCTTTATTGGGCATATCACCAGATTGCGAGTATGCATGTTAATATGGCGGTTGCTTTCAACTCTTTTTCCTCTTCTTCTGAAAGATCTATTCAATAAAGATGCTATGAGAAAGAGAAGCTTTTTAGAATGTTTAAAAGCTTTTCTATGTTCGTAATTACCCTTGATTATAAACGTTACAAAAAACATACTGAGCTACAATTTTTTTGACGTAAATAAAGGGTATAGTCTAGGAGAAAATTCCTTCCTCAGGGCCCCAGCGCAAGTGCAGATTTTAGTTAGTTTTATTAGGTGTTTGTGGGCTCACGCTTTGGTTAGTCACCGCAAAGCATGGCTAGACCCAATTTTATCTCTAAACGTCAAAAAATGGGAAAGATTCTGGGTTCCTTCTCTTGTTATTGAAAGGACTTTCTTTTCCAAACACATGTTTCGAAGAGCCTAGAATTTCCTTTCTGCTGCTTTAGCGTAGGGCTGGGTAGCCACATTCGCAGAACTCACGAATAACGAAGAGCCTCATAATGAAGCGTAATTTTAAGCGGAATCTCAGTATCATCATTTTTGTTTTTGCTTTGGCTTTGTATCATGTTTTGCCCACTTGTCTATACTATTCACGCCCTTTGAATAGAAAAATAGACGGGCGAGAGGCTCAAAGGATAATAGAGAATTTAACGGAACAAGTTGCGGATGTAAGAAGTGATTTAACGATTCGTCTTACAAAAATTTTATCTACACTTAAGTTGCGAGGGAAAATAAAGCAACATCCAAGTATCCCTGGTGTAGTTAATGTTCATTTCCCTTCCAAAGAGGATGCTGCTGTCTTCATTGATAATGTTGTGCATGGAGAGCCTTCCGTCCCTATTAAGTCGGCAAGACTGTATGTTTTGGGAAGTTCTGAATTAGTCGGAGAGACGGTTGTTCAAGTTTCTGGAAGTTTAGTTACTTCTTTGACAGAAGAAGATCTCTCTTTCGTTCCATATGAAGACAAAGATACCGTTGTTTCACAAGAACTGAGAACTATCGCTACAAATTTATTCGTCGAATCGGAGCGAGCTTGCGAATGTGGGTATGGCTTCCTGTGGGATTCTATGCCGATTGAAAAAATCTCTCACATAGCAAGGAGTATCTGTTCTGATTTGCGGCTGTTACCAGCTGGAAAGACTCAAGCTTTCTTATCACGATTTTTTAGTACAGAACGAGATTTTACAGCGTTTTTAGCTAGATTGGAGAAAGCACTGCAATACGATGAGGTTAAAGAATATCGCGAAGAACTTAAAGAGGCCTCTCATTTTCTTCATTCTAGGAATTTGCGTTGGAGTGAGGTAAGTCCGAAAGTTGTTGGGAATGTTGTTGATTGTAGTAAGTTAGCTACTTGCTTTTCTTCAACATCTTTGACCACAGACGGGGAATTATTATTCCATTTCGATCCTGAAGTCCTTACCAAGCGTCAGCAGCTAGTGGGCGATGAGCGGTTAGAATTAGAGCGTCTTTTTGTAACGGAGAAACAGCACATAGCTGCCTGCTTGAATCGTCCTGTTGAAGAAACCGAGTTCGGCTTTGTTACACAACTAAGAGACAAGACTGCTAGTGGTAGGATTGTTTTACAAGGACATAAGATTTGTCAACGGATAGTTGAGCACTTGACAGCATTAGTTCTCAATCGTCCTGTTGCAGAAACGTGTGATTTGTCACCAGAAAACTTTCCTATTTATAGCAGAGAGCCTTCAGATAATGATGCTTTAGGTTGTTTTATTTTTTCTCCAGATAAGAGCTGTCGGCATTTTTCCAAAGGCTCCGTGTATGTTGTTTTCAAAGGGTTACGTTCAATTATTGCAAAGTATGAAAATGCGGGTGTTCAAGAAGCTACTCTTCTACAACAAGATCTAAAGAATTTATATGCATGTTTTGTTCATACAGACGCAGTTTCTTGGAGTCTAGGGGATGATCGTATTCTAGAAATTAAAGAGCCTTTGCAACGAGTTATTCAGATTTGGGGGGAAGAATTTGTTCAAAGTTTTGGAGAAGCAGCTCTTGAGGTTCGGGATATTCGTGATCGTTTGGCTGTAGTGAATCGTATTGAAAAGTCTCGACATGCAGAGCTCGTACGCTGGGATGAGCAGTATCGTCAGGCGCAATGTTCTATGAATCCTCAAGCACGTTTGCGAGCTGCTATTCCTTATAAGAATGTTTTTATTGAAAACTTTAAGTTGAATACAAGGAAATATTCTCGTGGTGATCATGTTTTGCGTTTTGGAACCGATTTTGTGGGAGGGAAGCAGATTCGATTAGCTTTCCGAGATCACCGAGGGAACCTTCTAACAGATAAGGAAGGAATTGATAAAGTATCGGATGAGTTGTACGCCCGGTTAAACAAACTCGGAGTATCTGAGATAGGGATGCAAAGAGAAGGGGATCACATACAGGTCAGCGTTCCTGGAGCTGCAAATATTTCTTCTGCAGATATCTTGGGGATTTCAAAAATGGCCTTTCATGTTGTGAACGAACAATTCTCCTTAAAAGGTCCTTTGGGTCATGAAGTACAAACTTTTTTGGACTACCTCTGGTTTACAGCAAGAAGTCTTGATGAGGCCTCTCCTAAAGGGATCAATCGTTTAGCAGGAGCTATTTTCCAAGGAGATAAGGAAAAGATTCCTACAAATGTTCGTGTTGCTGTCGAAAAACTAAAAGAAGCCGGATTAAATTTCACAAGTGATTTGGAAGGTAGTTCCTCTTGTTTAGACACCCAATACTCAATGATTGCTATAGAGAAGGAATGGGGAGAACGGGTTAACCCTCTCATGATTGTCTTTAGAAATCATGCTTTGGAAGGTGCTTCTCTTAAAAATATTCGTCCAGAATTCGCCGTAGGAGAAGGGTATGTTCTGAATTTTGGTGTTAAGGACAAGGCTTTCTCATTAGACAGTACAGAAACACCTGTTCAGCGATTCCATGCTTGGACATCAAAATTCTGCCAAGAGGGAGTTAGTGGAACAAAAAACAGCCTTTTCTCTGGAGGAAGGGGATGGCGTATGGCTGTTGTTTTGGATGGGTATGTAATTAGTGATCCTGTATTAAATGTCCCTCTCAAGGATCGTGCGAGCGTCTCTGGGAATTTTTCTTATAGGGAAGTAAATCGTTTGGCTGCAGATCTGAAATCTGGAGCGATGTCTTTTATTCCGGAAATTTTAAGTGAGGAAGTAGTTTCTCCAGAATTAGGTAACTCTCAGCGTTTACAAGGTATTCTTTCTGTAGGATTGGGGCTTTTGGTTCTTATTGTACTGATGAGTGTTTATTATAAATTTGGGGGTGTGATTGCTTCAGGGGCGGTTCTACTCAATCTACTGCTTATTTGGGCCTCTATGCAGTATTTGGATGCCCCGCTTACCCTATCTGGGTTAGCTGGAATTATCCTAGCAATGGGGATGGCTGTAGATGCAAATGTTCTGGTTTTTGAGAGAATTCGAGAAGAATATCTATTGACTAGAAGCCTGTCAGAGTCAGTAGAAGCCGGTTATAAGAAGGCTTTTAGCGCAATTTTCGACTCTAACTTAACTACTATTTTGGCTTCCGCTTTGCTTCTTATGTTGGATACAGGTCCTATCAAGGGATTTGCTCTAACCTTGATCATTGGAATTTTCTCGTCAATGTTCACAGCTTTATTTATGACGAAATTCTTTTTTGTAATTTGGGTACGGAAAACAAGAGAAACCCAATTGCATATGATGAATAAATTTATTGGGATCAAACACAATTTCTTAAAAGAATGTAAGCGTCTATGGGTGGTCTCAGGAACTGTAATCGTTTTAGGCTGTATGGGATTAGGTTTTGGAGCATGGGACTCTATTCTAGGGATGGATTTTAAAGGAGGGTATGCGCTGACTTTAGATTCTGATGTTTGTGAATATAATCCAGAACAGATGTGTTCTGTGTTAAAAACCCGATTCCAACAAATTGGCCTATCCTCTCGTGACTATCGTGTGCGTAAAGCAGATGGCTCTGGAAAAATTAAAATTTATCTCTCGCAGCATGCCTTAGATCGCGTTGAGCAGATCGAAGGAGGAGGACAGAAAGGGGCGGACTATCACCTTGCTCGGGTTCTGCAAGTGTTATCGGATTCAGGGAATTCTAATTTTTCTAAAGCGTTTGATACTTCTCTAGGTAGTTGGTTTAAGGTAAGCGGACAGCTTTCGCATAAGATGCGTACACAGGCAATAATCGCGTTATTTGGAGCTTTAGGAATTATCCTGCTTTATGTTAGCTTGCGTTTTGAGTGGAGATATGCCTTCAGTGCAATTTGTGCTTTAATGCATGATTTGTTAGCAACCTGTGCTGTTTTAGTGGCTCTGCATTTCTTTTTACAAAGAATACAGATCGATCTACAAGCAATAGGCGCGTTGATGACAGTATTGGGATATTCTTTGAACAATACTTTAATTATTTTTGATCGTATTCGGGAAGATCGACGCGAGAAGTTATTCACACCTATGACTGTATTAATTAATGATGCCTTACAGAAGACTTTAGGACGTACAGTCATGACTACTGCAACTACTTTATCTGTATTGATCATTTTGTTGTTTGTTGGAGGAGGCTCTATTTTCAATTTCGCATTTATTATGACGGTAGGGATCTTATTGGGAACGCTATCTTCTCTGTATATAGCTCCTCCACTCCTCTTATTTATGGTGCGAAAGGAAGAACATAGCTCCTTGAATGAATAGCGAAAGACGTTTGGATGCTTAATTCTAGGGAATTTGGTATTCATTACAGGACTATTTTAGGGCTCCTTTCCTCCTGAAGGAGGAGGAGCTTTTTTTTAAATGGAGCTCCCTCCGATATTTGAGAGTATATGGAAAAAGATGATAGTTTATCCGCCCTTGGACAAAAATGGGCTTATCCTAAGCGTGATGAAGTTTTCGAGAAGAAGATCGTAAAAGAGTTTCGGATTCATCCTTCTATCGCTCAGGTGCTTGTGTCTCGAGGGTTTCAATCTATCTCATCTGTTCAAGATTTTCTTTATCCACAACTCTCTTCCTTACACCCTACCTCCTTATTTTTAGATATGGAAAAAGCTGTGTCTCGCCTGCTGAAAGCTAGGGATGATGAGGAGCATGTGATGATCTATGGAGACGGAGATGTTGATGGTATAACTGGAGTAACTCTTATTGTTGAATTCTTACAAATTTTAGGGGTAAGAACGAGTTATTGCTGTTCCGGGACATTATTTAAACAACACGGAGAAATAACATCTTTGATTTCCCAGATGCATCAGGATAATATTTCCCTATTGATTACTGTAGATTGTGGAATTACAGCAGGGAAGGAAGTCCAGGCGATTAGTAAGCAGGGGATAGATGTTATTGTTACTGATCATCATACGCCTACAGGGAAACTTCCTCACTGCATTGCAATGCTGAATCCTAAATTAGATAAAAATCCTTATCCAAATAAAGAGCTTACCGGAGTTGGGGTTGCTTTTAAGCTCGTATGTGCAACTTATGAGAAGCTGATTAAGCAAGATGCTTCTTGGAAAGATAAAATAGATCTTACTCATTTTTTAGATCTTGTGAGTCTAGGAACCATTGCTGATGTTGGTAAGCTTTCTGGTGAAAATCGTGTATTGGTTTCTTATGGCATCAAAGAAATTGAGAAAGGGAAGCGACTGGGATTAAAAAAGTTGTGTTCTTTGTCTGGAGTTGATAAGTCTGAAATTTCATCAACCAATTTAGGGATTAGAATTACTCCTAAACTCAATAGCCTGGGGAGATTAGCAGATTCTAGTCAGGGAGTCAGGTTACTTTTATCTAAAGATTCAAAGAAGATTGGGACAATTATTTCGGAGCTGACTGCCGTCAATCTAGAGCGGCAGAGGATAGAGGCTGAAGTGCTTCGTGATGTGGAAAGAATTCTAGCTATGAATCCTAAACTCACTGCTCAATCAGCCATTGTATTGGCTTCTCCAAATTGGCACTCTAGAGTCATTCCTATTATTTCTGCGCGTTTAGCTCGTACCTACAATAAACCTGTAGTTATTATCGCTCTTCAGGACGGTATAGGGAAAGGGTCTTTACGTACAATAGGGTCTTTTCCTTTATTAGGCGTACTTCGTAAATGTGAATCTTTCTTTTTATCTTATGGAGGACATGATTTTGCTGCAGGCCTCATGATTAAAGAGGAGCAGGTGGAAGGTTTTAGGAAAAAGTTTATTCATTTAGTGAGCTCTTCTTTAAGGAAAGACGATGCTATGCTGACTCTCCCTGTGGATGCCTGTATGGATTTTTCTCATATCAACCGAGATTTGATCTCGTCTATGGAGTTGCTCGAACCTTTTGGGAAAGGGAATTTGTCCCCTGTGTTTTATACCAAAGCAATACAAGTTCGTTATCCGAAATTATTGGCTGGGAATCACGTTAAATTATACCTCAATAGTGGAGAAAGAAACTTAGAAGGTACAGCCTTTGGTCAAGGAGATAAGATTGGGTTGCTCAAGGCCCATTGGAATATGCCCATAGATATTGCCTATACATTGCGTATTATGAGGCGATCTGCTCGCGGAGCGATCCGCCTTTTAATTCAGGATTTTCGCATACAGTCTCCATGTTTAACCTCAGAAAATGATGAGGATTTTAGCTAATAGGAGATCGTTTATTCCCGGCTTATGCAAAGATTTTTTTATTCTTTTCTGAACAAACGGCAAAAAAATTTTTGAAAGTCTCTTCTCTAAGGACGAATTGTAAAAATTTTTAAGAAAGTTTGTTTCAAAAATAGCATTTATTACAAACTGCTTGATTAATAAGTTTTTTGTTGGGAAAATGTTACTTTCTTTTTTTAAGGAATTTGTGATTTTTGATAAGCGTTTACCATTTTAGAGGAAAAAAGAACGCATAGTGAGTGGGTTCGTTGTGGAAATTAGAGGGCCTTTATTCACAAATCTAAAGTGGGAATAAAGTTTGTTTTTAAGTGGACGGGGGAGGACTAAACAGTTATATGGAATGCTTACAACAAGATGCATGGGCCGAAGTAGGACAAGTTCAGAATCAGCAACAGGAAGAGCATCAGGATGGGAATGCGGTTCCTAATGCTTCGCAAAAAGTGTCGATTACTCAGGCTGCTAAGCTGCATAACGTAACTCGCCAAGCTATTTATGTTGCGATTAAGCAGAAGAAATTAAAAGCATCGAAAACGACTCGCTGGGAAATTGATCTGCAGGATTTAGAAGATTACAGACGCAAACGCTACTCGCGGGCTAATTCCACCTATCAGGGAGAGTTGCTCTTTGATAATGAGAAAGGCTTTTATTCTGTAGGCCAAGTGGCTTCCATGTTGAATGTTCCAGAACAAAAGATCTACTATGCTACGCGTATTGGTGCAATGAAGGGAGAGCGAAGAGGATCTGCCTGGGTTATTCATATCTCAGAAGTTGATAGATATCGAAATGATTATCTTAAGAAGGAAGCTGATCGTAAAGGAAAGAGCTTAGCCGCTATGCAAGAAGGGCTTAGTTCTTTAGGAGCGGATCCAGAGAATTTTATTTCATAGGGATCCTTTTTGCTAAATTTTATTATATGAATGCCTCCTTTGGAATCCTGAGGGAGGCTTTTTTGTGAAGAAGAGTTTTTCTAAGACTCTTCTTTTTCGTTTTGTTAAAAAGTCGCCAAGAATCATTCTCTTTTGGTATTGTGTAAGGCAACATAGGGCTTTGAGCGGTCCGATTTTATGCCTGACAAGATAAGAAACAGGAACCCTTAGAAATAGGGAAGTTCGTTTCATAAAGATAGAAAAGTTTCCTTTCTCTGGTTAGTAGCGAATGATTTTCCAAAATGTACGCGTTAGAGTAGCCCCTTCTCCTACAGGAGACCCTCATGTAGGAACAGCCTATATGGCTTTGTTTAATGAGGTTTTTGCGAGAAAATTTAATGGAAAAATGATTTTGAGAATTGAGGATACGGATCAAACTCGAAGTCGTGATGATTATGAAAAAAATATTTTCTTAGCTCTTAAATGGTGTGGAATTCAATGGGACGAAGGGCCAGATGTCGGTGGAGCTTATGGGCCCTATCGCCAGTCAGAGAGAACAGAGATATATAAAAAATACGCAGAAATTCTTTTACAAACGGATTACGCATATAAATGTTTTGCTACACCTCAAGAATTGCAGGAGATGCGGGCTGTAGCCAGTACTTTGGGGTACAGGGGAGGATACGATCGACGGTATCGTTATCTGTCTGCAGAGGAAGTTCGAGAGAGAGAAGAACAAGGACAGCCATATACAATCCGTTTGAAGGTACCTTTGACGGGAGAGAGTATTTTTGAAGATCAGTGCAAGGGACGTGTGGTATTCCCTTGGGCGGATGTAGATGATCAAGTTTTGGTGAAGTCGGACGGGTTCCCAACTTACCATTTTGCTAACGTGGTTGATGATCATTTGATGGGAATCACACACGTGTTAAGAGGTGAGGAATGGCTAAGCTCTACTCCCAAACATCTATTGCTTTATCAAGCTTTTGGATGGGAGCCTCCTCAGTTTTTCCATATGCCGCTTTTGCTGAATCCTGATGGAAGTAAGTTGTCTAAAAGAAAGAATCCTACTTCTATTTTCTATTACCGAGATGCTGGGTATAAAAAAGAGGCATTTGTAAATTTCCTTACTCTGATGGGATATAGTATGGAGGGGGACGAGGAGATTTATTCCACTCAGAGATTAATTGAAGCTTTTGATCCTAAACGTATTGGAAAGTCGGGTGCTGTTTTTGATATCCGTAAGCTAGATTGGATGAATAAACATTATCTCAATCACGAGGGATCCCCGGAGAGCCTTTTAAAAGAGCTGAAAGAGTGGTTGTGGAATGATGAATTTTTACTCAAAATTCTTCCTCTTTGTCAGACGCGTGTTACGACGTTGGCTGATTTTGTTGGGTTAACAAGCTTCTTTTTCACCGCAATTCCACAGTATACAAAGGAGAAGTTGTTGCCGACTTCACTTAAGCAAGATCAGGCAGCGGTAATGCTTTATAGCTTAGTTAAGTATTTAGAAAAGAAAGATATATGGGAGAAAGACTTCTTTTATCAAGGATCTAAGTGGTTAGCTGAAGCTTTTCAGGTTCATCACAAAAAGTCTGTAATCCCTTTATTATATGTAGCTGTTACTGGAGAAAGGCAGGGATTGCCTCTATTTGATTCCATGGAATTGCTAGGAAAAGCTCGGACGAGAGCGCGGCTTACTCATGCCCAAAATCTACTCGGGGGAGTTGTGAAGAAAGTACAGCAGCAGGTTGATAAAGCCTTGCAAGAGCAAAAGTTTGAAGAAATCCGTTTTTTAGAATTCTAGATTTTGAGAAAGTTTCTCAGAATCCACTGCTGGGGATTTTGTAGAAAAGGTGTTTTCAAATACAGCCTGGGCAAGGGAAAAACCTAAAGTTTGGGCGTGTTTGAAAAGGGGCGAGCACTTTTGTGCCAGGATATACTCTCTTTTAGGAGGCTCGTAGGAGCATCCCTGTGTCAATAGGGCTGTTGCTGCTGTAAAAAAAAGGAAAAATCTTCTCATTATTTATCTCCCCCGATTTTTACATATTACATAGTTAGTAAGTTTGTTATCTATAACTTAGATAAAAATAATTTTTTTCTATATTTTCATTTTTTTATTTCATTTTCTTTTACAAAGTCTTTAACTCACTGAAATATATTGTTTTGTTTAGTTTGTTTTTAACAAAAGAACAGTTTGTTAGAAGATAGTTTGTTTTAAAAAACATTTGATATAATTTTTATTTTATAATGTAATATTGTCTATGAGGGCAGGCTTCTTTTATTTAAAAGAATTGCTTTTGTCGATAAAAGAAGCTTCAAGAAGCCCTTTTCTAGAAAGGAGTCTGGAAGTTATGAAAAAAACTGCTTTACTCGCTGCTTTGTGCAGTGTTGTTTCCTTAAGTAGTTGTTGTCGTATCGTTGACTGTTGCTTCGAAGATCCATGCGCACCTATGAAATGTTCCCCTTGTGAGTCTAAGAAGAAAGAGGTAGACGGTAGTTGCAACTCTTGTAACGGGTATGTCCCAGCTTGCAAACCTTGCGGGGGAGATGTACATCATGAGGCCAAACAAGGTCCTCAGGCTAAAGGCATTCCAGCTGATAGCAGATGCAGACAATAGGTAGCGCGAATTAAGAGCCTACCCACAACAGACGTAGTTAGTAAGGAAAAGTACTTCCTTACTAACTATTTCGGCTAAAAGAAGAATGTTGAGGGTAAAAGTTAGTTAATAACAATTTCTACCCGATGGCAGACAAAAAATAATCTATGCGAATAGGAGATCCTATGAACAAACTCATCAGACGAGCAGTGACGATCTTCGCGGTGACTAGTGTGGCGAGTTTATTTGCTAGCGGGGTGTTAGAGACCTCTGTGGCAGAGTCTCTCTCTACAAACGTTATTAGCCTAGCTGACACCAAAGCGAAAGAGCACGTTGCTCAAAAAGGGAAAAAAGGGAAAAAATCTCATCACAAAGAGAACCCTATAATCCGTAAAGAAATTGCCCCAGTTCGTGAGCCTAGAGCCTCGGAACCTAAGCAAGATTCTTGCTTCGGCAGAATGTATACAGTTAAAGTTAATGATGATCGTAATGTTGAAATCATACAAGCTGTTCCTGAATATGCTACAGTAGGATCTCCATATCCTATTGAAATTACTGCTGTAGGGAAAAGAGATTGTGTTGATGTCATCATTACACAACAATTGCCATGTGAAGCAGAATTTGTTAGTAGTGATCCAATGACTACTCCCACTACTGATGGTAAGTTAGTTTGGAAAATAGATCGTCTAGGACAAGGCGAAAGAAGTAAAATCACTGTATGGGTGAAACCTCTTAAAGAAGGATGCTGCTTTACTGCTGCAACCGTTTGTGCTTGTCCAGAGGTTCGTTCCGTTACGAAATGTGGACAGCCTGCTATTTGTGTAAAACAGGATGGTCCTGAGCAAGCTTGTTTGCGTTGTCCAGTAGTTTACAAAATCCATGTAGTTAACCAAGGAACAGCAACAGCTCGTAATGTTGTTGTAGAAAATCCTGTTCCAGATGGTTATGCGCATTCTTCAGGACAACGTGTACTCACGTTCACTCTTGGGGATATGCAACCAGGAGAGCAGAAGGTAATCACTGTTGAGTTTTGCCCACTTAAACGTGGTCGTACTACAAATATTGCGACAGTTTCTTATTGTGGGGGACACAAAAATACGGCTAGCGTAACAACTGTAATTAACGAGCCTTGCGTACAAATTAATGTTGCGGGAGCAGACTGGTCTTATGTTTGTAAGCCTGTAGAGTATGTGATTTCTGTTTCCAATCCTGGAGATCTTGTTTTGCGAGATGTCATGATTGAAGATACTCTTTCTCCTGGGTTAACTGTGATTGAGGCTTCTTCTGGAGCTCAAGTCTCTTGCAATAAAGTTGTTTGGACTTTGAAAGAACTCAATCCTGGAGAATCTTTACAATACAAGGTTTTGGTAAGAGCGCAAACTCCTGGACAGTTCACAAATAATGTCATGGTCAAGAGTTGCTCTGATTGTGGTACTTGCACATCTTGTGCAGAAGCAACTACTTACTGGAAAGGTGTTGCTGCTACTCATATGTGTGTAGTCGATACTTGTGATCCTATCTGTGTAGGAGAAAATACAGTTTACCGTGTCTGCGTGACAAACCGAGGTTCTGCAGAAGATACTAACGTTTCTTTAATTTTGAAATTCTCCAAAGAATTACAACCAGTATCTTTCTCTGGACCAACGAAAGGCACGATCACAGGTAACACTGTTGTATTCGATACATTACCTAAACTAGGTTCTAAGGAAACTGTAGAGTTTTCTGTAACATTGAAGGCTGTATCTGCGGGGGATGCTCGTGGAGAGGCGATTCTCTCTTCCGATACTCTAACAGTCCCCGTGTCTGATACAGAAAATACACACATTTATTAATAGCATTCATTTTAATCGATGTGTGAGAGCCGTCCAGAATTCGTTCTGGACGGCTTTTTATTTTGTCATAAAAATGCATTTTTTCTCTTTCCTGTTTCAGAATCTATTCTAGATATGTTTTGAAAAAATAAGCGTTTCGTGTAATCTATCTGGACGTCAATTAAAATAGGAGGGAAAATATGAGCGTTGAGCCCGTTATTCCTGGAGTCGCATCTCCTAATTCAGAGCAAACTATTTCTAATGAGACTACTCAAACGAAATCAGCAAAGAGTTGTATAGTAGAGTTTCTGTCCTCGACAGCATTTAAGGTAGGATTAGTAGTTTTAGGGATACTTTTAGTGATGGCAAGTATCGCATCGATGGTATTTGTAGCTCCACCAGTGGTTTCTATGGCTAGTATGATTTACTTAGCTATTCCTGCTATTTTAGGGTGTGTAAATATTTGCGTGGGGATTCTGTCTATGGAAGGATATTGTTCTCCAACAAAATGGATGTTTTGTAAAAAGGTTCTAAAAACTTCAGAGGATCTTCTAGATGATGGTAAGCTAAATGATTCCAATAAAATTTTTACGGAGCAGCGTTTAGATGAGATAGGAAATATTATTGAGGCTACATCATCTCGGAGAAATAGTTTGGTGAGCTAGATTTATCTCTCATCAGCGTTTTGTATTGATGAAAGGGAAGAAGGGTTTTTTTAACCCTCTCCCCAATTTTTTATTGAACTGAAGCTTTTAAAGAGGTTTTTAGGAAAATCATATCTTTGACGATATTGACAGTCTCTTCCATTTGTAGATCGTTACTGCCAAAAGATTTTTCTTGTTTATCTATTTTCTTCAAACATTGAAGAAATGTTTCGAAATTTTTATTTTTTTCAAGCCGTTCTTGGCTGTTTTGTGCAAGCTGAGGAATCATTTCTCGCCAAATTAGCTCTGGTTTTTGTAAATGTGGAGAATAATATTTTTGGAACCAGGGACGAATGTTGATGTCTAGATCTCTCAGGTTGTCGTTTAAAACATTCTCATATTGATCAGCGGGAAGAGCGTATTCTAAAAAACGTTCTCCGAGATTTTCTTCTGCATAACGAGAAGGAATGATTATGTCTGATTTAACTCCTTCGAGTTGTGTTGATTTCCCTGAAGGAGAATAATATCTTCCTACAGTTACTTTAAAAAAATCTTCCTGAGTATCGTTTCCTGTAATGGTTTGATGCTGAATAGTTCCTTTCCCATACGTTTGCCGATCGCCGACAATAAGTGCTACACCATAGTCTTGAAGTGTTTGTGCAACAATTTCTGCTGCGGAGGCAGAACTTTTTGAAACCAAGACAGCTAAAGGACCGTCATAAAATTTTTGGGGAGAAATAGTGCGATAGCGTTTTACAGACCCATCTGCGTATCGAGAGACAACCACAACGCCATTGGTCAAAAATAAACCGGAAACTTTGATGGCTTGAGATAAAAATCCACCAGTATTTTCTCGGATATCAAGAACTAATCCAAGAAGGTTTTTTTCTTGTAGTTCTCGAATAGCTCTCCGTAAGTCATGTTCACTTGATATCTGGTTATCTCCTTCGTAAAAAGAGTGTAATGTTATTTTTCCGATAACTCCGTCTCCGTAAGGTTCATAAGATACGTCAACACGACGACTTTCTAATAGAATTTTTTCGCGGCGTAAGTGAATGACATGATCATTATCCTGTCGGTGAATATCCAGAGTAACTGAGGAACCTAGGGATCCTCGTAAAGAATCCAAAACTCCGGGGAATGGCATATTTTCTATATTTTTCCCATTAACACGGTAAATAATATCTCCAACACGGAGACTTCCTGTTTTCTCAGCTGGGCCTCCAGGAAGAATTTCTTTAACAACGACTCCATCAATATCTTCTTTAAGAACGACGCCTATGCCACACATACCCTTTTCTAGCTGTGCTCGCATCGATAGGGCTTCTTCTTTGCTGAAGTAGGCGGTATGGGCGTCTAAGCTGTGCGCAATGGCTTTGATAATACGAATATGGAAGCTATTAGCTTCTTCTTCAGGAGACATCTTGTGGCCATGATCATTAATGCCAATGTAAGGATTTTCATGATTTTCAATCTGGCGAATACAAAGTTTCACTAAAGCATATTCTTTTCCTTGGTAGCGATTTTTTGCAGTATCTTCCAAATATACTGATGCAAAGGAAAGAAGAAGATCATATTGTCTCTTCTTCAGTTCTTCAATTGAAGAGGCCCAAGTAGTAGGTTTTTTCTCGATTATATGGGAATTGGCATCCTGAATGACTCGTACTGCATTGGCTAACCATACGGATCTCCATTCCTTCGCTCGGGCAATTCCCTGTTGGATACAGGTATTTAGTGCTCGAAAAGAAGAAAAATTGTCTTCTTGATATTCCCTAAATAAAGGATGAGTTGCTTCTTCCGAGAAAGCATGAGCTAGAACCTCATCTTTGGTGAGGTATGCTTTATGAGAGTCAAAAGCACGGACATAATCTTCTAAAGAGCGAGAAAGTATATAAGGAGAGATTTGCTTCGTATCTATGTGATGTTCAACAAGTTTTTCTATGGTTTTGCGGACATCTGTTTGCCTAAGAAGTTCTGCAGAAAACGAAAATTGAGGAAATAAGGTTAAGACTAGAAGACAAAAACGAGCGAGTCTCATCATTACGAATATCTCTATTAACTGCGGTTATTCGTATCTTCGACAAGAGTTACGCAAACTTGAGTTGGAGTTTGTTCTTCAGTCCCCCAAATATTTGGCTATTTGTTCTCTCAACATGAAAAAAAACTTTTTTGGGTAAGGGAAGGAAAAGAATTATTTATCTTTCGCAACAAGGAATTTTATATTTGAAAGGATTGGTAAAGGGATAGGCTTATTCAGTAACCAATTTTTCATATTATAGATAAGGGCGACAAGAAAGATGCTGAGAGCTGAAAACGCAAGAAACATACCGATTACAAAAAATGCTCCAGCAAAAGGGATTGTTGTTTGGGGGAAAAGTCCCATAATGAATAAAATTGCTGAACACAGAGTGAATAGGGAACTACAGGTTAGCATGGCAGTATTTCTAAAAAACGTAGCGCGCTGATTCTGAGGTAATACCTGAATTGGGGTTTGTGAATGTTTATGATTAGGATTCACAACAACTTTCATAATATAGGGCTTGTTTTCTAGTTTTTAAAATAATAGTATTCAAAGAAACCCTTTTATCATCAAGGGTTTAACTCTTTTTTTATTGTTTTTCTTTTTAAGCGAAGCTTACTTTAAGAAAATGTTTGGGAATAAAACTTTTTTAATAAAGTTGTTATAGAGAACCATAAACTCTTACTAGTTCTAGAAATAACCCCTTGCAAACAAAGATATTCTTATCCTATATTTTCCTGTTTGTAAGAGAGGTTGAATCGAGAAGAGTACATGCCGACGATTAATCAGTTAATACGTAAGAAGCGTCAGTCTGGCGCAACGAGAAAAAAATCTCCAGCTTTACAAAAATCTCCTCAAAAAAGGGGAGTCTGTCTTCAAGTAAAAACTAAAACTCCGAAGAAGCCTAACTCCGCATTGCGTAAGGTTGCTTGGGTTCGGTTATCTAATGGACAAGAGGTGATCGCCTACATTGGTGGGGAAGGTCATAACTTGCAAGAGCACAGTATCGTTTTAGTTCAAGGCGGGAGAGTTAAAGATTTGCCAGGGGTGCGTTATCACATTGTGCGAGGAGCCTTGGATTGTGCTGCTGTAAAAAATAGAAGACAGAGTCGTTCCCGTTACGGCGCGAAGCGTCCTAAGTAGGTTAATTTCTTAAACCTAAAGCAAAGAATACGAAGAGGTTGAGTTTATATGTCAAGACGACATGCGGCTGAGAAGAAGGTCATTCCGGGCGATCCTGTTTACGGGAGCGTAGTCTTAGAAAGATTTATTAACAAAGTAATGTTGCACGGTAAAAAGAGCATAGCCAGGAAAATTGTTTATGGGGCTCTTGAGCGTTTTGCTAAAAGATTGGGATTAGAAAATCCTTTAGAAGGGTTTGAGGAAGCTTTGGAGAATGCCAAGCCTATCCTTGAAGTTCGCTCCCGCAGAGTTGGTGGTGCTACCTATCAAGTTCCTGTTGAGGTAGCTCCTGATAGAAGAAGCTGTCTTGCTATGCAGTGGATTATTAAGCATGCGCGCTCTAAGCCAGGAAAGTGCATGGAGGTCGGCCTAGCTAATGAGCTGATTGACTGCTTTAATAAACAGGGTGCTACGATTAAGAAACGCGAGGACACCCATCGCATGGCTGAGGCAAATAAAGCATTTGCTCATTACAAATGGTAAGATAACATTTAATATTCGTGTGTGAGAGGCAAAAAAGTTCGATGAGCGATCAAGAGTTCGGTTTAGACGCGATTAGAAATATCGGTATCATGGCGCATATCGATGCAGGTAAGACAACAACAACAGAGCGAATTCTTTTCTACGCGGGAAGAACTCATAAGATCGGGGAGGTCCACGAGGGCGGTGCGACCATGGACTGGATGGAGCAGGAGCAAGAAAGGGGGATTACCATTACCTCGGCTGCTACAACAGTGTTTTGGTTGGGAGCAAAGATCAATATCATAGATACTCCAGGGCACGTTGATTTCACCATCGAGGTGGAGCGTTCTTTACGAGTTTTAGATGGAGCCGTTGCTGTTTTTGATGCGGTTTCTGGAGTCGAACCACAGTCCGAGACTGTTTGGAGACAGGCAAATAAGTATGGTGTTCCGCGGATTGCTTTTGTGAATAAAATGGACCGTATGGGAGCCAATTACTTTGGCGCCGTTGAGTCTATGAGAGAAAAGCTCGGTGCGAATGCTATTCCTGTTCATTGTCCAATTGGCTCGGAAAGTCAGTTTGTCGGGATGGTAGATTTAATTTCCCAAAAGGCTCTTTACTTTTTAGAAGAGACGTTGGGGGCTAAATGGGAAGAGCGTGAAATTCCGGAAGATCTTCAAGAGCAGTGTGCAGCACTGCGAATGCAGCTACTAGAAGAGTTGGCTACAGTTGATGAAGGCAATGAAGCCTTTATGGAAAAGGTTCTGGAGGATCCAAATTCTATTACTGAAGAAGAGATCCATACGGTAATGCGCAAAGGAGTCATCAGTGGTAAAATTAATCCCGTCCTTTGTGGAAGTGCTTTTAAAAATAAAGGTGTTCAACAGCTTCTCGATGTGATTGTGAAGTGGTTGCCTTCTCCACTTGATCGTGGTGATGTTCGCGGGATTAATTTGAAGACTGGAGAAGAGATTTCTTTGAAGCCTTCGAAAGATGGCCCTTTGGCAGCATTAGCGTTCAAGATTATGACGGATCCGTATGTTGGACGTATTACTTTCATTCGTATTTACTCCGGGACATTGAAGAAAGGATCCGCTATTCTTAATTCCACTAAAGATAAGAAAGAGCGTATTTCTAGATTGCTGGAGATGCATGCTAATGAGCGGACCGATAGAGATGAGTTTACTGTCGGGGACATTGGGGCATGTGTGGGGCTCAAGTTCTCTGTGACAGGAGATACTTTGTGTGAAGAAAATCAGGAGATTGTGTTAGAGCGTATTGAAGCTCCTGAACCTGTAATTGACATGGCAATTGAGCCTAAATCTAAGGGAGATAGAGAGAAGTTAGCTCAAGCTTTGAGTGCTTTATCTGAGGAAGATCCTACTTTCCGAGTCTCTACTAATGAAGAGACTGGCCAGACGATTATTTCTGGGATGGGAGAGCTACACCTTGATATTCTTCGCGATCGTATGATTCGAGAATTTAAAGTTGAAGCTAATGTCGGTAAACCACAGGTTTCTTATAAAGAGACTATTACGAAGGTAAGTAATAGTGAGACAAAATACGTCAAACAGTCTGGTGGTAGAGGGCAGTATGCTCACGTTTGCTTAGAAATTGAGCCAAATGAGCCTGGTAAAGGGAACGAGGTTGTCAGCAAGATTGTTGGAGGAGTAATTCCTAAAGAGTATATCCCAGCAGTAATCAAAGGGGTTGAAGAGGGATTGAATTCTGGAGTCTTAGCTGGATATGGTTTAGTCGATATTAAGGTAAGTATCGTATTTGGGTCTTACCATGAAGTAGATTCTAGCGAAATGGCCTTTAAGATTTGTGGTTCAATGGCTGTTAAAGAAGCTTGTAGAAAAGCTCTTCCTGTAATTCTAGAGCCTATTATGAAAGTGACAATTGTGACTCCAGAGGATCATTTAGGTGATGTGATTGGGGATTTAAACCGTCGTAGAGGTAAGATTTTAGGGCAGGAATCTTCCAGAAATATGGCACAGGTCAGTGCAGAGGTCCCTTTGAGTGAGATGTTTGGCTACATGACCTCGCTGCGATCGTTAACTTCTGGTCGAGCTACGTCGACTATGGAACCTGCATTTTTTGCTAAAGTTCCTCAGAAAATTCAAGAAGAGATTGTTAAGAAGTAAGGAATATATGAAGCAGCAAAAACAAAGAATTCGGATTCGCTTGAAAGGTTTTGATCAGGGACAGCTCGATCAGTCTACAGCAAATATTGTTGAGACTGCTAAAAGAACTGGGGCTCGTGTTGTTGGTCCAATTCCTTTGCCAACGAAGAGAGAGGTATATACAGTTTTGCGCTCTCCTCATGTGGATAAAAAATCTCGTGAGCAGTTCGAAATCCGCACTCACAAACGCTTGATCGATATTTTAGATCCTACAGGAAAAACGATAGATGCTTTGAAGATGTTGTCTTTGCCTGCTGGTGTCGATATTAAGATTAAGGCTGCTTAATTTTTTTGATTGATAATGTCTTTATTTACTAAATTTAAAGCTCAGTGGATGACTTTGTATTCGCGTGAGCTTTGCCCTTCAGACTGGGAAGAAAAACAGGGTCTTTCGGATCCTGTTTTTCGGATTTTGTGTAATCATCCTGGTATGAACTATAAAGTTGGGGACGCTCTGGGCGTTTTCCCGACAAATCCTCTTTCTTTGGTTGATTCTGTATTAACCGCTCTACGGTATGATCCTAGTGTCTCTGTGATTTCTCGGCATATAGACGACTTTATGTCTATCCAGGAATTTTTGATCAGTTACGTAGATCTCGATAAAATTCCAAAATCTTTAAGACTGTTTTTCCCTGAAGATTTGGAAGACTCATGGTCATTGGCTGAGGCTATCCTATTTTATCAACCGCAAATTCCTCTGGAGATGTTTGTTTCTAGTGTAATGCCTCTGTTGCCTAGATTTTATTCTATAGCATCTGCGCCAACAAGTTTGGATAAAGAAATAGAATTACTGGTTCGTTGTGTAAGCTTCCCTGGGAAAATACAACTTCGTTATGGGTTGTGCTCAGCTTTTTTGTGTAAGGATTTGCACCAGGGAGAAGCTTTTCGTGGATTTATACAATCAACGAAACATTTTACCTTGGAACAGAAACAATTTGGAAAACCTTTAGTTATGATTGGAGCAGGGACCGGCATTGCGCCATATAAAGGTTTTTTACAACATAGGCTATATTCTCAGGATCCTGGTAAGAATATTTTATTCTTTGGAGAACGGTTTGAAAAAGATAATTTTTATTATCGGGATTTTTTAAAAGAGCTGGTCGTTTCTGATAAGTTGAAATTGTTTACTGCTTTTTCAAGAGATTCTGAGTCTAAAGTGTATGTACAGGATGTGATTGAACAGCAAAAAGAGCTAATTCAAGAAAGCTATGAACAAGGCGCGTTTTTCTTTGTATGTGGGAAAAAGGTCCTTGGTTCTGAGATCAAGCACACATTAGGGAGCATTTTAGGCCAAGAAATTTTGAAAGAGCTGATTTTGCAAAAACGATTAGTCTTAGACGTGTATTAACATGGACAATATTCCATGACTGTCAATATACAGAGACATTGTACGCCATGTCCTTTACCCATTTCTGTTAAACATTCTCCAGAAGTGGCTGTGATGTTAACAGAGTTTATAGGGATCTCTAGTATATTGGCTATTTTTTCTCGCATAGCAGGTATTTTGGGAAGTAGTTTTGGGCGTTTCCCTTCTACAGTAATGGCTAGATGTGAGACTTTTTGTGTAGGTTTTAAAGACGCCACAGCTTCTCTCAAGTAAGTAGCGCTGTCAGTAATCCCTTGTGTTTTTAATAAATTATCTGCGACCCCTCCCAAAATGCTTACATGAGTTACAGATGAAAAAGCATTACAAATAGCATGAAAGACGACATCTCCATCTGAATTTGCGTCAAACCCTGGGGTATTCTCAAAAACAACCCCACCTAAAATACACGGTTTTGGATCTTCTTTGGTAAGAAAGCGATGACTGTCTTGACCAATACCTACGCGATACACCCACTCAGGAGCTGGAAGAATAAAGTTAGAAGAATTATCAGTCATGCGCTTATAGGGCAAATGAAATGGTCCACCTTCTGAAAATAAGAAGGACCTTTCTCGCGAATTTTCTGAGAAAGCTTCATTAAAGTAAATGTCATTGTGATTCACAATAAGAGAACTTTTTTGCTGAGAAAAGGATTTTAGAAGGAGAGCAGTGGAAAATTTTCTTGAATTCCGAAGCACTAACTTCTCCTAGACACCAATGTTCTTTATTAGGAAGAAGGGGAAATAGTTCTGCATATGCTCGAACGATTGAAGGGCTTGTGAGAATAATGGTTTTATGCGGGATAAAAATTTTTAGAGAAAGTTTAACAGCTTTTACAGTGTAGTGAGGATAGGCAAAGAAAGGCTGTGGAAGTGTCTCAAGAAAAGAACGAATGACAGGTCTAGATAAAGAAGAATGGGGATAAAGCAAAGAAGAGTTTTTAGGAAGGGAGGACAAGATAGGAAGAAAGGCTTCTGCTTGAGGGAACTCGCACTGCGTAATTTTAGCTTTAGGAAGATAGACTCGCAGTCTAGAAGAGGTGGTTTCTCCAATTGTGACAAAATTTTTGTTGATAAGGCTTGGTAAGAGGATTTTTTTTCTAATAGAAGAAAAAAAACAATCTGTTGATGAAGGACTTGTTAACAAAATATAGGAAGCGGATACGAGAAATTTTCTTGCTCGACGTATTTGAGGAGCCTGTTTAGAGAAAGGAATTATACGAATAATAGGTTGAAAAGTAGCAGAAAATCGTTTAGCAGATAATGGATTGAGACCTAGATAAAGTGGCATAGATATTGTGATGGGATTTTTTCGAGGAATATCCCTGAGTTCATAGTAGAGTATTTTTTGAATGATGAGAAGCTTTTTTCCTGATTGGAAGCTTCTTGACTTTTGCTCTGTGAATGTGATCAACTGAAGCCGCAGTAATAGCAAAGATCTTATGATTTAGGACTTGGATAAATAGTGCGGGAATGATCTCTAAATCTTTGATTCTTATTTTTTATCGTTTTACTAGTTTTCTTCGTAGAAGGAAGGGTTAAGCTTCCTAGTTGAAGCAAAAGAAGTCTGTAAACAATAAGGAAGAATCAATTTTAGGCGGGGGGAAAAGTTCCTTAACCGAATTCCAAGAGATCTTAAAGGTTTAGTCAGTGGAGGTGGAAATATGGCGTCTTTATTGGATAGATATTTGAGAAATATTTCCGAAAAAAATCACCAAAGTTTGGCTTCCGTAGCCTATTTAGCATCTTTGGACCATTTGTTACATACATTTCCTTCTATAGGACATAGCATAGTGCAGGAATTGAAAAGCCAAAGATCTCGATTGAAAATGATTGCTTCAGAGAACTTTTCTTCTCTATCTGTTCAATTAGCTATGGGGAATTTACTCACAGATAAGTATTGTGAAGGAAGCCCGTTTAAGCGGTTCTATTCTTGTTGTGAGAATGTGGATGCTATTGAGTGGGAGTGTGTAGAAACTGCTAAAGAGTTGTTCGGAGCAGAGAGTGCTTGTGTTCAGCCTCATTCGGGTGCAGATGCTAATTTGTTAGCGATTATGTCTATTCTTACACAGAAGATTCAAAATCCAGCTGTTCATCGTTTGGGATACAAGACGATCAATGATCTTTCAGAGCAAGAGTATGAGGCTTTGAAATTGGAAATGGCTCAATATAAATGTTTGGGTCCTTCTTTAAATTCCGGCGGGCATTTGACTCATGGTACCGTACGTATGAATATCATGTCTAAGTTGATGCACTGTCTTCCTTATGAGGTTAATTTAGATACCGAACTGTTTGATTATGATGAAATCGCGAGAATAGCGAAAACACATAAACCAACCGTTCTTATTGGAGGATATTCGTCGTATTCCAGACGATTAAATTTTGCTGTATTGAAGCAAATTGCAGAAGATTGTGGTGCAGTTTTATGGGTAGATATGGCTCATTTTGCAGGGCTAGTTGCTGGCGGTGTTTTTGTAGGAGAAGAAAATCCTATACCTTATGCGGATATTGTTACAACGACTACACATAAAACTTTACGAGGTCCTAGGGGTGGTCTAGTTTTAGCTAAAAAAGAATATGCTGAGACTTTGAATAAAGCTTGTCCGTTGATGATGGGAGGGCCTCTTCCCCATGTAATAGCAGCTAAAGCTATCGCTTTGAAAGAAGCGATGACGATAACTTTTAGAAAATATGCACATCAAGTTGTAGAGAATGCGCGGACTTTGGCTGAAGTTTTTCAGCGTAATGGATTGAGATTATTAACTGGAGGAACAGATAATCATATGTTGATTATCGATTTGACCTCTCTCGGAGTTCCTGGACGTATTGCAGAAGATATATTAACTTCTGTAGGTATCGCTGTGAATCGTAATGCTATTCCTTCTGATGCTGCAGGGAAATGGAAAACTTCTGGTATTCGGTTGGGTACGCCGGCACTAACAACATTAGGCATGAGTAGTGCTGAGATGGAAGAAGTCGCGAATATTATTGTGAAAGTATTGCGAAATATTACTGTGAGAAGCCATGCTGAGGGCGGTTCTAGTAAAAGTGAGGGGGAGCTACCGGAAGAAATTGCTCAAGAGGCGAGACAACGAGTAGCAGATTTATTAATAAGATTCCCTCTTTACCCTGAAATTGATTTGGAAACGCTAGTTTAGTGAGAGATTCTATGCCAGAAGGGGAAATGATGCATAAGTTACAAGATGTGATAGATAGAAAGTTGTTAGATTCTCGGCGAATTTTTTTCTCTGAGCCTGTAACAGAGAAGAGCGCTGCGGAAGCTATCAAGAAGCTTTGGTATTTGGAGCTCACAAGTCCTGGGCAACCGATTGTATTTGTTATTAATAGTCCGGGAGGTTCTGTTGATGCAGGTTTTGCCGTATGGGACCAAATTAAAATGATCTCTTCTCCTGTGACTACTGTGGTAACAGGATTGGCAGCATCTATGGGATCTGTATTGAGTTTATGTGCAGCTCCAGGAAGACGGTTCGCTACGCCTCACGCTCGTATCATGATTCACCAGCCTTCTATTGGCGGAACCATCACTGGTCAAGCAACTGATTTGGATATTCACGCACGTGAAATTTTAAAAACAAAAGCGCGCATTATTGATGTGTACGTCGAAACAACTGGTCAGACTCGAGAAGTGGTGGAGAAAGCTATTGATCGGGACATGTGGATGAGTGCGAACGAAGCTATGGAGTTTGGATTATTAGATGGGATTCTCTTCTCTTTTAACGACCTGTAAATATCTTCTATATTCTGGAGCAGGAAACAGTTTTATTTTAGGGGAATCAAGGCCCTCACTTCAGGATATTTTGTTTTTATGTCAAGAAGAGATGGTTGATGGTTTTTTGTGTGTGGAGCCTTCTACGATAGCAGATGCTAAACTCACTATTTTCAATAGTGATGGGTCTGTTGCCTCTATGTGTGGTAATGGATTGAGATGCGCAATGGCTCATGTAGCGCAGTGTTTCGGATTAGAAGATATTTCTATTGAGACGGATCGCGGTATCTACCAAGGTAAATTCTTTTCTATGAAACAAGTATTGGTGGACATGACGTTACCTGATTGGAAACAAGCAGAATGCAAGTTAACACATGTGTTGCCTGGTATGCCGGAGACTGTGTTTTTTATTGATACAGGGGTTCCTCATGTCGTGGTTTTTGTTCCAGATGTGAATAAGGTTCCGGTACAAGAATGGGGTTCTTTCCTTCGTTATCACGAAGACTTTGCTCCTGAAGGAGTGAATGTTGATTTCATTCAGCGAAAGCAAGATGATCTACTCCTCGTCTACACCTATGAGCGAGGTTGTGAAAGGGAGACTTTGTCTTGTGGGACTGGGATGTTGGCAAGTGCTTTAGTAGTTGCAGACACCTTTTCCTTAGAGAAAGATTTTTCTTTATCTGTATGTTCCCGTAGTAGAAATGTTGTGAAGATTTTTTCTTCAGGCGGTAAAGTATTTTTAGAAGGCCCTGTCTGTCTTTTGAATCGCAGTGAAAATTTTAGGTGGTTGGAGCCAAAATCTAAGTGCCAGGGATAACAAGAGGGTAAAACAAGAGAAGAGAGTTGCTATCTAACGGAGCATTGCCTATACTGGAGCCTATGACAACATATCCTGTACCTCAAAATCCTCTTTTATTGCGCGTTCTACGACTAATGGATGCTTTCTCGAAGTCTGATGACGAGAGAGATTTTTATCTAGATCGAGTGGAGGGGTTCATTATGTATATAGACCTCGATAAAGATCAGGAGGATCTTGATAAAATTTACCAAGAACTAGAAGAGAATGCTGATCGGTATTGTTTGATTCCAAAGTTAACCTTCTATGAGATCAAGAAGATCATGGAGACATTTGTTAACGAAAAAATTTACGATATCGATACTAAAGAAAAGTTTTTGGAGATTGTACAATCTAAAGATGCTCGCGAGCAGTTTTTAGAGTTTCTTTATGACCATGAGACAGAGCAGGAGAAGTGGCAACAGTTTTATGTTGAGCGTTCTCGTATTCGTATCATCGAGTGGTTAAGAAATAATAAGTTTCAATTTGTCTTTGAAGAAGATCTTGATTTTTCAAAACATATTTTAGAGCAATTGAAGATACATTTGTTTGATACGAAAGTATCGAAGGAGTTGACACAGGCCAGGCAGCTTCTTTTGAACAAGTCTAAGGTTTACTATTCAAATGAGGCTTTAAATCCTCGGCCGAAAAGGGGACGGCCTCCTAAGCAGTCTGCAAAAGTTGAAGCAGAGACGACTGTATCCAGTGATATTTATACGAAAGTTCCTCCTGCAGCACGACGTTTTCTATTTCTGCCTGAGATTACGTCTGCTTCGTCACTTACTTTTTCTGAAAAATTCGATACAGAAGAAGAGTTCCTTGCGCATTTAAGAGGGGGAGGACGATTAGAAGATCATTTAAATTTAGCTAAGTTTTCGGAGCGCTTTGACTCTTTGCGAGAATTGTCTGCTAAGCTTGGTTATGATAGTGATGGCGATTCTGAAGATCTCTTTGATGGAGAGTATGGAGAAGAGGAAGACGAGGACTTTAAGCCTAAGAAGCCAGCCAAGCGCGGTAGGAAAAAGGCTCGCTCGTAAATAGTTTCTAGAAGTAAGGGTTTCAAGAGACTGATTTTTCTAAAATCCAGATCGTTGCTGTACCAAAGAAAAGTTTCCGTTTTCGAGTAGTCTTGAGGTGAGCTTCCTGGAATAGTTCTTCAAGGGAGGTATCGCAGGGAAGATTACTGATACTCTTTTTTAGGTATGAGTAGGCGTAGCTGTTCCCAGAGAAAAAGCGTCCGACACTGGGAACGATTAGATTCAGATAAAGCTTATGTAGCAGATAAACTGGATTGCGCTTTTCTGGCCGAGTAAGCTCTAAGATGCCTAGATGTCCTCCAGGTTGTAATACACGATAAGCCTCTTTCAATGCTTGTAAAGGAAAGGATAAATTCCGTAATCCGTATGCCATCGAAGCCAAATTAAAAGTATTATCGGAGAAAGGCAAGATTGTTATGTCCCCGGTGACATAAGAGAAAGGAGCTAAAGGATATCGCTCTTGAACCTTTTCTAACATTTTTACTGAAAAATCAACAAGCGTTGCCGAAGCTCTAGGATTTTTTTTAATATAAGAGAGGGCTACCTGTCCTGTCCCTGCACATAGATCTAACAGATGATCTGTTCTACCCAAAAGGGAAACTAAACAACGATTCCAAGTTATGTGTAAGCCTAATGATAAAATTGTATTAATTCTGTCATAGGTCGGCGCCAAAGAATCAAACATATCTTGGATGTTCGGTTTGTTGGGGAAGTCGATCATAATAGCTCTTAAACTGTTGTAATCCTGCAAAATCTTCCTCGGAAAGCTCATAGCGACATAATGTGTAATACTGTTGCATTAGCGATACAGGAAGTCCTAGCAATGCAGCAGCTTTTTGGTAAACCTCTGTTTTATGATCCAGAAAATAATGAAGCGCGGACGAGAATCCTTCTTGTAGACTAGCAAGAGATTCTGAAGATAAGCTAAGAACTCCAGCAAATACAAACGGCTTTGCTGTGAGATCATACCAAGAAGCTGCTAGGTCATAAGTTTGAAATCCAGGGATGACAGGATGTCGTAAAGCGGTATCTCCTATCAATAATAGAGCATCGTAATGTTCTGCTTGAGAAAGAACCTCTTCAGAAGAAAACGAAGTGATAGAGGGGAATGGAATTTTCCAAAGATTTTCACAAAGGATGCGTACAAGCATAATAGAAGAAAGACTTTCTTTTGTAGCAGCTATACGAGGAGATTCTTTGGAAAAAAATTGTGGTCTGGCATGTAAATTTACACTTAAAATCTTTTTGTAAGCAGCAATCCCAAAAGAAGAGACTTGGTATAGAGGAGAGGAAAATTTTGCGATTACTGAAGTCAGAGCATAATCCACATCTCCCGAAAGCAGCTTAGGGACTAGATTTGCTGGTGTATCTGTATGTAAGGAAATCCAAGGAGCTCGGGATAGCCCTATAGAGAAAGGCAAAGCATTGACATAGCGCACACAGCCAACTGTTAAACAATGTTTGAATGCACGAGACATGGAATACGCCCTTGTTGTGTTATTAGATTTGCCATTCCCTCGATATCCATGCGAATAGGTTTTTGAGAAGAGGCCATTTGAAATACTTTTTCTCCTAGGTGTGTAGAAGAAAAATCATTAGCTCCACAAGATAGTAGGTGCAGAGCGACGTCAAGACCTAAATAATTCCATAAAGCTTTAATATTAGAAAAATTATTTAGAAAGAGTCGAGCAACTGCAATAATAGTCGCAGGAGGAATGGAATGCCTCGCAGTTATTTTATGCAAACGTTTTCCTAAAGCATTATTTTCTGTAGCAAACTTTAGAAGGATAAAGTTTTTAAACCCAGAAGTCTCATCTTGGAGAGAGCGTAGTTTACTCATGTGTGTAACGATATCTGCTGGTGTTTCCCTGTGATAACAGAGCATCGTGGTGTTACTAGGAATTCCTAAGGAGTGCGCAGTTCGATGGATATCTAGAAACCCTTGAGAAGATAGTCTTCCTGGAGAAAGTGTTTCTCGGACCTCGTCAACTAAAATTTCTGCACCTCCTCCAGGGATAGAATCGAGCCCTGCAATACGAAGGCGATGCATAATTTCTTTGATAGGAAGATTTTCTAATTTGGATAAATAGTCGTACTCAATAGCAGAAAGAGCTTTGATATGTAGATCGGGGAAATTCTGTTTGATTTTTGTAAATAGCTCTTCGTAATAAGCCAAATTGCATGATGGATAGCACCCTGCGACAATATGGGTTTCTGTGATGGGGGAGGAAGTTTCTTTTATGGAAAGAAGTAATTCATCTGGAGAAAAGAACCATCCTGAAGGATTCCCTGGCTTAGCATAAAAGGAACAGAAAGTACAGTTAAATTGGCAGAAATTAGTTGGATATAGATAGAGAGTTGAAGAATAGAAAACAGTATCGCCGACACGATTTGCACGTACTAAGTCAGCGAAACTCCACAACGCCTGTTGATCCTCAGGACCAACAAGAAGTAATTGCAAAGCTTGTTCTTCTGAAAGACGTGCACCAGATAAATAATCATCAAATAAAGATTTAATCCATGAGCTTTTAGGGAGAATTCGAGCTGGAAGGGTCGTCATGATCGTTTTCAGTTTGCGAAGTTTGATTTCCATGTGGACAAGATTTCTTTTTCTGACAGCAGTCATTACGGCCACACCCTTTAGATAAGGGTCTTCCTAACAAAAAAGACCCTGCCAGAATAACCATCGCTCCTATACCTAACAAGGCTGTGGCACAACAAATGAGTAGAAATAAAGAAATCATAAGGTTTCAATTCTAGTTAAGATCTATCCAAATAGGGGAGCTCCAGGCCATAGCACCATTTTCTTGTGTTACTCTTAGGTAGTAAAAGGCAAAAGGAGCTCCATTTTGAGGATCTGGAAGAGCAATTTGAGCAAATGACGTTAAGTCATCATACTCGTATTCAAAATTGTTGCCATCAGGAGAGAAGGTGTGGAGTACGTCTCCGTTACGGATGATCTCTATGGTGGTAAGCTTTGCTGTTCCGGCTACGTATCCTGAAATGTGCCTATTAACCACGAGCCCGGGCTTAATGGCTGTAGAAAGTTCTGACCCCATAGGTGCTGAGGTGATTTGGAAATTAACAATAATTCTCTGCCCTGTAGTGGCATAACATTGTCTTTGATACAAGGCTTCAAGTAAAGATTCTCGGGAATATTTACTACAAATAACAGCCGTTAGCCCGGGAGCGTATTGTTGTTGGTCAGAATCGAAGAAGTTTGCATACAAGTTTCTATCATCGAGTCCTCCAGCTACAAACCCAAAACGAAGGTTTTTTTTCAAAGCAGACAGAATGGTTCCTTCCGGATTTTCAGAGTCAACAGAGCCCTTTATAGGGAAAGGATTTCCTTCACTTTCTGTTCTTTCAGAACAACCCCAAGAGTTATAGATCTCAACAACACGCTCAAATTCAGGGTGAAAATTTTTAAAATTATAGCCAAATTTTTTAGATGCAGTGAAGATTGGAATTGAGATCAATTCATGATTTGTAGACTGTTTATACAGTTTAGACAAGGGGAAAAGTTTACATTCTTTATGTTTCCCTGGAGATTTTGTCTCTTTTGCGAGCAAAACTTCCCGGATCCCTTCTCCTGATTCATCAGAAAGATATTGCGCTCCGGATAAAGCAATAAAACGATCCTCTTCATTGAAGTCAGCAACCGTTTGGTTAATAATTTTGATAGTTTCAGGAGTAAGTCCATCTTGCACTTCAAACGAGGATGTAGCAAAGAAATTCAAAGCGCAGTCATCGCGGAAATAACGTAAGCAAGATTCGATATCATTTTCCGAGTCCACTCGTTCGGATTCCCCGTGCAAAAGCCCCCAAAGAAGATGAGAAGAATTTTCAGCAAAGCATTTAATAGGTGCAGAAGTAAATACTTCTTTGGTTGCTTGATTACGTAACTGAATACGATACACCCCGGGTTCGTTGAAATAAAGGTTAGGAAGAATAACGAACCCTGTTTCAGGAATAAATAACTGCCAGTTTAAATTTTCCCTAAGATGTTCATAAGAGAGTTCAACATGTGTTTCTTGTGGAGAGAAGTTGGTTAAATTCCCGAATTCATCTTCGAAGCGCACCGTAATATCAAAGCGTTTATTTTTGATAACGTAAGAAGGAGCAAAGATGCGGATATTTTTCAGAACATTCCCTCGAATGTCCATGGTGAAGATATCCGGATCCTCAAAGACTCCCTTACCAGAGGGATCAACATAAAGAGAAAAAGGTTTTCGGCGTTGAGTAAATAACTGAGCCCCATTACCTGAAGCATCCTCTTGAGGGAAGTTAGGAGAGGCTCCAAGAATAATAGAAAAAGTATCACCAGCTTCTATATCGCAAGGAAGAACGAAGTGAAAAGTTGGAATATAAGTTCCGGGGGCATAAACAGCTTCTGCTGATACAATATCCTCTGCAGGTGTTTCTAAATAGATGGTATTACACGGTTGGGAAAGATCCGTAGAAGGAATTTCCCAATCTATAGGGCGGCCTTCTATCCCTAAGTCAAACTTTAATAATGTTCCTTCAGGAAGGAAGGAAGCGGAAGAATATTCAAATCGCCAAGTAGAAATTTGACCAGCTCTGGCAACTGAAGGAGTAACGTAACAAACAGATCTGCGCATAGCAACTAATACATAAATTCGAGTAAATGGGAAGACCTCTTGGTATAAAACTTGCTTTCGTAGACTTTCCGGAGGATCTTCGAAGACAAGGTTATGTTACACCAAAAATTTTTTCAGGACCACACAACTTTGATACTACATATCAGTTGAAGAAAGAGTTAAGCATTTTCTTTGGCTAAAGCTTGCAAAGCTTCATTTACGGAATCAAATACTTTGAAATAGGATAAAAAACCGGTAACATAGAGGGTTTGCTCAACGGTTTTAGAAATAGAGGTTAGAGCGATTTTCCCTGCATTTTTCCCTACTTGATGATAGCTCTGTAGAAGAACGCGAATACCTGCACTAGATATGTAGTCCAAAGCTCCGCAGTCCAAAATAATATTTTTCATACCGTTGGAGAGAGACTCAGAAATACTTTCTTGTACAGCAGGAGAGGAGACGCCATCGAGTTTTCCTTGTAAATGAAGTATGCCTGTTTGACCTTGTTCCTCTTTATGAAAGTTATTCATTGGGCGTAAGGCTCCTAAGATTAAGCGGTTAAGAAAGGACAGTACTGCATTTCGAAAGTTTTACAAAAAGAGCAAATTCTATTAATTGTATAACCAAAAGTGCCTCTTCGTAATTTCTTCTTCTACTACGGCAATATATTTTAGGACAACAGATAGAGAAAAAGGATTTTATTAGCATTTCATTTAGAACAGGTTGTTTTTTATAATAAATGTTTTCTCTTTCTTGGAATGATTTTCATTTTTTCTACATTTCGGTCGGAGCAAGACAGAATATCTATAGAAAAATCTTCGTCGTAAATTTTCATTCCTTTTTCAGGGACAGCGCCTAATTTATGGAAAACATACCCTCCAAGAGTATCGTAACTATTTTCATGTGCTATACGAAGTCCTAAACACTCTTCAGCATCTGAAATATTCATACGACCATCTACAATCCAAGCATTGCCTACTTTCTTGTAGTGCACATCTTCTTGGTCATCGTATTCATCTGCGATTTCTCCAAAAATTTCTTCGATAATATCTTCCATTGAGACGAGCCCTTCCGTGAACCCATATTCGTTAACAACAATAGCTAGGTGACGGCGTTTTTGGCGAAATTCTTGTAAAAGCAGAGAGACTCGACGAATCTCTGGAGTATACAAAGGTGGATAGGCAATAGAGGATAATGGTTGAGAAGAGTGAGGATTTTGGTAGTAAACAGGAAGCAAGTCTTTTACAAGTACCATGCCAGTGATATCATCAATGCTTTTAGTAAACAGGGGAACACGGCTGTATCCTTCCTCTATAATCAAAGTAAAAGCTTGAGAAATAGGAGTTTCCTCTTGCAGGGCGAAGATGTCTGCTTTCGGAGTCATAATTTCTCGCGCGATCATATTATTCAGGCAGGAAATATTTGTAGATAACTCATTCGAAGGTACTGAAGGAGGAAGTTGTTGAGCAGTCGTTGAAGAGGGTATAGTATGTCCAGTTCCAGTTTTTCCTAAAATTTTAGTAGTAAAGGCTTTTACTCTAGATTCTATGCAGCTTTCGGAATAATGAATCAAAAGGGGTAAAATTTTATAAAATACTAGAGCAAAAGATAGGAATATAAACCAAAAAACAGAAAAGGAAATGGAGAAGATACTTTCGAAGTATCGGTAGATAGGAGCCCCCAACATTCCATAGGTCAGACAAAGCAATGGAAGAATTTTAGATGAGAAAGTAGAGGGGAGAGGGGGACTATCGCTTCCATCTAATGCAGAAGCTCTGCGACTGATTGCTGAGCCGAAAAAAAGGAAAAGAACGATAATTGCTAGCAGAATGTATAGCATGAGGAGCGAAAGAGATCTTCTCCATTAAAAAGAAATTATTTTAGGGTCTGTATTGAGTGGGACTCACAGTCTTCTCGCATGTTACGATAAAATTTTTTATCAATATAGAAATTTTTGGAGAGTTCTGATCACTTTTTATACAGAAGGTTGTAGTAAGGCTTGGTTTTGTGATAAGAAAGTCAAAGCCGCTTCCTCTTGTTCTTGCATAATCTGCTTATCTTCATCAGTCTGATCATCATACCCTAGCATATGTAGCAGAGAATGGATCACATAGCGAGAAAGCTCGTGATACAACTGCTCTTCTGTACACTTCCCTAGGAATCGTAGAGCAGCTTTAGGGCTAACAAAAGCCTCTCCCAAAATATGAGGGAAGGTTTGGGTTCCTGGTTTGTCTATCGGAAGAGTGATTGTGTCTGTAAGAGAGGGATCAGAAAATTGCTCATTATGGAGTTGAGCAAGAGCATCATCACTTAGGAAGTAAATGTACACCTGATCCGTAGAAATTTGTTTAAGCTGAAAAAACAAAGCAACAAGACGCTCGACAGATTGTAAATCTATACTAACGTCTTGTTGTTCATTAGAAATAAAAATTTGAGGAGAAGATGGGCTCAAAGCAAAAAACAACTACTTAATTACAGGAGTTTTAATGAGGCCCGTGACTTTTTTTGCGGTAGCATCGTCCCAACGCCCTAACTTGCGTAAAACTTCGATGCGTTCGAAACGCTTAAGAACGTTTCTCTTGGTCTCTCCCTTGACGGACTTTCCGTAACTGCGATGTCTAGACATGTTATCTCTCTATAATTAACCAATTTGAGGAACGAAAACGCTAACACTTTTTACTGTGTTGGTGTGGGCCTTAAACGCAATTTTCGGAGCATCTTTTGGATGCACAATAGCATAAACGGGTTTGCGCTTCTTCGGATTTTTAGCTCTACGGCGAGCCTGCTTACTCATTCGTGTCATAAAATAACCCAACAAGATCTCTCTGTTTCCCGGGTGGGAAGAATTTAAAAAGAAACAGCAACTTTGCTGCTGCCTTACGAAGGAAATAGGATAGTGAAGCTCTGTTTTTTTTTCAACAAGCTCTGAGGTAAGTTTAGATTCTATGCCTTCCCTATTAGGAAAAGAGATCTAAGATTTAGGATTTATGAATGGAGAGGTAGCACAAGGATCCGAATTCAACACTCCGCAAGAGATTACATACTTGAAGGCGTCCTCAATTTTCATATCCAAAAAAGTAATGTCAGATTTTTTAAACAGGGTTAGAAATCCTGAAGTAGGGTTTGGTGTAGTTGGAATGAACACAGTAATCATAGGATCGTTAGCGTTTTGAGAACAAGTTGTTGGAGCATCTCCAGCCACAAGCCCAATGCATAAAACTTCCTTGTTAGGGAAAGGAACCATCACAACTTGTTTAAAAGATCCTGACTGAGAGCCAAAGATCGTTGTCATTACCTGCTGTGCTGCTTTATACACCGTTTTAATAATGGGAATTTTGTGGAGAATTTTGTCATAAACAGACAACAAAGATTTGAAAATCATCAAGCGAGCTAGAAACCCAAGGAGAACTGTTGTAAAAAACAGTCCAAACAGGAGCACAATTTGTAAACCAAATCTGAGAAACGCGCGGTATTTGGCATAGAAACTAAATTTTTCAAATAAGTCAGAAGCCATACCAACGAAGGGCTGTGTAAGGAAATTCATAATCATCCCGACAACTGCAATGGTGATGGCAAGAGGGAGAAGAATAATTAGGCCAGTAATAAAATGCTTTTTCATAATCAGAGCTCCTTTGGCTTGAGAATCTCTTCTCTACTTCGAGTTTTAGGAGAAACTATAGCTAAATTCTTTATAACTTGTAATTCGTTTTTGGAAACAATAGCGAACAAGATTTTCTGCATAATGAGGCTTCCGTTAGGGGAAAAATTCAAAAAAGAAGCAGCGTATGTTAAGAAATAGCATTGATTTAAAGCAGGTATTTTTCTACAATGTCCCCGTGTATGGCTAGATAGCTCAGCTGGTAGAGCAGAGGACTGAAGATCCTTGTGTCGTCGGTTCGATCCCGGCTCTGGCCATTCCAAGGATGTGCGGATTTGTCCGGTAGTAGCGTTTGGGATATGCGAAGAGCTTCTTGGGCGTTTTTATAGCGAATTCGTATTTGCTAAAAGAATTTCGATATTATTACGGTCCGCTTGCGCTCTGTTTTACTAGGGCTTTAGAATAGGAAAAGGCGATAAGCCTTTTCGAATATGGTGGACGAAGTTATATTTGTTGTTCGCTTTGGGATAGCGTGTCTTTTATGCACTAACAATGACTCTCAGGCCGAGTTCGGAAGATTTTTTTTAGGATAGAGAGTTCAACAAGTAAAGTTATAAGGAAAGAATTGATGGAGCCTTACGCCGTAATTCAGACAGGAAATAAGCAATACCAGGTTCGCAAAGGCGATGTGATAGACGTCGAGTTGTTGAGTGGTATCTCTGAGGAAAACAAAGAAGTTTGCTTCCATGATGTTTTATTCATTTTTGATGGGACAAAAGCTTCTGTTGGAGCACCAACGGTTAGTCACGCGGTAGTGAAAGGGGAGTTAGTTTCTTTTGTTCGTGGAGAAAAAGTCATAGCTTACAAGTATAAGAAACGTAAGAATTATCACAAAAAAACAGGCCATCGTCAGAACTACCTTCGAGTAAAGATTTGTGATTTGGTTATGTAAGTTGTAAGGAACATAAGGGGTTTTTTGAGTCATGGCACATAAGAAAGGTCAGGGATCAAGCCGTAATGGTCGTGATTCCGAATCAAAGCGTCTGGGATTGAAGGTTGGCGCTGGACAAAGAGTTTCTACTGGGAGCATTTTGGTCAGACAACGAGGAACTAAGTGGCATCCCTCTCTAAACGTTGGTAGAGGAAAGGATGATACGCTGTTTGCTTTAGTAGATGGTGTCGTTGTAATGAAAAAAACAGACCGTACCTACGTTTCTGTAATACCTCAGGCTTAGATTAATTCCATCTTCATCCGTAGTTATTTGTTCAAGCTCTGTTTTTGCCTAAGGTAAGAATGGAGCTTTTTTTTGTTTGTGCCGAGGCAATCATGTTTGTTGATCAGATTACTTTAGAGTTACGCGCGGGGAAAGGTGGTAACGGCGTGGTAGCTTGGAGAAAAGAGAAGTATCTTCCAAAAGGTGGTCCTTATGGAGGAAATGGGGGGCATGGAGGATCTATCCTCATCCAAGCCGCTACAAATATGTATTCATTTGAAGAGTATCGCAATCTCCGTTTTCTTAAGGCTGATGATGGGCAAGCTGGAGCCAGTAATAATCGTACGGGAAGAAATGGTAAAGATTTAGTGTTGAAAGTTCCCCAAGGTACTCTTTTGCGAGATGCCAATACAGGGGAGTTAATACACGATTTTACTAAAGATGGAGAACAAATTGTTGTCTGTCAAGGAGGGAAAGGGGGTAAGGGAAATGTATTTTTTAAAACTTCTACCAACCGAGCTCCAACGAAAGCTACTCCAGGAAAACCTGGAGAGGTTCGTTTAGTCGAACTCGAACTTAAGCTTATAGCGGATATTGGTCTTGTTGGGTTCCCTAATGCGGGAAAATCTACTTTATTTAATACCTTAGCACGTACAGAAGTTAAGGTAGGAGCATATCCATTTACTACCTTGCATCCTTCCTTAGGATTAGTTTACCAAGAGGGCTATCATAAGCCTTGGATCATAGCGGATATCCCGGGTATTATTGAAGGAGCTTCGCAAAATCGAGGGTTAGGACTGGATTTCCTGCGTCATATAGAACGTACGCGGTTGCTGTTATTTGTGGTTGATGTTTCTGGGATAGAAAGGAGTGCTCCTGAAAAAGATTTGAAGATCTTGATGGGAGAACTTTTTGCTTATAAGGAGGAACTCAAAAATAAAAACATGGTGATCGCTTTGAATAAGATCGATCAGTTATTGCCCGATGAGCGTGAAAAACGCCTAACTCTTCTGATGCGAGAGTTCCCAGATCAGGAGTTTATTTTGCTTTCAGGTCTTACCGCAGAAGGTGTAGATACATTGCAAGATCTTTTTAGAAGTAAACTAAGCGAGTAGGCTCCTCCCATTAAGATAGCAATTATAGGGCCAACTGGTAAGTCGAGCAGATAGGCAAGGATAATGCCTAGGAACGAGCAAAAAATGTTTAAAATAGATGCAATGCAAATAATGTAGCTCATTTTGTAAGAGAATCGGCAGGCTATTGATACTGGAAGGACAAGCATGCTCAACATTAAAATGACTCCCATTACATACATGAGAACAACGGTTGTGATTGCTGTTAGAATAAGCAACAACAAATACCAAGCCTTAACAGAGTAGTGATTTAATGCGAGGTACTTTTCATCAAAGCACAAGGCTAGAAACCGTGTGTGACAGATTGATACAATCACAATAATTAGAAGGTCTAAGAGTCCAAGACAGTAGAGATCTTTTGGGGTCACCCATAAGATATTGCCAAACAGAAAATCTGAAAGTTCTGAATTAAAAGAAGGAAGCTTAGATATAAATAAGATCCCTACGGCCATGCCGATCGACCAAATCATGGAAATGATAGAGTCCTCTCGCTCATGATATTTCAAATGGACATTCCCGATACAAATAGCCACGAAAACGGCACTAGCGATAGCCCCATGTAGAGGAGAAATCGGGAGATCGAACTGATATTGAAGCCATAAAGCAATACCAACTCCTCCAAGGATGGAGTGTGCAATGCTCCCGCTAATAGATACAATGCGTTTTACTACGATATAGGAGCCTACAATTCCCCCTGCGATAGAGGCCCCGAAAGCAGCGAGCAGAGAGGGAAATAAGAAAGAGGGGAATAAAGAGCAAAGAATAGAGATCACGAGCATTTACCAAATGTGTTGCAGCAGAATTTTTTTGAAATGGTTGTAGTATCTGCTAAAGTTGTTAATTTTTTATTCATAAAAAATACTTTATTGAAACAACCTTCGGTGTGGTGCAGATCATGAGTGATCATGAGGATAGTGCAGTGTTTATTCAAAGCAGAAAGGATCTGTAAAATTTTTTGTTGATTAGTAGGGTCAATATTAGCTGTAGGTTCGTCTAGTAGAAGAAATTCCGGGCGAGCGGCTAAAGCTCTAGCTAGAAGAACGCGCTGAATTTGCCCTCCAGACAAATGAGAAAAGCAGGCATCTTTGTAATCGATCAGATCTACAGTGAGAAGAGCTTCTTCGGAAGCTTTATGATCTTCTTTTGTATAACGCCCATACCATGGCAGGGTTGATAATCTTCCCGAAAGAACAGCTTCTTTAACAGTAATAGGGAAAGCTGCATCGTAGGTAAAGTGTTGAGGGACCCATCCTATAGATAAAGGGCGGGTTCCATGTAAGGAGCACCTAGAAATCTTCCCACATATGGGTTGTAATAATCCAAGCATGAGTTGGGTGAGAGTTGTTTTACCACCTCCATTAGGTCCGATGACTCCAATAAAATCTCCGGAGTTAATCTCGCAAGAAACGTGATCAACAATTAGGGGGCCAGTTTTTCCATAACGGAAAGACACATTCTCTAGTAGTAGTTGCCTTGTCATAGGTTTACGAAAGCCGTTGCGATAGCTATTAAATTGTTGAAAACGTCTTCTGCATAGGGATCTAACAGAACGGGTGTCATATTAAATTTTCGTACTAAAGCGGCGCTACTGCGTTTCCCTGCGTGTTTTAGCAGAATAACGGAATGTAAATTGTAATTGCGAATTGTTTGCTCTACACGAATAAGATCTTTAGGAGACAATTCTGAGTGATTAGGGCGTTCGATAGTATGCTGCACAAAGCCATAGTCTCTACAGAAATACGCGAATGCTCCGTGAGAAACTAAAATGTTACGTTGGGAGGCCGATGAGACAATAGAAGCAATATTTTGATCTAAGAGATCGAGACGCGTTTGCAATAAGGAATAATTGTTACGGTAGAGAGCTTGATGTTCTGGATAAGCCTCGATCAAAGCTTCGGTAATCATTTTAGCTTGAATTTTTAAGTTTTTCGGACTTAACCAGATATGGGTGTCAAAATTGAGAAAACGTTGACAGCAGGCGCCGTTAGTAATTTTATCGATATTTGCTGAAAGATCTATCTGTTTACAAGGGATAATCCGTTCACAGGTTCTTTCAAATCCTTCTCCAATCCGGAACCACAGTTCAGCTTGGCGTATTTTTTCTATATACTTAGGAGAGAGTTCGTAGTTGTGAGGGTCGTGATTGTCCATAACAATGGAAGATACTTGGCAAGTATCCCCAGATATTTGCTCCACAAGAAATTTATAAGGGACAATACTAACCAATACTTGTTTTCGAGAAAGAATCTCATCTCCATAAGAATAGGTGATTCCTAAAGAAAAGAGGAGTAAAAAGAATAAACGCATACTATCTTAAAAACATTGACAACGAGCCATTATTCTATTGTTGAGTAATTTTGTTCAATGGATTGTCTTTTTGATAATTTTATTTTTTAGAGGCAAAGCTTTTTAAATTCCTTATTGATAAACTCTTTACTCTCTAAGGTAGCCATTTCTCAGAAGAAGAAGAAAGAGTTTTTTGAAAAAAAAACGATTTTATAAGAAAAAAGCTGGAGATAAAATCTTAAAAAACTAAGAATATTCTCTCTATGGCCTTAATAGTTTTACAAGTAACGGCGATTAGGACTTTTAGGGCGTAGCTTCCGTTGTGTTGGAGAGATGTCCGAGTGGTTTAAGGAGCACGCTTGGAAAGCGTGTGTGCGTTAACGCGTACCGAGGGTTCGAATCCCTCTCTCTCCGTCCGGCACATTTGCTAAAGTGACCCCCACCATGGCAAGTGTGTCTTTTTTTTTACCCTAAAAGTTCTGTTTGTTGTCTAAATAAAGGATCTTAACGAGAGTACTTAGAAAGTCATACGAGCTCCACAGTTGGTCATATGAGCCAATGTGTGTGCGTCTACTTCTAATGTATAAGATCCATACAAAGTCCAAAGAGGACCAAGATACAGTTGGGTACTGTATTCCATACGAGCAGAGTTTCTTGTTGGAACTCCACAGATAATTTCTCCTCCATCTCCAGATGAGAGCACCTGGTATTTGCATACAGGGGAGTTTCTGTAGATTGATGGCATGTAAGCTATAGAAAATCTGTTGTACATCAAAATATCATTTTCAGTGAATTCTCCCTCTGCTGCTAATCCTATGGGAACTGCTAAGTTTCTATAAGTGCAGCTACCAAAGTAACGAGGATCGTATTCTGTTTCTGTAAATTGTTTTTGACAAACACTAGAGTATTCAAGTTCTCCGTAAACAGTGAAGCGTTTAGTATCGCTTTGCGAAGGAGATTTCAAATTAGAAGAAAGACGAAGGGCTGCCAACCATCCTAGGTCTTCCCATTCTCCTTTGTTGCGTTCACGAATTGTTGGGTAATGGGTGACCGTATCGTGTTTGATGTATCCGTAGGAGATGACTCCTTGTAATAAGAAAGGAGTGGCTTTTCCTGAATTTTTATTGATAACAAAATGGAAGGGGCTGCCCCCATATATGGAGGCTTGATAGGAATATTCAGATCCCTTGTGTGTGTAATTATGTTCTTTTTTTAGAGATTTCGTTTTCCCAACCATTTTGCTAAACGCGGCCCCAATGATCACATCTTGAGCTGGTTTCGCGTCTAAAGCGACAGAGGCTCCTCTGCTGTAATAGGTAAATTCTTCAGAGTATGGGGTATCTTTTTGAGATAAAATCGTTCCTAGTCCCGATATCCATAGATTGTTATAGGCAATCTCATCAAAGCGAGCGAGACTTAATTTATCATTCATCAAACCTTGTTTGACTGTAGCCATAGACATCTGAGATCCTAAAATGGAGTTCGCATAAAAATGGTTATCTCTAGGAACATAGGCCCATTGTCTATAAGATTTGAATGTCCACAGGGCTGAGATTACGCCATTTTTTAGGTTATTAGGATCGAGAGTTAATGTTCCTGTGTATCCTTTTACAGGAGAAACATCTCCTGTTAGAACTACTTTCTGCGCTTGTAATTTTGTTTGATCTTTGGGAAGTACCAGAAGAGAGATTTGCTGGTCCGATCCTAACGCTGGGTTTTGGAAGAATGTTCCGTTAGGATCAATGAGTTTAATCACCCCATCAAGAATAACCTGATTTCCTGTTGTAGGTGTTGTCGTTGTAGTTGTGGATACTGTTGCTGGATTTTTGAGAAGGGATGCTGTCGTTGCAGTTGGAGCAGTAGTAGAAGTTGTGCTTGAGCTTTGAGATGCATCGGAAGAGCTATTGCTTCCTTCGGAAACACCTCTATTTTTTGCAAAATTTGTAGTAGTGTCTACGATTCTTAATTCAGGAGGAGTGAAGATATTATCATCAGATACACTGTTTCTTCCTACACTTGATAAATCAATAGTAAGGTTATTGACTACTAAAGAGCCATCGGCAACAGTCTGGTTTGAAAGAACTGCTCCAGGTTCCATAACAAGAGAAGCTCCTTCTTTCTGTTCAAATGAAATCACATGCAGTTCTGTATTCGCTCTTAGTACAAGTGATCCGCTATGTAGAACAACATTTTGTGGGATATAGGACTTGTTTTCATGTAATTCCGAAGAGAACATAACTGTTCCTGTAAATGCGGAGTTTACAGATCCTGAATCATCATTTTTGTTGATATCCAGGGAGTCATAAGTGCTTGCTTGTGTTCCAGTCTTTTTAGTTGTTGTTCGGATCGCATCAAAAAAACTAATGGTTTTACCTTCTGTAGCTTGCATGGTTAATTTCACATCTCCAGCAATACTACAGAAAGTGGAAGCTCCGGTATCAAGGGTACTAGGACGGTATTCATTGTTGCGAAAACAGATATTTCCTTTTGAAGCAATTAGCTTGAGGGGAAGGTTATCTGTTTGAGATTCGCTAGAGTTTACTATCTGTCCAAAGATGGCTGCACCGTACTTTGTCGTGTTTCCTGCAGTTTGTGTCGTCGTGCTTTGTGTTGGGGTGACCAAGTTCCCTGTGAAAAGAATAGATCCTAATGATTCGATGGTTGCTTCTTTTGTGAAGTAAATCGCACTGCCTTCTTCTGCAGAAGAGTTTTGGTTAAATGTTGCTGTATAAGCTTTGATAGATACGATGGGAGCATAAATAGTTGCTCGTTTTATAGCTTTATTGTTTTCAAAGTAGTAAGAATCTGCTTCTAACTTCACAGTTTCTGTATTTTGTTTTGCTGGAACTAATCCAATAGCAGACCCGAGATCAGCGGTATTTTTTGAGAAGCGAGCTCCTTTTGACAAAGACACTGCGGTGGTTGCACCGATAGCTCCTCCAAAAGTATTTTTCCTAGAGTTCTTTGCATCATTTGTTGCGGCGTTGTTGGAGAACACTACAGGTGTAGCGATTGTTACAGTAGGCGAGAAAATAGCTCCTCCTGCAACCTGTCCTGTTGTAGATTTAGAAGAGACTGTATTATCCGAGAAGGTAATAGTTTTATTGAAATTTCCGCTGTCGATATTCAATGCTGTCTTAGCGTAGACGGCGCCTCCAAGAACATCTACAGTAGATCCAGAATCTTTGTTATCAATCGCTTGATTTCTAGAGAATATACCATATCCTGAACAGTTCTCGATCTTCACTGTTTCTCCGGAAACAGCTCCTCCTCCAACATCCGTAGCTTTGTCCTCTACAAAATTTATAGTTTCTGTTCCACCATTAATGGTCAGAGATTTCTCTATATAAAGAGCTCCCTCTTTACCCAAATTTGCTGAGGCCATCACTTTTGATGAAGTTGGTGTAGATTGCTCAACAGTTGGAGATTCTTGTGTTGCTTCTATACCAGCAATATTGTCTTTAAAATGAAGATCCCCACATTGACTGACTGTCACTGTTTTTTCTGAGTAGATTCCTCCACCACCCTTTTTACCCACGTTAGAGGAAAATACCGTTTCAGTAATATTTGCTAAGAATATTTCTCCTTTTGTAAAGATTGCACCACCTTTTTCGTCAGCGGAGTTGTTATCGAAAGTTACTTTTTTAGAGTTTGAGATAGTGAGCTTATCTTGAGCGTAGATAGCTCCTCCACAGCTTAACTCAACATTTAAAGTATTTTCATTTTCTGTTGTTTGAGAGGTAGTTGCAGTAGATTCTGATTCCTGAGAGTTTGTACCAGGGGTTTCTGATAAGAATATTTTCGTCAACGCAATAGCTTGTGAGGTAGTAGTTGCATCCGGGGAAACAACATTATTATTTTGGTTATTGTTGGAGGTAGTGCTCTCGGAGCCACTCACATCTGTATGATCACTGCTATCGGGATCAGAAGGATCTACTTTATTAGAAGAAGGAACGGCAACTTTATTTTTGGAGAAACTGATAGAATCTACACCATTTATTGAAATAGTAGATTCTCCACAAATAGCTCCACCAGCTTTTTGGGATAGGTTCTCTTGAGCAAAAAATTTCTGTAAATCTTTTATGCTCAAAGGCCCTTTAGAGTAGATTGCCCCGCCTTCTCCTATTACACGAATTTTTGATAAGGTTAGCGAACCGGGATTATCGAGGTTATTAATAAAGGATATAGGCGCTTGATGAGGATTATAAAATGCTCCACCACCGCTCACTGTGTTTTTAGGGCTAGATCCACTTGGAGTTGTTTGTATATCTTCAGAGTTTTCTAAAGACTTTTCGACAACTGTTTCTGCTTGCAAATGGTACGAAGAAGCGAGTATGGCTGTTGCCGATTCTAAAGTAGTAGATTCGCTGCTTGTTGTACTAGCTGTATCTGAGGTGTTTGAACCATTTTGCGTAGATTTTGTAGTTGTTGTAGGAGAGATTATTTCAGAGGAAGAGTCAGTAGATGTCGTAAGTACGAGGGTTTCTCCAATAGCAACTCCAATGAGAGATTCTCCTAAGTTATTTTCAGATTGACTTCCTTCAGCATCTTCTACTTCTCCGTTAGAAGTTCCAGAAGATGAGGGTACTGAGATATCAGTACTAGATAATTCTTGATGTGGTGAAGCAAGTATTCCAGAAACATCTTCAGGGATATTCGAAAAATCAGAAAAGGAAACATCGCCAGAAACTTTATACTCAATACCGCTATTAGAATTTTGTTCTGTGAATTGTTCAGAGGATTGGGTTCCTATTCTGCTCGAGGATAATTCTTTATTCTCTACAGAATTTTCTGGAGAATTTGCTCCAGAAATAGATGGGAGAGTGGCGGCAAGTACAGCAGTAACTGACAGTATTTTCATAATTGGAGTAACCTAATTAAGTAATTATGTTGAACGTCGAATAGAACATAAAATGAAAAAAATCCAGGAACCTTCTTAAGGGCAAAGGTACTTCAAAGAAGGCTATAAAACCTATTTAGGAATGTAAAAAATAGCCTCTTGTTTCCAAGAGGCTAATCGTTAAAAAATCATACGAGCTCCACAACTCGTCATCTGTGATAGAGTATACATTCCTACGTCTATCGTATAATTTCCATATAAGGTCCAGAAAGGCCCTAGATATAGTTGAGTACTGTATTCCGCTCGTGCGGATGTTCTCGTAGGTACTCCGCAAATAACTTTTCCAGTTTCTCCTGAAGATAAGACTTTGTATTTGCAAATGGGACTATTTCTATAAATAGAAGGCATATAGGCAAAGGAAAGTTTGTTATACATCAGGATGTCGTAGCTCATCAATGCGCCCTCAAAAGAGCATCCCATAGGAATAGCGAGATTTCTATACGCACAGTCATCAAAATGTCGAGGATCATAATCGATTTCGGTAAACTGTTTCTGACGAATACTGGAGTATTCTAGCTCTCCATAAAAAGAAACTCGTTGGGATGATGTTTTAGAAGGCTCTTTAAGATCTAAGGATATACGTAGATCTGCTAGCCATCCTAAGTCTTCCCAATCACCTTTATTTTTCTCATGAATAGAAGGGTAGAGTGTTGTTGTATCATGTTTTATGTGTCCATAAGACACAACTCCCTGTAATAGGAATGGTAATGCCCATCCCCGTTGTTTATTGAGTAAGAAGTAAAGGAATTTACCCCCATAGACAGAAGCCTGGTAGGAATACTCGGAACCTTTATGGAAGTAATTGTGTACTTTTTTAATAGCTTTTGTTCTTCCAACCATTTTGCTAAACGCGGCTCCTAAGATAAAATCTTGTCTAGGTTTCGCGTCAATTGCTACAGAAGTTCCTCGGCTATAGTAACTGAATTCTTCAGAAAGAGGAGTTCCTTGTTGAGCTAAGAAAGTCCCAACCCCTGAGACCCAGAAATTATTGCTAGCCACGTCATCGAATCTAGCATTGTTCAACATATTGTTGATTAATCCCTGTTTCACTACAACCATTGAGTTTTGGGATCCTAAGATTGAGTTTGCGTAAAAATGGTTGTCTCTAGGGATGTATACCCAACGGCGATACATGTCGAACTTCCAATTGGCAACGATTTTCCCCGTTTTAGAATCAGGGTTAAGCGTCCAAGTTCCAATATATCCTTTTTGAGGAGACAGATCTCCGGATAAAGTTAAATCAGAGACGACGACATCATCTGTATTTGCTGCTGTAAGTTTAATTAAAGGCACATCATTTAAATCCGTCCCTAAAGCAGGGTTTTGATAAAAGTTTCCATTAGGATCAATGAGAGTAAGATCCCCTGTTAAGAAAACTTTATTCTCACTCATAGTTGCTGGAGTCGTTACAGCAGAAGTTGCAGAGGATAGCGAAGAGATTTCTTGAGAGGCAGTTACCTTGGCTCCTGAAACTCCAGCTCCAGATGAGGTAGAAGTTGTTGCCACAATTCGTAATTCAGGAGGGGAGAAGATTTCTCCTGTCTGAGGAGTCCCCATATTTGATAAATCAATCGTTAATCCGTTGATAGTTAAGGCTCCATTCGCTATGTTTTGGTTGGATAACACAGCTCCAGGTTCCATGATGAATTTTGAGCCTTCTTTTTGTTCAAAGGAGACTACATGTAATTCTGATTTTTCTTTGAGAACCAATGTACCGTTATGCAGAACAACGTTTTGTGGAATATAAGACTTATTCTCATGCAGCTCAGAGGAGAACAAAATAGTTCCTGTATACGCATTAGTATTTTCTAACTTATTGATATCCAAAGTCTCATACACACTCTGATTTTGTCCTGTTTTCTTAGTAGAAGTATGGACGCTATCGAAGAAACTGATCGTGTTTCCTTGAGTAGCTTGTAATGATAATTTGACATAGCCTGCGATACTGCAGAACTTAGTAGCTGCATTTTTATCGGGATTAGCGTTCAGACTGTTATTGCTGAAGCTAATGCTTCCTCCGGAAGCAATTAATTTCAAAGTAGCATCCGGTGGTGATTGAGAACTTCCTGGATCTCCAAAGATAGCAGCTCCGTAGTTGACTACATTATTTGTTTGGCCAGAACCGTTATTTGCCTGTGTTCCAGAAACATTCGTTACATTATTCCCTGTAAATAGAACCGATCCTAAAGATTCGATAGTGGCATCTTTTGTGAAGTAAACCGCACTTCCATCATTAGCAGATGTATTTTGACGGAAGATAATATTGTTCCCTTTAATGGAAACACTAGGGGAGTAAATGGCTCCCCGTTTATTGGCTTTATTGTTTTCAAAGGTAAACGAGCCCGTTTCTAAAGTAATTTTTTCTGTAGGAGTTTGTGGAGATCCACTAGAAGATCCGTTAGTAGCAAGAGTCCCTATAGCAGCTCCCAAATCAGCTATATTTTCCGAGAAGAGAGAGTTTCCGGACAGAGAGATTACGGTTCCTGCTATAGCTCCTCCAATGGTATCTTTGATACTAGAATTGTTTGAGGAAGAAGAAGCTGTTGTCATGGAGGCTGTGTTGCCAGAGAATGTTACTGGGCATTTCAATGTGACGGTAGGAGAGAAAATAGCTCCTCCAGCTACTTGTCCAGTAGTTTGTGCTTTCCCTGTAGAGACTGAGTTCCCAGAGAAGAGATAAGAGGTACCGGACTCTCCTGCTTCTATGGACAAAGATGTTTTAGCATAGATAGCTCCTCCTTGAACATTTAAGGAAGGACTAGAAGGAGTATTGTCAATGGCAGAGTTTCCTGAGAATTGACAGTTTCCACTACATTGAGAGAAGGAAACAGTTTCACCGTAAATAGCTCCACCTACTACACTTGCATAAGTAAGAGAATTTTGTTGTGTAGTGGTTAAAGAAGAGGCTCCTGCAGCAGCAGCAACGGCTTTTGTAAGAGCTGCAGCGGCGGGAGCAGGGGAAGCAATTGATTCTGCTCCTGTAGATGAGGAATTTGTTTGATTATTTGAGAAAGAAAATCCGGATTTTAGATTAGAAATCGTGAGTGTCTTAGCATGCAAACCTCCTCCCTCTTTTCCTGCACGATTCTCTGTTACAGATAAAGAGGCAATACCATCTAATTCTAAGGATTCTGTACAACAGAATCCTCCTCCTGTCTCTTGAGCAGAGTTACTAGAGATATTGAGTTGGTCTATACGAGATAATTTAGCCTTTTTAGCGTAGACCCCAGCACCTTTTTTGGAGGCGTTATTGTTATTGATAGTAGTGTTGATCACGTAATCAATCAAAAAGTCTTTATCAGCATTAGGATCTTCAGGTTTTTCTTTGGAACTAGCTTCACCTACTGGAGATTCAGCAGTTATGGGGGACTTGGTTCGGAAGATTAAAGAAGAAGCGGCAGCATTAGCTGATTCGGTAGTAGCTGGGTCGGAAATAGTGGTAGTAGTTGCGGGTGTTGTCGGAGTAGGAGAAGGGAAGTCATCTGGACATGTATAGGCTCCACCCCCATTTTCTGATGCTGAGTTCCCGGATATGGAGATAGTCTGGAGGTTAGACAAAACAAGACGTTGTGTACACACTCCTCCTCCACTTCCTCCTGTTGCTTTATTTCCAGTAATAATGGTTTCACCATGCACTGGAGTGATACCTGGAAATTCTTCCACATCAGAAGTATAGGTTTGGGAAATCTCTTTAGTAACGTAAGCTCCACCACCACTTGTTGCTGAGGTATTATTGATCAGACAAAAACTATCGAGTCCTGTCATAGTGAGGGTCTTATCAGCGCCTTGGATGAAGATACCCCCACCTTCTTCTTTAGCAGTATTTTCTTGGAATAGTGTTTCTCCTGTCAGATTAGATAAAGTGACGCTATCTTCTCCATAAAGACCTCCTCCTTTTTTCTCGGAAGAGTTTTTTAGAAATTGTAAGCGGTGAGAGTTTTCGCAAGTGAACGTTCCTTTGACGTATGCTCCTCCTCCAACATCTGTCGCCTTATTGTTTGCGATTTCTATAATTCCAGTAACATTTTCTATAGAAAAGTTTTTTTCAGTATATAGACCACCACCTTTAGCTAAAGGAGGTGGGGTAGGAGCTTCAGTTGTAGTTGTCGTTGTTGTGGAAGTGGGGGTTACAGTTATCGTTGTTGTGGGTGTAGTCGATTCCGTTTGAGCTGTATCTGCAGATGCCTGAGAACTTTTTTTCGCTGTAGAGGTTTTTTTTGTTTCAAAGGTTCCTGTCTTATTATATTTGATATGAACTTCTTCAAGATCTTGAAAAGTTATATTACCTTCCACATAACAAGCTCCTCCTCCTTGTTTGCTTAAGTTGGAGTTGAGTACGATCCGCTTAGAAGATTGGACAGAGAGGTCTTCAACGACATAGATACCGCCACCTTTTTCATCTGCTCCATTACTTTGCACTTTTAATGTTGTAATATCTGTGAATGAGGCGCCCTTTTCTGCAAAGATAGCTCCACCATCTTTGCTTGCCTTGTTAGTTGAGAATGTAACTGTCTGAGAATCTGAAATAGTTAGATCTCCCTGAGCATAGATAGCTCCCCCAGATCCTGGTCTATGGGGTGTTTCTGAGGAGTCTGTATCATTTTCTGTTTCTGTAGTAGAGCCAGTTGAAGCACAAATGAAGCGGCTTTGTGCAGAAGTTTCAGTTGTGGTTGTCGTCGTTGTGGGAGTAGGGGGAGCTTCTTCAGCCTCGTCAGTTTCTTCAGTTTTTTGAGCACTTGGCTCCGGAGCAGGTTCGACAACCACTTCTGCTGCATTAGAGGAGAATGTTGCTTGGGTAATTCCAGATAAAGAAATAGAGCTCCCTCCAAAGATTCCTCCTCCGGATAATTGGGATAAATTCCCTTGGACAGTTAAACCTGTGAGATCTGTGAATAGAAGCTCTCCTTGAGAGAATATGGCTCCCCCATCACCAGTCATCTTAATGTTAGACAAAGTCAGAGAACCTTCTGTCCCTGATCGAGTCATAAACGATAAAACTCCGGAGTGAGCATTGTAAAAAGCGCCCCCGCCTTTAGGATCTATTACGTCTTCAGTATTCTCGGATGAGGATTGTTCAGTTGCTTCTGTTTGAGTGGTGCTGGGGGAAGTTTCTGATGAGGAACTCGAACTAGTGGCTGGTGTTGTTGTCTTCGGGGGGATATTAGTAAAACTAGTAAATGTTGCATTACCAGAAACAATGTATTCTGCACCGTCCTCATTAATGGTTTCTGTAAAATTCGTAGAAGAAGAAGTTCCTGTGCGAGAGAAATTCAATTCTTTAGATTCTGGGAAACAAAACCCTGAGACCGAAGGAAGAACAGCAGCAAACACAGCAGTAGCTGACAGCCATTTCATAGAAGACAAACCTATTGAACACGTAAGAACTCGATAGGCGTTAGATAAATCAGAAAAGTAAATTAGGCAAGGTATTCCTTGCCTAATTTACTATGAAGGTATGAAGGTTCTTAAAAATGATTCATCTACAAGGTTGTATCAGAATCCAATATATCCTCCGCAAGATAAGCTGCTTGAGAGATATTTGTTTTCACGGTTGATAGCGTATGCTTTTACGTATAAGGAGCATGCTTTATAGCGCAAAATAAATTGGTTAGCGATTGTGTGTGTAGAGACAGGTACTGGACATCCATTGGAAATCCAAGAGAAATCATTCATCGCCAGGTGGGCCAGAGTCTTAGGATTTTCCTGTTTGATATCTCGAGAATAACCAACATATCCTTTCCCTAATAAAGAAAGAGAGTCATTACCTAAGTAGAATTCATAACCAATTCCTACAGGAATAGCGATATTTATGAGTTTTGTTTTTGCAAAACTTCGAGGATTATACCCTGTTTCGGTAAACGCTTTCTGCAAGATGTTGGTTGCTTCAACATTGACAAATGAGAATAAACGAGCGGCTTGCCCATGCCCTAGGAAAGTATATGAAGTTCCTAAAGTTCCGCGTATTCCAAACGTATCCCACATTGCTCGTGTATGATCTTTTTTGGAGCATATGCGAATCATAGAATTATGATCTAAGGCAGCACACAACGTGGCATTGAAAGAGAAAGGTTCCCAAGTTTGGGTAATTCCCACGTTTTGCACTATTCCTTCGGAAGTGATAATTTCTGGAAGATCTGTGACCCAAGAATCTCCAAACATATGTGTGCCTCCTCCGGAAAGGGTAAGAGTTGGAGTTAGGCGTATTATGGTTGTTCCTGTAGCGCCTAAGCGAGAGATACGACTTTCTTCTTCTGAAGAAAGTCCACGCATCTCTGCTCCAGTTCCACCAATTAAAACACCGAAGTATGAAGTAGGAATGAGAGACGTATTATTGCAAAGATGCTCTCCTAAGTTATGGGAGGCTACTTGTAAGAGTAGAAATGTACTCCATAGGGAATTAGGAACCGCACGACCAATACGGTTAGCCTCAAGAACATATTCTCCTGTTGGGATCCAGGAAGCACGCAATATTTTTTGTTTGGTATTGTTTATGGTATTTGGTTTCCAACTAAAATGCCAAGATCCCTGGAACCCTGACTCTTTACTAGCAACAAGGGAACTCGTTGTGAAATCAGAAATATCAATAACTTTGTCAGAGGATAGCTGGATTTCCATTTGGTATGGAGATGCTGCAATATCTCGATTTTCATAGAACAAACCTTCCGAATCATAGATAGTCGGAGTGCCTGATAATTTAAGAGGAGCACTGCCTGCATGGATTTTTGCTTGAAGATTAGGAGGAGAGATACTCACTCCAAAACTTAGGTCATTGATTTCCAGAGGTTCTTTGCTGGAAACATTTCCATAAAAGAATGAATTTGTCGTATAGAGAGCTAAAGAAGACCCTGGGGATAGGCTAATACGACCTCCTATCTGTTTGAAGCTTTGAACGACTAGATGAGCACCATTTTCAATGGACAAAGTTCCATTGTGTAAATAAACGGGCTGATTGAAAATTGATGTGCGATTTACAACGTCTTCAATAGCATCGTCTAAAAGATTGGCTCTGGAGAAAACAATGGCCCCTTTAGGAGAGAAAAATGGGGTTTCATATTCAGGAGCATTAATTTCTACAGGAACGAAAGATGCTGTTAGTGCAATTACTGGGTCAAAGAATTGGATAGCACTATTCCCTTCAAAGGTGATTTGCTGGTTATTGAGAAATATAATACGAGATCCTGCAAAATCCCCACTGATAGCGCCCCCGCGACCGCTATGTTTAATAGATGAGGAGGCTATAGCCTGGTTATTAGCAAAGATAATGGCTCCTCGTTGATCTGCAAAAGATACGCATCCTTTAGCGTTTCCTTTAACTATATTGTTCCGAAAGGCAACGTAGTGATTATTTTTGAAAATGATGTTGTCTTTTGCTGTGAAGATCCCTCCGTTGCTTTCAGATCCAAAAGCATTGAGATTAATATGTTTGAAATGAAGAGAGGAGGAGGAATTTTTTCCTAAGAAAGAAATTTTTCCAGATAGGTTTTTAAAAGCTCCTCCAGAGGAGAATTTATTTATTGAAGAGAAATCGCTGAGTATGAGTTTACGGTTGATAATATAACTGGTGCTTTCTGGATATGAAGATATCATAGTAAAGGTGTCGCGGTCTTTGCCATATTTGTGACCAGAAATGATTAATTCCACTTCAGCGAAAGAATACGGCGTATAGGAAGCTAGAATTCCAAGCAGAAATCTAAAGATAAAAGTTTGGTAAGGGTTCTTGATTGAAGGGGTTTGGTGCGATGTTTCGAGAATTCTTTCTTGAGAAGGATAAGTCAAGTTCTTCGTAATCGGATTCATAAACTCCTTTATTACAAACGTCTTATGACGTTATTGTGAAAAGGAACTATAAATAGAAAATCTTTTTTTTATCGATTCAAGAAATTTTTATAAAAGCCTGAGAAAATCTTAAGAGGCCGTTTCAAATATGAGGGGCAGACATTCTTTTATGGTTATTGCAGAATCATTGATTGCCTGATAAACATCTCTGCATGCGTTTTTTTGCTTTTCTTTAGCTGGAGATGTTTTGAGCATGTTAAGAGCTGCGGCTATATCTTCGTAATGGAAATCTCTTTTTCCTCCTATGAATTCAGGAAATATAGTTTTCCCCATAATGATATTAGGAAGAGAGTAGGCGGGAAGGATAATGTTGAAAATATATTTTGCCAAAAAGGTATCGAAAGGTCGCAGTTGGCAGGTAACTATTGTTGGAGTCAAATTGAGAGCTGTTTCTAAGACAATGGTTCCACATTTAGCAAGAGCACAGTCACATTCTCTCATTAACTCATAACGAAATTGTGAAGGAACAATATTGCTGTGTAAACAGCGATTTTGTTGAAGGATTTCAAGAATGAGTTGGTCATATTCGGGATTTGCCGAGGAAACGAGTAGCTGGTGTGTGGAGGCGAAGTCAGATGCCTGAAAAGCTTGTACCTGAACGGTAAGGTTTCTTAGGATATCGCTCCGACGACTTCCTGGAAAGGCAGCAATAAAAGGTTTTTCAGAAAGAAGATGAAGCTGAGATTTCCAAAGAGAATTGGGGCAAAATAGTTTGATAGTTTCGGAAAGAGGATGCCCAAGGTATACAGTTCGTAAGGAAGAATTTTTGAAAAGAGCTTGTTCAAAAGGAAGTATTAACAGAAGTAAATCTAAATATTTTTCTAAAATCGTTTTTCTGGCTGGCCTCCAAGCCCATATGCTAGGACACACATAATGAACAATTTTCCCCTTATACCCATGAGAACGCAATTTTTTGATTAGTGAAAAGTGAAAATCTGGAAAATCGATACAGATAACTGTACGAGGATTTGTTTTTACAATCTTTTTATAAAGAACATGACGTCTGTACCATAATTTAGGCAGTGCTAAAAGGACTTCCCAGAATCCACTGATCTGAAATTTTTCCATTGCGAAGAGTACATGAAACCGCTGAGCTCGCATTTGAGGTCCTCCCACGCCAAAGCAGTGGATATCGGGATACTTTGCGTAAATCTCTTTCAGTAAATTTGCTCCAAGAGTGTCTCCGCTATGTTCTCCAACAGAAATAAAACAGCTATTACTTGATGATTTGTTGAAAGATTCCCGCGCAGCTATGCGAATATTTGCTAACGAAGGAAATAACCCACATCCGTAGCATAGAACATTAACAACATCTCCTGTTCGTAGAAAATAAATTAAGCAGATAGATCCTCCTAGTAAACTAGCTTTCCAAAAAGGAGCAGGTAAGGCCGACTGGTTTCTATATTCTAGGTAGAACCATTGAATAAAAAATCTAAGGGAGAAAATGGTTAGTCCGATACATCCTAAAAGTTGCCATGAAAAATTTGCTTGAGGAAAGTTCAAGTGTAGGATGTTAGGGGAGGCCATCCAAGTCATATGAGGAAGGTAATAGGTACCAATAGCAAAAGAGAGAGTAATTGCTGTTGCAGTAAGAGTTAGTAAGAAAGCTACCTTCGGGACTGGAAGAGGATTAGAGGAAGTTATGTTAAGGTTTCGGAAATAGATAATTAGATTGAATGAATGAAGTAACGCAATGGGGTACTGATTCTGAATAAATCCATGACAAACCATCAAAACTGCACCAGTGCTAGACAGATGCCAGAAAATTTTAGGAACGAAAGAATATCCTTTCTTTTTAGTTAAGAACCACTGAACGCAAAAGGCTGTGCCAAATAAGAGATTAGCAAGAAGTCCTAACGGGTACAACCAAAGTGTAATTTTGGGGGAGAACATAATAATTCTTTGTAGTAGTCATAGGGAGAATCGCTTTCCCAAACTCAATTAGAAACAATCACTCCGAATATAGTTCATAATGCTTCAGCCACTCATTATAAATAGGTTCCACTTTAGGGTATACTTTACTACGAATCTCTAGCAAATATAGGGCCTCTAAGAAATAAGTATGACGTAACAATTTTTTATTAAAGAATGATTTCTTCTCTTTTTTCAAGGGGGACGGTGGAGTCAGCCTATATTGCATTTGCAGAAGCAAGGTAGTTAAAATAAAATTTTTTTTGGAGCAGCTAGTAAAAGAGTCTGCGAAAAATTCTGTTAAAAAGTTTCTAATATAATCAAAAATACTTTGGATAGACATAGTGGGGTACTGACTATACTTGTATCGAACATTGAAGTTCACGATAGGGAATAGTAGTACGGCTAGTAGCAGGTGTCGTTCTAGACAGCATGATCGCTGGCGAGTCTTTTTATCCAAAGCTGTCAAGCAAGCAAAAGTTTGATCTTGTAAAGTCTTGCTCAGACTAAAAGCTTTAGCCATATATGGGAACAAAATCTCTAAAATGCGATATTCCGAAGCAAGCTGGAAAAAAATAGTGGATTCACTAGAGTTTAATACCTTTATAAGTTCTTCAAAAACTCGAGGTTGAGAGCTTTTTACTAAATCATAACGAGATTCCTGTAGGGCTTCGAGGGTCTTGGGATCTACGGTAAAAGCGTAACGGGACAGGATTTTTAATAAACGCAACATGCGCACAGGGTCTTGTTTGAAGCGAAGGAACGGATCACCAATTGTCCTGAGGTAGCGATTTCTTAAATCTTCGACACCGCCTGTGTAGTCAATGATGACCTCTTCACTTGGATCGTAAAATAGTCCATTAATGGTGAAATCTCTCCGTAGAACGTCTTCTTCAGCGGACCCCCAAAGATTATCCTTGGTAATTAAAGAGTCTTCTTCATTGCTACCAGATCTAAAAGTAGCAACTTCTATAATTTGATTGGGGAAGCGGATATGTGCTAAACGAAAGCGTTTCCCTACAAGAATACAATTTTTGAATAAAGCTTTAACTTCTTCGGGCTTTGCAGAAGTAGAAATATCAAAATCTTTTGGCTTTGTTTTTAAGAGCAGGTCACGAATGCATCCCCCGACAATATAAGCTTCGTAGCCAGCTTTCTTTAAAGTTTTTACAACAGAAAGAGCATGAGGGGAAAAGCTTTGCAGATCAATGTTATGGTCCGAAGAGTAAAATATAGTAGGTGCAAGATTAGAATGAGAATTTTCGCTAAGCAAATCTAGGCCTCTAGGCGGAAGAATTTCTTGGTTGCAAGCCATCATTATAGGATATCGAAAGTTAAAAAGTCTGGAGGAATTTTGTTCTTGAGAAAGAGTCTTTTAAAAGACTTTTCCTGAGAAAAGCTTTTATCATAAAGGAAGACTTTATGTTTATAAGAACAAAAAAACCAGCATGTTTCTAAAAAAAAATCCATAAGTTTCAAAAGGATCATATATAAGGTACACCATTTTGATCAGCAATAGCTTTGTATTGTCTTTTCTCAAGAAGAGATAGAAGACTCCGGTAGTTCAAGAGTTTTTGCCTCTTTTGTGGGAAAGACCAGTTCTTTGCGCATCAGAAAAACTCCAAACAAATTCAGGCATAATAAAAGAGCTCCTGATACAGACATCACGAGTAGAGCCGTGTTTTGTGGTAAAAAGCAGAACATGGGTAATGCCAATACTCCGTAAAGAGTATATAATTTAGATCCTCTACTTCCACAAACGAATGTTGCACATTTCTTCCCTACAAGAAAATAAGAAATGATGGTTGTGTACCCTGTTGCAAAAAGGAAAGCGGGAAGGAACACACGGATATAAGGGAAATATGAAGATAAAGCTTGTTCCACAATTTCTGATCCTTCTAGACCGGCTTTGCACCACATTCCAGAAGCTAGAACGATAAGAAGGCTTAATGTGCATACAAGGTTGTCTACTACAACTCCAACAATACTAAGCTGGGCCTGTGTTTGAGGATTTGTTGCAGATGTTTCACTTTGGATAATGGAGTCAAATCCAATACCAATATCTCCCGAATATGCTGCTCGAGAAAGCCCTTGGCGAATAGTCGAAGCAACAGAGCACCCTGCAAATCCCCCAATAGCCCCATGACCAGTAAAGGCTGAACGGAAAACAGTAGAAAATAGAGAAGGGAGAGTTTGGATTTCATGAATCAAGATGTAAACAGCCATGCCGCAGTAAATCAACATGAAGAAGGGTAAGACTAAAGAGCAGATTTTACCAATTCGCTGCAGACCTCCTTGTACAGCAAAGATCACCAAAAAGAGAAGAGAGGTAATGGAAATAAGTCTAGGAATATTCCAGCAAGAACTGAGCGTATTTGCAATAACCGAAAATTGGTAAATCTCCACACCATAAATGCAGAGAAGAACTGCAACAATGATAGAAATAAGGCGGGTTTTGTAGGCTTTATCAAGAAAGAACATCGGGCCGCCGTGATACACATTATTTGTATCAGATTGGCGGAATTTAATACCTAAATAGACCTCGGAATATTTAACAATCGAACCAAGAATCCCGGCTATCCAAACCCAGAAGAGGGCTCCGGGGCCCCCAACGCTGGCAGCAGTGATCACGCCAACAACGTTTCCAATTCCAATATTCCCTCCTGCAGAAGCAAAAAATACTTTCAATGGATGAACGCCTTTCTCACTATTATCCTGTTTCGAGGAGGAATCTTTGGAAAATTGATAAAAAAGTTTAAAGAACGAAGGAAGTTGTGTGAACTGAGCAAATCGAGATTTGCACGAGAACAAGATTCCAAGCAAAAGGATTAAAACAAAAGCTACGTATGACCAAATAAAGTCATCAAAAGCTGTCAAAAAAGATAGAAATGCGTTCATACAATTTTTAACTAAATACGAAAGTTCTTAATTTTTGCCTTACATTATCCCTTTTTTCTCTTTTGTTTGGTAGAGGGATCCGTTCAAGGAAAAAATTTGTGTCTTTTTGTTAAAAGAATTTTTTATTTTCTCTGGCAAAATATAGATGTCCGATAAGGAGTAGGGTCCCTATTGAGATGAAAACATCCGCCAAATTAAAAGATGGAAAGCTCCAAGAATAGTAGTTGAAAGCAAGGAAATCGACAACTTTACCCTGGAATAAAATATCTCCCACGTTGCCTAAAGCTCCCGCAAGGATCAAAGTTAAAGCGACTCTTGTTCTCGAATGTAAAGATTTATATTTAATCCCCAAGAACAGAGCAAGTCCTACGATGACACAAATCCGAAAAATAAGAAGGGGAGTTTTATAATGAGCAAATAGACCAAAAGCCGCCCCTTCGTTGAAAGAAGGGACGATTAAGAAGGAAAAATGTCCCCAAACGTAACTATATAGCAAAGTTGAGGAGTGAGGAGCGAGTTGACAGCTTTTCAGCAACACGATTAGTTTCGAGACCCAATCAATAGAGGTTAAGAGAAGGAGTGAGAGAAAGGTCGGTAGAGAACGGGTCGGCATTGTCACTAATTTCCTGAAAGAAGGCCTTTTTCGAATTTTTCTTGTGCTTTTACTGTCATAGTAGCGTAAGGGATCGCCATTAATCTTGCCAAAGGAATTTCTTCCCCACTTACGTCACAAATGCCATAAGAAGATTCTTCTATTTTTTCCAATGCGCGATCAATTTGTCTTAAAAGTTTATATTCCTTGGTCGTCACTTCTAAGCTGATGGTGCGGTCAAAAGTATCTGTCCCTTGATCTGCTTGATGTTGAGAATAGCCTGTTGCTTCATTAGGTTTTTTAACTTCTTGAGCATTTCCTTCTAGTGTGTGAGACAGTTTAGCCTTCATCTCTAAAAGTCGTGTCTTAAAATCGGCGATTTCTTCGTCCGTTAGAGGCATAAAAATTCTCCTTGTCGTGTTTACTTTTCACCATCTGGTGTAGCAGATAATAAAACTTCCATTAGTTCTCCCACATCTTTAAATCTTCTATAAACACAGGCGAATCTAATGTAGGCAATCATATCTGCTTTTTTTAGATATCTCATTACTAGTTCGCCTATTTCTTTGGTAGAGATTTCTCGATTTTGTTTTCCAAGAAGATCTTGTTTGATATTGGAGGCTATTGCTTGTACTTGTTCTTGACCAATTCTTGTATGGCTAGAAGCAGCTTTCAATCCACTAATCAATTTAGATTCCTGAAAGTTTTCGTAACGACCATCTCGTTTTAGTACCTGAACGGTAAGTTCTACAGTTTCAAAAGTTGTGAATCTTTGGTTGCATCGTAAACATTCGCGGCGGCGTTTAATTGCATTGGCCTCTGGTGAATTCCGAGAGTCAATAACTTTAAGCTCTCCATGATTACAGAATGGGCATAGCACGGAAGATTCCTCCTAAAAATTCGAACGTTAGATCCTTGTTGACTACCGACGAGTTTTTCAGAAGTGAAAGAAGTAGCTGGAGGATCTAGTAACACAATTCTTGATTATGATTTGTGATGATTTTTTTTCAAAAGTCACCTAACATCTGCAGGGTGCTCAAGATACCATGGTTTTTATTTTAATGGATAATAACATCTATCTCGAGTGTAAAGAGGCTCTGTTTGAAAGAGTTTTTTTTATAAGAAATTTCTCGAGAATACAGTCAATTTTTGGTTACAAGTAATTGTGACTCGTTTCGGTATACGTCCTTATGAATTTTTTGTGTATCTAGTTCTTCAGAATAGTTAAAATATTATTAGCAAAGCCTAGTAAGTTGTTAGTTGTCTATGTTTTCAGGTATTATTCAAGAAGTTGCAAGGGTAGACTTTGTTCGTCATCATGAGGATGCCATGGAAATTGGTATTTTCTCTCGTGAGCTGATAGATGGATCACCAGGGAGCAGCTTTTCTGTTGATGGCATCTGTTTGACCTTAGTTAAGAAAGAAAGGGAGCTGCTGTTCTTTGATATTACAGAAGAAACTATGGCTTGCACGACGGTCAAAGATTATACTGTTGGAACAATGGTAAATTTAGAACGTTCTGTTCGATTAGGCGATGAGATAGGAGGCCATTTTGTCTCTGGGCACGTCTGTGGTTTAGGTTCTCTTGTTGCTATAGAAAAATCTTATATGTTTTTTAAGGTGTCAGAGAAATTGCTGCCTTACATAATCGAGAAAGCTTTTATTGCTGTTGATGGTATTAGTTTGACGATCGCTCAAGTAAGAGGAGATATTTTCTCTGTGAGTGTGATTCCAGAAACTCTCGCTCGAACCTCGTTAAGGTATAAATGTGTTGGTTCTTATGTAAACATAGAACCCGATATGATGACAAAAATGCAAGTAGACACTTTGATGCGGTTTCATACTGAGAAGAGTTAGCAGATTATGGATTATGAATTATTGGATAGTGGGGAAGGTAAAAAACTCGAACGATTTAAAGATATTTTTTTAATTCGTCCTTGTGTTACGGCAGTTTGGCCAAGGACAAACCCTTCGTTATGGGAACAATATTCTGCAGAGTTTTTACGTGTAGGAGAGAGGGGAGAGTGGCGATATCGTAAAAACAATTTCAAAGAATGGTGGGTAACTATCGATTCTGTTTCCTGCTTGCTGAAACCCACTCCTTTTGGCCATGTAGGGATTTTTCCTGAACATACAAGATTCTGGAAAGATTTATATCCCTCTTTATCGAGGCCTTCGTGTAGAGTTTTGAATTTATTTGCTTACACAGGATCTTCTTCTATTTTTTGTGCCCAGCAGGGAGCTAGTGTTTATCATGTGGATGCTTCTAAAGCTGCTGTCAAATGGGCTCAGAAGAATGTTGAAAAAAATTCTTTTTCTGAAAAAAAGATTTTCTGGGTCATAGAAGATGTTTTCTCTTTTTTAAAAAAGGAAGTCCGTAGAGGGAAAACTTATGACATTATTCTGTTAGATCCTCCGACTTATGGACGGGGGCCTGATGGTGAAACGTTTAAAATAGATCGGGACTTTTTTCTCTTACTGAAGCTGTGCTCGCAGTTGATGTCCAGTTCCTTTGCACATATGCTTATTACCTCACATACACCAGGACATACTCCTGAATTTTTGCATTGTTTAGCTAAGAGAGCACTTCCTATGCTTCCTGTTCAAGGTTGGCGTTTAGGAGAAAGTTTTTGTGGTGAAGGAGAGCAACGATTACCTTCTGGAGTTTTTGCGCAATGGAGTTTGTAGGGAAAAATAATGCTCGTGTTAAGGCGGCACTTGCTTTAAAAAAACAGCGTGCGCGTAACAGCAAAGAATTTTTATTAGAAGGGTTTCGAGAAATTCATCGAGCTTTGATTTCTGGGTACCGTTGTTTATACGTATTTTGTGGGGAGACAGTATCTGATAAAGAAAAAGATCTTGATAAAAAACTTTCTTCTCTCGGTATTGAGAAATTTTATTGTTCTAAAGAAGTTTTGGAGAGACTAGCGTTTAAGGAGCATTCTGATAATTTTATTGCTGTTTTTGAAAAAAAATTGCTTTCTTGCGAAAAATTTTTAGGATTACAACGAAGAGAGCAACAGCCTTTTTACCTGATAGTTGAGGGAGCAGAAAAACCTGGGAATGTGGGTGCATTGCTAAGAATAGCAGACGGAGCGGGAGTTGATGGGGTTATCCTTTGTGATCCCGTAGTCGATTTATATAATCCTAACGTTATACGTTCTTCTCTTGGGACGGTGTTTACTGTTCCTGTTTGGCAAGCTTCTTCAAAAGAAGTTTTTGCTTTGATTAGAGAGCAAAAATGGAAAATTTTTACCACCACACCATTTGCGCAAACTTTTTATTTTGACCAAGACTTTTGTCAGCCTACGGCAATAGTTTTCGGATCTGAAAAAGACGGATTGTCTCCCTCCTGGCTAGAAGGGAATTTTTGTAATATAGCTTTACCGATGTTAGGGAAGGCTGATTCATTAAATCTTTCTTCTTCTGTTTCTGTTGTTGCTTATGAGGTAGTGCGGCAAAGAAGGAGGTAGCTGAGGTGTATATAAAATTTTGTTTTGAGGCTAGAACTTGATTTTTAATGTTTTATATGCGATGCTTAGCTGTATCCTCGCTTGAAAGGTTAGGTGGAGGCAGCTTCATTCTCATTGAGTTGTCGTAATTTTTTGCGGGTGGTTCATTTATAAAGGGCGCCCATGAAATTCAGTTTCTTTTCTGGTATCCGAGACTTTTTTCGTCACTTCGTTATCTCTGCGACTTCTGCGACTTCTGGGGCTTTGTCCGACCGTCTGAACTGGGCTGTAAGTCTCATGGCTGGGGCTTTTTCTACCTTTGTTCGGTTTCGACGTAAGATTGCAAGGTCTCCTTATCGAGTACGGACAACTGTTGTAAGTGTGGGAAATATTGTTGTTGGAGGGACAGGAAAGACTCCTTTAGTGTTATGGTTAGCCAAGACTTTAAATGAAAGAGGGCTTTCTTGTGCGGTTCTTTCAAGAGGATATAAAGGGAGATATAGTAAGCGCAAGACCTCTATTATTGTAGATCCTGCCATTCACACGGCTTCTTGTGTTGGTGATGAGCCATTTTTGATGGCAAAATATTTGCCTTCAGGAACTGTGAGAATACAAAAAGATCGGAGAGCTCTTGCTGAAAAGAGTTCTGGATTATTTGACATCTTATTGTTAGATGACGGCTTTCAATATGACCGTCTTCATAAAGATGTAGAAATTGTACTCGTGAACGGATTAGACCCTTTCGGGGGGGGAGCTTTTTTCCCAAAAGGAAGGCTTCGAGATTTTCCAGATAGGCTAGCTAAGGCGGATTATGTAATTATTAACGGCAGGTGCTCCCCTGCTGATCAGCGTGAGCTGGATCGATTGAATCCTCATGCAAAAATTGTTATTGAGCCGCAGATTGCTGAAATCGTTTGGTTGAACAAGTCTATGGATATCTCGTGGGATCATTGGGAAGGGTTAGGAGTTGGAGTATTTTGTGGGCTAGGATTTCCAAAAAATTTTTTGAATATGTTGAAGGATGCTGGAATACATGTTTTGGGGACCCATTTATTACCTGACCATGTGGGGATAACAAAACAGGAGTTAGAGATTTTTTGTAAAAAAATCATTTTGCGTCAAGGAGTTGGCATCCTATGTACAGAAAAGGATAGCGTGAAAATTGGAAGGTTTGCCGAGGAGATATCGTTGCCAATAGGAGAAGTTCGGATGCAGTTTTCTTGCATTAGCAATGAAGGACAAATGGCGGCCATGTTGGATGCAATAGAGGCTATCCAAAGGAAGAAAAGGGTGACTACATGAAATTATGGATGAAAATCTTTATAGGCTTAGTTGTCGGAGTTGTTTGTGGTTTAGTTTTAGAAGACAAAGCAGCTTTTGTTAAGCCTTTTGGGGATATATTTTTAAATCTACTAAGCATGGTGGTGTATCCTCTAGTATTTTGCTCTATGGTTTTGGGTATTGCTTCGATTAGCGATATGAAGAAATTAGGGCGTATTGGACTAAGAAGTCTAGGTTTATACCTTGGAACAACAGCTGTTGCGATTGGAATTGGCTTGGCTTTTGCTTTGTTCTTTTGCCCCGGGAAGGGATGCGATCTTCAAGGGTTTCATACGACTGATCTCCTTGTTTCTGGCGAACCTGGAAGTACCGGCTTTCTGACTACGTTTGCGAAAATATTCCCTTCGAATCCTATGCGTTCTTTTGTCGAAGGGAATATTTTGCAAATTATTGTATTCGCATTGTTCACAGGGATTGCTATGCGCTTAGCTGGAGAGGCTGCTCGCCCTGTGGAGAATATCATTCATGGATGCAATGAAATTATGTTGCGCATGGTGAATATGATCATGTCTTTTGCTCCTTATGGAGTAGCGGCGAGTATGGCTTGGATATCTGGCAACCATGGATTAACTGTTCTGCTTCAGTTAGGAAAATTTCTTGTTGCGTATTATATAGCTTGTGTTTGCCACGCTATATTAGTTTTTGGTGGGCTAGTTCGACTGGGATGTGGGCATTCATTCACTGGATTTTTATCGGCTATGATGGATGCCATTTCTTGTGCCGTATCGACAGCAAGTAGTTCGGCAACGTTACCGGTCACTATGAGATGTGTGTCAAAGAATTTAGGAGTTTCTTCTGAAGTTGCTGGCTTCGTACTTCCTTTGGGAGCTACAGTAAATATGAATGGTACAGCAATTTTTCAAGGCATGGCAGCAGTTTTTATTGCTCAAGCATATAATTGTCCTCTGTCGTTAACCAGTCTTCTTCTTTTAGTTGTAACAGCAACGTTTTCTGCAGTGGGAAGCGCTGGCGTTCCTGGAGGAGGGATGATTACATTAGGCTCTGTACTAGCTTCTGTTGGATTGCCTATTCAGGGGATTGCCGTATTAGCTGGAATTGATCGTTTGCGGGATATCGTTGGGACTCCTATGAATATTCTGGGAGATGCCGTTGTTGCATTATATATTGCCGATGGGGAGGGAGAGGTATCTTCTCCTGCCAAAGAGGAAACGGTGCTTTCTCAAAATGGCTAAAGATCTTTTTACGAAGAGAGAATCCTCTCTTCGTTTTCTTTTCTATGATTTCAAAAAATATTTAATGTAACATAGAGAATATTTAACAGCCTGGCGATGAGAAGGTTTTAATTGGGGCTGTTGGTTATCTGTGAAAGGATAACAATTCGGCAATTTTCTCGTGTTTAATTGAAAGAACGCTAAAACACGTACGAATTCAGAAATAGGAAGATTCATGTTTGAGTTTCGATTTCCAAAGATTGGAGAGACTGCATCTGGTGGCATAGTGGTTCGATGGTTGAAACAGGTCGGAGATCCTATTGAGAAAGATGAACCTTTGATTGAAGTCTCGACAGACAAGATTGCAACTGAGTTAGCTCCTTCACAATCAGGTATTTTAGAAGAATGTTTGGTTCAAGAAGGAGAAGAGGTTTTCCCTGGAGATATTTTGGCACGTTTGCGGGAAACTTCCATTGTGGATACTCCTTTGGATCGAACTATAGAAGAGAAGAGTTGTTCTAAAGAAAAGTGCGTTAAAGACCACGATCCTCAGTGGTTTTCTCCCGCAGTTTTGGGAATTGCACAACGAGAAGGGTTAAGTTTCCAAGAATTGCAAGCAATTGCAGGTACTGGGATTGGAGGGCGTGTCTCTCGAAAAGATGTAGAAGAATATCTCGCCAATAAAAAGGAGCTTAGAGACTCTAATTGCTCTAAGGAAGAAAATAGGATCCCGATGTCTCCTTTGCGTCGAGCTATAGCTTCTTCATTACGGCAATCTTCAGAAGAAGTTCCGCATGCTTCCTTGGTTGTCGATGTAGATGTTACGGACTTAATGAATCTTATTGCTTCGGAGAGAGAGCGTTTTGCTGCTGCTCATGGAGTTAAGCTTACTATAACAAGCTTCATCATACAATGTTTGGCTAAGTCTTTAGAGCAATTCCCACTTCTTAATGGATCTTTGGACGGAGACACAATAGTTGTGAAAAAAGCTGTGAATGTGGGAGTCGCTGTCAATTTGAACAAAGAAGGAGTTGTTGTTCCTGTTATTCACAATTGTCAGGATCGGGGATTAGTAAGTATCGCTAAAGCTCTAGCAGATCTTTCATCTAGAGCTCGAGCTAACAAGCTGGATCCCTCGGAATCTAAAGATGGGAGTGTGACTGTAACAAACTTTGGTATGACTGGTGCTCTTATTGGTATGCCTATTATTCGTTATCCTGAAGTAGCTATATTGGGAATAGGTACCATTCAGAAACGTGTTGTTGTACGTGATGATGATTCATTAGCTATTAGGAAAATGATGTATGTTACTTTGACTTTTGATCATCGAGTATTAGATGGGATTTATGGGGGGGAATTTTTAACCGCTTTGAAAAATCGTTTAGAGTCTGTTACGATGAGCTGAAAGAGATGTTTTATATGGCGGCGAAGCGATGTACGTGCCTAGCGTTACAGAAGACCTTTGTTTGAGTATCTTTCATAAACAAAGAAACGTGATTTCACAGTATTTTGCGAGCTTTCATTGTGATAGTGTTCGTCGCCTTGCAGAGAAGCTTTTGCATCATCAGGGCGCTGTGTTTTTTTCTGGAATAGGGAAGAGCGGATGTATTGCTCGTAAATTGGTTGCAACTATGCAATCGTTTGGTGAGCGAGCTTTTTTCCTTTCAGGAGATCTTCTTCATGGAGATTTGGGAGTTGTTGCGCCGAGTGATATTGTTTGTCTATTTTCGAATAGCGGAGAGACTCGAGAGATTCTTGAGTGGGTTCCACACTTGAGGCAGCGACAAGTTTTTCTAGTTGGTATTACTTCTTCTTCCTGTTCTAGTTTAGCTGTTCTTGCAGATTTTATTGTTACGTTGCCTAAGTTAGAAGAGCTGGATCCTTTTAATCTTATGCCTACAACCTCAACTACTTGTCAATTACTTTTTGCTGACCTTTTAGCCATGACAGTTTTATCTTGTCGGAAGTTTTCTTTATCAGATTATGGGAAAAATCATCCTAGTGGGCAGATAGGTTTGAAAGCAAATGGTAAAGTCAGCGATTATTTTTCTCCCAGAACGGAAGTTCCTTTTTGCTCACCGCTCACTACTGTTTCTGAAGCGCTTACCATATTATCTTCGTATGAGTATGGATGTGTCTGTGTAGTCAATGAGCATTTTGAGCTGTTAGGAATATTTACGGATGGAGATTTGCGTCGAGCACTTTCTGAATCTGGGGGGGACATTTTGACTTATCCGTTACAGAAGGTAATGACGAAAAAACCTAAAGTGATTGCTGAAGATTCAGATGTGTTATTAGGAATAGAAATGATGGAATCAGGAAATCCAGTGACGGTGTTACCTGTAGTCGATGCTCAGTACCAGCGTTTCGTCGTTGGGCTACTACACATGCACACGCTAGCGCGGGCAGGGTTGCTATAGTTCAAAGTAAAAGTTCGGAAGAGCGAGTAAGCCGGATTCTGTCAACAAGCACGAATGAAAATCCTTGCTTGCGGGCAATCATTCATCTAGGAAGCACATTACTATACTCCTCAAGCGATTATGAAAAAGCCTAAGCCCTATATTAAAAGAGCTTTTTTGCAGAAACAAACAACTTTTTCTCTTGCTTCAGATGGGGTTTACAAGTCTACTAGGTCTCCCCAGCAGCTTCTACTCCTAAAGTAGAATTTTTCAGCCTACCCATGAATTGTATACAATTCACAGCGGATTGTTTTCTGTTGCACTTTCCGTAGCCTTACGGCCCCTGGAATTTCTCCAGCATCTTCTCTTATAAAGTCCGGACTTTCCTCTGGTTTCTAGCCTCTTAAGAAGCTACCCCAGCGATTGCCTTGCTCTTCCGATTAATCTGTTATACCGCAGCGCGCCGCCGCCGACGTTTCGTTGTTGCGCCCTCTATAGCTGAAGCCTGAAGCTCTTGCCAGTAAAGGATTCTTGAGCAATGTTCACAAAATACAAGGTGATCTTGCTTGCGAACTAAATTCTCGTGCTGCGGGGTAAGGGCTATATGACAGCCGCTGCATACACGATTCTCAATAGGGACAACAACACGGTCCTTCTTATTATTGAGGAGTCGTTCATAAACGCTAAATAACTCTGGATCGGTGACTTCTTTAAGTTGTGTTCTTTGGTTCAATAAAGAACGTCCCTCTTCATTGATTTTTCGAATGTTTTCGCGAATTTCCTCTTCAATAGCATTACTACTACTCTCTGTGGAAGCTAAACTCTCCTTTAAAGAGACAAGGAGATCTTCACCGCTTGCTTGTTTATCCATCAGATCGCTAAGTTGATGTTCTAGGGTTCGCCGCTCTTTGTTCGCTGCAGTCATTTCTTGAGTCAAAGCATTGAACTCATCCATTTTCTTTACAGCAGCTTGCTGATTTTCTAACTTATTAATCTGATCAGAAATTTCTTGAATACGTTTTTCTCCACCTTTGATCTGATCTTTTAGCTTCTCCATCTCTTGTTCTTTTTCTTCCACTTTGCGACGGATATCCGTTTTTAAAGTTTGAATTTTAGCGAGCTCATTTTGATGTTCTTTTTTGACCCGCATCAGCCGGATCATTTTAATATCGAGCTCTTGGATAGCCAAAATACTTTGGAGGGCGTCATGCATGGAAATCTTTCCTTACCTTGATATGAGCTTGTAGTGTCGGCCTAACTCTAATCCCAACCCACTTCTTTCTAGAAAGCGCTTACTAACGACTTCCCGGAACGGGGCCTTAAAAAAAGACAGGAACGAGCCAGCCCAGCGAAACGGCAAGTTTACCGCTTTTTCTGCAAGAAGTAAAGCACGTTTTGTTTAAGAAAATCTTTTTCAAAAAAAGAGAGTTAGTCAGACAAAAAATCTTTTGAGAAGACAGCCTGAGAAACCTAGCCTTTACCACTATTTTTTTTAGTTTTGGTGCCTGCTTTTTTCTTTTTTGGTGAAATTTTTTTCTTTTCTTTCGTTGTATGGGACTCTGCTTTTCTTTTTTTCGACGTGCGTTGCTCTTGAGGTTTAACTAAATTCCATTCGATAGCTTGTGTAAGTAGTGTAACGGACGCTAGTTGTACCGAAATAGCTGTTCCTGGTCGAAGATGTTCAGGAAGATCCTCTAACCCTATTTTTGTTTTAATCACATACTCTTTAGGGAGCTTGGAAGCAGGAATGAAACTTTCATGACAGAATTCTGGAAGAACAAAAGAAAGCCCCTCAGGAGATACAGTAATGATAAAGGCGGTGTAAAGGGTTGCTGGCTGTTCTTCGAGAAATTTCTTTAAGAATCGAGCTTTTTTGATGTTAATGAAAGCTCCTTCAGCTTTGGCAGTAATGCGTTCTTGTGATGAACAAGTTCGAACAATCTGTTCAAGATGGGCCTCTTCCACAGACAAGGTATGGAAGAGGAGTCTATGAACAATAAGATCTACATATCGACGGATTGGACTAGTAAAATGAGTATAATAATCTAGGCAAAGGCCGTAATGGCCTGTATTTTCCGTGGAATAGGAAGCTGTTTTCATACTACGCACGAATTGAGAATGAAGGATGGGCTCTAAAGGATGCCCCGCAGTTGCTTCCTGTAGTAAATACTGATAATCAGGTTCTTGTGCAGGAGTTTCTGTAATAGTGAAACCCATAGCTTTTGCTGTTTCCCTGAAAAGAAGAAGATTTTCTTCGTTAGGAGGCTCGTGTATGCGAAAAGGCATGGATACTCCCTGATGAGAAATGTGATAAGCAATCACTTCATTAGCTTTTAGCATAAACTCTTCGATGAGTTTGTGCGCTGCTGTTTGTTGATTTTCGACTAAGGCCACCGGCTCTTGTAAATTGTCAAGGGACATAGTGAAAGACGGGAGTACAAGGCGAATGCACCCTCGTTGTTCCCGAATATTGGAAAAAATACGGCTAAGTTCAGCCATGTCTAAAATTGTTTTAGAAATAGGATGAGGGTGTTTTTTTTCAATGATTTCATCTACTTCGTCGTAAGTCATACGGTATTTGCTACGAATGACGCTACGTAAAATTCTGTAATCGGAAAGAAATCCTTCTTTAGAAAAAGTCATGAAAACGGATACTGCTAAACGATCCACATTGGGTTTTAAACTGCACAAATTATCAGAAAGAGCTGAAGGTAGCATAGGAACTACTTTTCCTGGGAAATAGATGGAATTACATCGCTTAGCGGCCTCTTTATCTAGAGCAGAGTTTGGAGTAACATAATGGGAGACGTCTGCAATATGTACACCTAAGATATAGTTCCCCATATGATCATAGGTTAACGAAACTGCATCATCGAAATCTTTAGCGGAAGCAGAGTCAATAGTAAAGCAAAGAAGGTCTCGGAGATCTTTTCTAGAATGTAAAGCCTGTGAGATATGTTTCTGTAAAAATTGACTGGCTTCTTGCACAACGGCTTCAGGAAACTCTTCAGTAATAGAAAATTCTGCTTTAATGACGGGGAAATCTGTTTTGGCATTAGAGATATTTCCCATGAATTCTAGCATGACCAAAGGAGAAAGTTCCTTACTTTGAGGGTTCTCTTTCCATGCAGGAGTTTTCAGTAATAGCCGATCCCCAATTTTATAAGTTCTTTTAGGTAGAAGCTCTGCTTTTAAAGCGCTTTCAGGACTTATAGTATTAACACAAACCATTGCTAAGGTAGGATTAATGAGAGAAAGAATGGTGCCCACTAAGACAGTTCTTCCTCGAGAAAGAACCTTATGGATAACACCTTTTCTTTTTTCTCCTCTACGAAGGGAGGAAGGGAGAGCTACTAGGACGTGATCTCCATCTAAAGCGCCTTTTAAGTCGCTAGCGGGGATAAAAATATCAAAAGGATATAACTCTGGCTGATCTGGAGAAACGAATCCAAATCCTTTTTTAGGATGGACGAACAATACACCAGGAACCAGAATCGGTTTTTTATTTTTTAGAAATTTTTTCTTATTTTTAGCTTTTCCCACAAGCTAAACTCCATTGCTGTCTTACTGCCTTGTACAGTTTGCTTTTTAAAACTTCTTGGAATGCTTGTGCATCCCGAAGTTCAGCAGGGCAGCTGGTTTGGATTATACAACGCTTTTTAACAAAAGCGCTTGTGCTATAACAATCAAGATACGTATTACCTAGCATACATGAACAAAGGTATTAATTACTCTCAAGAAAGAAAAGAGGTGAAGGATTTTCAAAGAAAAAGACAAGAGCCTCTCTGAAAGAGGCTCCTGCTTAAGTAAAGAAGTACAACGAATTCTTTACTCTGGTTTATCGACAATTTCAACATCTGCGTCTTCGATATTATCTGTAGAAGAAGAGGCTCCTCCTGCAGGAGGTCTCGTGCTGAAACTATGTTTTTTCAGATCTTCAGAGTTAATATTCGGTCCACCTTGAGCATTGGCTGCGGAAGCAGCTGCTGCAGATGCTGACTGTGCTTGCATAGCTTCACCGATTTTTTGCATACGAGCACTCAATTCATCAGAAGCTGCTTTGATAGCCTCTGTAGAAGCATCTTCTTTTACGGCTTGACGAACTTTTTCAACTTGTTCTTCGATTTCTTTAACAAGATCCGCAGGGATTTTGTCGTGATAATCTTTAACCGCTTTTTCAGCTCTGAAAATCATACCGTCAGCTTCATTTTTTATGTCTGAAGCTTCTTTTCGTTTTTTATCCTCTTCTCTATTAAGTTCTGCATCGCGGATCATTTGTTGAATCTCTTCTTCTTTCAATCCAGAACTTGCTTCGATACGGATTTTTTGTTCGCGTCCACTAGCTGCATCTTTAGCAGATACGTGCAAAATTCCATTAGCATCAATATCAAAAGTCACTTCAATTTGTGGGTGACCTCTAGGAGCTGGAGGAATATCAGTTAGGTCAAATCGGCCAATTTCCTTATTGTCTTTAGCCATTGGTCGTTCACCTTGAAGAACAACGATGGTGACTGCAGGCTGATTATCTGCTGCCGTAGAAAAAATCTGTTTCTTTTGTGTAGGGATTGTCGTGTTTCTTTCTACGAGTGGAGTCATAACTCCTCCTAGGGTTTCAATTCCCAAAGAGAGAGGGATTACGTCAAGTAGAAGAACATCTTTAACTTCTCCTCCAAGGACCCCACCTTGAATAGCAGCTCCAACTGCAACTACTTCGTCAGGGTTAACACCTTTGTTAGGCTCTTTGCCGAAAATATCTTTAACAACAGCTTGTACTGCAGGCATTCTGGACATTCCTCCAACAAGAAGAACATCGTCAATATCAGATGCAGACAATTTGGCATCTTTCAAAGCTTGAGCACAAGGCTGCTTTGTTCGCTCAATGAGTGGTGAAGCCAGATGTTCGAATTGAGCTCGAGTTAACGTTAAGGCTAAGTGTTTAGGGCCGTTAGCATCAATTGTGATGAATGGTTGATTGATTTCTGTAGAAGATACCCCGGATAATTCGATTTTTGCTTTCTCAGCAGCATCTTTCAATCTTTGTAAAGCCATGTTATCTTTACTTAGATCAATACCTTCCTGTTTTTTAAATTCATCAAGCATCCAATTGATGATTACTTCATCGAAATCATCTCCCCCGAGGTGAGTGTCTCCATTTGTTGAAAGAACTTCGAAAACTCCATCACCAATTTCTAGGATAGAGATATCGAAAGTCCCTCCTCCAAGGTCGAAGACTGCGATTTTTTTATCTCCTTCTTTATCGATTCCGTAAGCAAGAGCGGCAGCAGTAGGCTCTGGAATGATACGTTTAACGTCTAATCCTGCAATGCGTCCTGCATCCTTTGTAGAAGCTCTTTGGGAATCATTAAAGTAAGCAGGAACTGTAATCACAGCTTCGGTTACTGTTTCGCCAAGATAAGCCTCAGCTGTCTCTTTCATTTTCATTAAGATTTGAGCTCCAATCTCTTCCGGAGTATATAGCTTGTCTTCTACACTAAATACGGCATCTCCTTTAGGATTAGAAGTCACTTTATAAGGGACCGTTTTAATCTCTGACTCAACTTCGGAGAATTTTCTACCGATGAATCGTTTAGTGGAGGCAAGTGTTTTTTCTGGATTTGTTACTGCTTGGCGTTTTGCAGGAATCCCCACTAGAGTTTCACCACCTTTAAAAGCTACGATAGAGGGAGTGGTGCGTGTTCCTTCTGAGGAGGCGATAACTTTAGGCTGGCCACCTTCCATAACGGAGACGCAGGAGTTTGTTGTCCCTAGGTCAATACCAATGATTTTATTGGATTTTCTTTTTTCGCTCATATTGACACCTAATTTCTAGGATAATTATTCTTTTTCTTCATTACTGTCTTTGTTCCCTTTAGAGGGAGTTTTTGCTACTTTCACTTTAGCTACACGGATAGGACGATCTCCTATCTTATAACCTTTACTAAATTCCTCCAAGATAGTCCCTTCTGGGATATCTGTGGTTTCTTCAATTTCTACAGCTTCGTGCAAATAAGGATTGAACAGCTCTCCTTTTGAGGAGTACTCGACAACGCCTTTATCTTCGAATACTTGTTTAAATTGTTGTAAGATCATTTGGAACCCAATAGCCCAGTTTTTTACTTCTTCAGAAGCTTGAGAAGCACACCCCAATGCTTTTTCCATACTTTCTATTGGAAGAAGGAAGTCTAAAAGAGCATTTTCTACAGCATACTGCATCATTTCTACGCGTTCTTTCTGTAGGCGTTTTCTCGAATTTTCTGCTTCAGCAAGGGCCATGAGATAACGATTGTTCTTTTCTTGTAACTCAATTTTTAAATTTGCATTCTCCTGCTGGAGCATTTGGAGTTCGTTATCAGGAGAAGGCTCGCTAGTCTGAATTTCTTCCGACGAGGTGTTTGGGGTTTCTGTCATGATAGCTCCTTAGCGGGTAATAATTTTATAGAAGAGCGCCGAGTCAACTCTGCTGGTCTTTGTGAGCATCTAGGATCGCTCGGACAAGGTCTTCTGAAGGACAATTTAAATTTATAAAAACTTTGAGTTAAAACGGTTTTTAATCGTTCTGCAAATAAGGAAAGTGTGCCAAATACCTGTTGATAGGGGAGATTCATAGGGCCTAATACACCAAACGCTCCTAAAGGAGTTCGATCCATATAGTAAGGAACAGTGATTACTGCACACAAGGGATCAGAATTCCCAACGATATCAGCAAGTTCTCGACCGATAAATGCAGTAGGCATTTCTTTGTGAGAATGAATATTTAGAAATTTGCACATATGCTTACGGTTTTCGAAGAAAGATAACCCCTGAGCGAGGGTTTCAGGATCTTTGAAAATCTCGTATTTTAGTAATCTAGATAGACCTGTTTGATAAAGATCTTCCTCACTGAAATGGCAATAGCGAGTGAGATAACGAACTACAACTTCATTGTAAAGAATCATCCCTAGGTCTTCCTCTTTCTGAGAAAGAAGGCTATCTGAAGGTTGTTTGCGCAGATAATTTTGCAGAAAATTTTCTATTTTCTTTAAAGAGTTAGCAGGAAGTTGTTCTGGGAGCCAGAGCACATCTGTGAATACCTGTCCGAATTCTGTTGAGAGTACGAAGACTACACGTCGATCATCTATGGCCACGAGTTGAATATTAATTACAGAATCACTTTCGAAACGAGGAGAAGAGAAGCAAACCGGAAGCTGCAGAATATCGGAGAGAATTTCAGAAGCTTTTTGCAAATCTTTCACGATATTTTTGCTATATTCGGGAAGCTCGGACAGTTTTTGTTGAATTTCCGCAACTTTTTCCTGCTCAAGAAAGGGAATACTGTGATCAGCGTAGTAGCGGAAAGCTAGATCTGTGGGGATTCTTCCTCCAGAAATGTGGTTTTTTCTTAAAAAACCTCCAGCTTCCAATTGAGCAAAATAGTTACGTATTGTTGCCGAACTTAAATCGGAACAATAAGTTTCTTTAAGAAGCTTCGATCCTACTGGCTGACCGCTTTCTAAGTAAAGCTTAGTAGTCATCAGCAGAACGTGCGAAATCTTAGAATCTTTTTTCGATGCTCGCAGCTGGGACATTTCCACTCTATTTTCCATAAGTCGGTGTATTATAGGAAAAGTGGATCCTGTGGTCAAGAATTTTAGCGCTCGATATCAAAGAGTGCTAGTTTTACTCTCGAACATAAGAAGTTGCTTTTGTTTGA
>NZ_JAFUQR010000007.1 GCF_017472245.1 Chlamydia sp.
AAAAAAGAAAATTAAAAATTTTTTTAAAACAAGGAAAGTTTCTTTTTTTTTAAGAAAAATAGCTTTTCCAACGAGAAGCAACTTGCTTCTTAGTGATCTCGTCTGCTTCCACTTCTTTAGGATACTGAGGTTTCATAAGAGCATTGAGGATCATAGGAGGAGTATAGTGGATCTTATGATTTGTGACGTGACTAAAGGGAATGTGTAGATCTGTTGCTGGAGATGACCGAGTAAACGTTCGCCACAAAAATTCCTTCTGGGATGAAAAAGATTTAGATAGATTTTCCAGCAAAATAACTAAAGGCCAGGATGCTAGGTAAGGTGTTTTAAGTAGAGAAGAAATATCCACTTGTTGAACCGAGGTTTCTAAAATTAAGCATCCTTTGCAAAATACTTCTATACGAGAAATTCCTGGAAGAGAAGGCCCACAATATCGCTCAGGTAAAGAGCGAATAGGTTCTCCAACGCCTAAAAAGATACTTTTTGATCCTCGGTTCAGTGCTGTGCCTGTGTAATCCAAGGTATCATTTGCGGTATCCGACAGAATAAGAAGATCACGATCCAGACGTATCCGTTCCAGAACACATTCGAGTAGTTTAGAGAAGTTGTTAAGATCAACAGGCTGATCTGTAACAAATAAAAATTTTGTTAAAGAGAGCTGTCCTTCTCCGAGTATTCTCAAAGCTGAGCGTAAGGCTTCTTTCCAATAACGTTCCTTAACTACAGCTGCTGCTACAGCATGGAAGCCAGCCTCCCCATAACTTTTTAAATCTTGAACTCCTGGCATAATAAGAGGAAAGAGTGGAGATAGAAGTTCTTGTAGTTTATTTCCGAGGAAAAAATCCTCCTGGAAAGGTTTACCTACAATAGTTGCTGGATAGATAGCCTTCTTCTTATAGTACAAGCGTTTACATTTGAAGACAGGGAAGTCGTGCGTTAAACTATAGTAGCCAAAATGATCTCCAAAAGGTCCTTCTGGACGACGTTCTCCTGCAATAGCTTCTCCTGTTAAGATGAATTCAGAATCACACAGAAGCGGATGCCCAGACTGCGGAAGTTTTTTTGTAAAAGTGAGTTTTTTATTTTGCAAAAAAGAACAAAACACTAGTTCTGGAACATTTTCTGGGAGAGGAGCAATCGCTGATAAAATAAGAAAAGGGTTTCCAGAAAGAAATACTGTAACAGGAAGATTTTGCTGTTTTTTTTCTGCTTCTATGAAGTGGGCTCCACCACCTTTTTGGATTTGGAAATGCAGCCCTAAAGTATGATGGTCGAAGCGTTGCATACGATACATCCCTAGATTAGGAGCTCCATTATCGGGTGATTGGGTATATACCAGGGGAAGAGTCAAAAAGGGGCCACCATCTTCAGGCCAGCTTGTGAGCATTGGTAACTGCAAGAGATTAGGAGGATCTTGCGTAAGAAAAGGAGAAGAGAGACAACATCGTTTATGTAGTCCTAAAGATGACATTCCTCGCTTTAAAAGAGAGCGATGTTGCCATAAGGAAGAAAGAGAAGGGGAGGAAGATAATAAACGGACGATCTGATCGAAAAGACTCGAAGAAAGTTCTGGGAACAACAGATTGACACGCTTCTGTGTTCCAAACAAGTTTGTAAGTACCGGGAAAGGGGACCCTTGAACACAATGAAATAGAAGGGCCGGACCTTCTTCATCCACAACACGACGATGAATTTCAGCAATCTCTAAGTAAGGATCTACAGGAACATAGATATCAATAAGTTCTCGTTGAGAACGTAAATAATCTACCAAAGACTGTAAGGAAAACACTCTGTAGTCCGTTTACTCGAAATTAAAAACAGTTTTCCATCCTCCCAAATAAATGAGGACGTCAAGGAGATTGCGGATACGCATGCCGAGATAGGATTTTGCTCCCAGCATGCGTATTGAGAATTAAAAACCTTTGCTCTTAGCTTTAGCAACAACCTTATCTAGCCCTAATTTATCAACAAGGCGTAAAGCTGCTGCAGAAATTTTAAACTTGAGAAAACGTTTTTCTTCCGTAGACCAAAGTCTTTTTGTCATCATATTAGGGAAGAACCGACGTTTAGTTCTCCCTGTGACTTTTAAACCAATTCCTTTTTTCTTCTTGGAAATCCCTCGGATAGCGTAGCTATAACCGCGACGAGGCTTCCTTCCTGTAAGCGCACACTTCTTCGACATGACTTTCCTATATTCACTGGCCGCTATCTCTCGACAGGGCAACCGTAACAAAAAGAGACTATGTTAGACCTTTTTTAATATATCGGGAAGAAGTTTTCTTGAAAATGTGGCAGAAAATGTATTTCAAAATAAAATTACTCAAGAAGGCTTAAAATAGAGACTCAAGCAAAAAATTCAGCTTTGAATGTGCAAATAATCTTTCAATAGAAGGTTTAACTCGATAGACCCAATTATTTTTTGAAATTGTTCCTGGGAGATTGATTCTTTCACGAAAAGAATCTTTTGAGATTAAGTCAGGACATAGAGCAAGGTAATCATTGATAAGATTGATGTGAAAAATTGAAGAAGTTTTATGAGACAGCTTTAGAATTTCCTTATGATTTTGAAAAGTAAGCGAGGTAGTATAGGGAATTTCTAAGAATTGAGAAAAAAGTTTAGCTTCTTGAGGAGATTCTTGCCACCATAAGGATAGTGTTGAGGAGTCGTGCGTGGAAAGACTAGTCACAGACAAGGGATCATATTGCTCAAAAGGAATGAACGCACCGCTTCCATTCCAATCTCTCTCCCAGCGAGGAATTCGTGTTCCACATATTGCTAAGGATTCTAATGTTTGTTTTACATCTAAAGGAATTGTTCCTAAATCTTCTCCTATGGGCAGCATAGAAGAGGATTTCAATAAATGAGATAAAATATCTTGTCCTTGAGATAAGTAGTCTTTAGGATCGTGAGGTTCAAAGCGTCCGCGCCCCGATTCATCCCACACCCAAAAACGAAACAGTCCTACAACATGATCAAGCCGATATAAGGAATAAAAATTTTCTGCATAGCGTAAGCGCTCTTTCCACCAAAGGTAGTTATCTCGTTTCAACACTTTCATGTTATAAATAGGGAGATGCCAATTTTGACCTTTTGTGTTGTAAAGATCTGGAGGAGCTCCTACGGATTCAGCAGAAGAGAAATATTCTCTATAAAACCAGACATCGCAGCTATCTTTACTGATTAGAATAGGGATATCTCCCTTAATGAGACAGTGCTTGTGATCAGCATGTTTACGAACTTGTCGCATTTGTTGGAAGCAAAGGTATTGTAGATAGGAATGAAACTGTATATTTTCTGCAAACGTTTGTTCATGTTGAGGAATATAAGAGAGATCGATGTAGGTTGCTGGCCAGTGATCGATCGGCAGGTGTTTGAGATGTTCACGAATAGAACAAAAAAGAGCATAGGGATGTAACCAATACTGTTCACGTTCGTAAAAAGCATAGACATCTGGATGCTCAGTGAGTTTTTTACTCTTACATATCTTGTAATATTCTTTTAAAAAAGCTCTCTTCATAGGGAGAAGACGTTCATAATCTACTTGAGAAAGCTGAGAAAGTTTCTGCATTTCTAAGAGATATTTTTCCGAAAAAGGGACTTCGTCTTTGTAAGGAAGAGCTGTTATAGATAGGTGTAAAGGATTTAAAGCTATGGAGGAGATACTATTATAAGGACTCGAACAGGATCCAGTATCATTAATAGGAAGAATTTGAAGAATTTGAAATCCTCGATCGGTACACCAGTTGATCATTGGTATTAAATCAAGAAACTCCCCAATGCCACAACTGTCTTGGGTGTGGAGAGAAAATAATGGAACACATACACCATGTTTAGGAGAAGTATCGATACATTGCCAAACTTTTCGAATAAGAGAATTTTGTATGATACGTGAAGAGCGAGATGACAATGGCATATTTTATAGGTGATACATACCTAAGGCATGTAGATCTGGGAGCTCTCCTTTTGACAGAGATTGCATCCAAATTTTTGCATGTTGAGAAAAGAGAACTAAGTAGCGCGCAAGTTTTTCGCCATTTAAGTAGGTCATGTTGAGTCGATCGCAAAGATATAATTGGTTAGAGATTTCTCCATAACCAAGAGTGCCTTTAATATTGGACTGTGGAGAACCATTGATCGATAAAGCTGCTTTGAAAACTTTTTGTCTAAAAGTGTCTTCCGTAAGTTTCCCAAGAATAACACCAGCCATTAAAAAACCAGAATTTCCATCTTCTTCAATTTGTACAGCGACGTTGTTGTACCCGAATCGAACAACGCAAGCATTATTTTGATCAGGAGAGAGAGGACTGTTGATTTGTGTACCAAGTTCCGTAAGAAGTTGTTCAAATTGATTTTGCATATTAGGAAGAGCACTTTTTCTGTTTTGGTTCTTATGTTAGGCTGCAAGTATTGTTGGTGAAGCTAGAATACTAGGGAGGAGGAGGTACAGGATCGTGAGGAGGTGTGCTGGAGAAAGAAGATCTCGGAAAATCTCCAGGTTTAGGATAATCTTCGTTATCGGCATTCACAGTATCTAATGCGTTAGAGATAGCTGTTGCCAGCTGTTGTTTTTTCTCCGCGCCAGTAAATATTCTAGGAGAGCAGCCATTAAGGGCTCGATAGAATAAATTTAAAACTTCTGTTTGTGGACCTGTATCAGGGCCAACAAGATCGGAGACTGCTTTTTGAGTTTTTGAAGAAGATGGAAATTTGTCTTCAACTAGCTTTAAAAAAGTTTCTGCAAGCTTGTTAGGGGTTAAGGATGGGCTAGTGGTATGGCCTTCGCTTTTTAAGTTTCCTTCTAAATTTTTTATATTTTTATCAAAAAAGCTATCTACAGAGTTAAGGGCTTGTAAATTACTTAGCTCTGACATGTATGTTTGTAGTTTGGGAGGTGAGATGGAAGGTCCTTCTGATTTGAGATCTGCAACCATTCCATTCATCAAAAAGTGTATGACCTCTCCTTTTTCTGAAGGAGAATAAGGGGAGAGCAATTGACGTAAACTTGCACAATTAGAAGAAGCCGAAGTTACTTGGAGATAGAGCGTCCGCAACGAAGATGGGGATGTATGAACTTTGGCAGCAAAAGTTTCTGATGCCATAAGGACATTGCGTCCTCCAAGTATAGCTTGAGGGTTCTGATTTACAAGTTGTTGTTTTGCTTGGATTAAAGCTGCTTTTAATTTCCCATCAGAAGGAGCTGTTTGAATAAGGTAATCAAGAGCAAGGTCTTTAGTTACCGGGTCAGAAAATTTGCTTGAGACTGCTTCAAGGATCTCTTCAGGAGAAGAGTCATCGTCTAAAGAATTTTTTAACCCTCGAAAATCTTCTCCTGAAACCTCGGAAAGATTTTCCGTAAAACGATCTTCTAAGGGCGTGTCTCCCTTCTCTTCAGTGCTTTCAGATTTTTTCTCAGTCTGGCTTGTAGTTTTACGACGAGCTTCTAGGGATTGAAATTTATCTTCTTTTTTTTTGACTCTAGTAGCTGCCGCAGGATTCGAGAGATCTTCGCTTCCTTTGACCATGCTCATTTCTGAAGTCTCTTGGGAAGCTATAATTTCCTGTGCATCTTGGGAAGCAGCAGCAGCTTGTGCTTGTGCTACGTTTACTGTTTGAGCGCCGCCTAGCCCCCCTGCTCCTCCAGATGCTGTCATTCTTTCTCACCTCACGGTTAGAAAATTTGAATTCTTCCTAAAGGCTGGATTCTGATTTCAGGCAAGACCTCTTGATAAGAAATCACAGCAATATCAGGGAATTCCGTTTCTATTAATTTCCGTACATATCGTCTGACGTCAATTGCTGTCAATAATACAGGAGGTTGACCTCCAGGTGGAGTTGGAGTAATCGTCATCCGCATAGATTTTAGGATGAGGTTTACAGAATCTGGGTCTAAGGCTAGATAAGATCCGGCAGAGGTTTGTTTAATAGCTCCACGGATCATTTCTTCAATTTCAGGATCTAACAGATATACAGAAATAGCAGACTGCCCTTGAGAGAATTTGAAACTGATATAAAGCTTTAAGGAAGAACGAACATATTCGGTGAGTAACACCGTATCTTTTTCTGTCTGAGCCCATTCACTCAAAGATTCTAAAATCGTACGCAAGTCCTTAATAGAAATTTGTTCCTGAACCAAACGTTTAAAGATTTCTGTAAGCTTCTGTAAAGGAATGAGACGGGTGACTTCTTTAACAAGGTCAGGAAAGGAGCGCTCCATAAATTCGATCATAGAGCGAACTTCCTGAATACCCAAGAATTCTTGAGAGTTTCTGTGGAAGAAGTAAGACAAATGCAGAATAATCACTTCCAATGGGGACCAGTATTTGATAGCAGCTTTCTCTAAAATAGTGAGAGCATCCGTACTGACCCATGTAGAAGGTAACCCTGCTGCATTCTTGTAAGTAATGAATGGTAAGTTATACCGAGCAAGGTTCTCTTCGACTTCATTTGTTAACACGTGATTAGGAGGAATTTTTCCTCGAACATAGGGGACTTCATTGAGAAGGATCATATAGTCATTCCCCTCTAAAGATGGAGAATCTGTGCGTACATGAATTCCCGGATAACGAATACCTATATCTTGGTAGAGAGCTTGGCGCATTTTAGGAATCATATCATCCACAAAGCTTTGACCTGTTTTAGTTCTTTGTTGAATGAGTTTAGAGAGATCTTTCCCAAGCTCAAGAATCACAGGGAGAGTGAGAGCATAATCATCAGAGTTTTCTCCTGAGGTTGCAGCTCCATCAGCGGCTCCTACAGTAGTAGAAGAGCTGGTACCTCCTTTTTTCCCTGAAGAATTTTTCTTTGTGATTAATAAAATACCCAATACGGCAAAGAGAACTGCCATTAAAGCAAATGACCATAAAGGGAAGCCTTTGAAGAATCCAATTCCTAAAGTCGCTCCTGCAGATAGGAGGAGCGCACGAGGCTCTTTAACCAACTGGCTAGAAATTTCTTTCCCTAAGTTTGTATCTTTATCACTGGATACTCGAGTAGTTACGATACCCGCTGTCAAAGAAATCAATAAGGAGGGGATTTGGGAGACTAAGCCATCCCCAATGGTAATCAGTGTATAAATATGAGCCGCTTGAGCCATCGTCATACCTTTCATTGTGATACCGATGACTAATCCTCCAACGATGTTAATCAGGGAAATGACGATTCCTGCAATAACGTCTCCTTTAATGAACTTCATGGCTCCGTCCATGGCTCCGTAAAGCTCACTCTCTTTCTGAATTTGGGCTCGTTTATCACGGGCTTGGGTTGCATCAATCATTCCTGCTCGAAGGTCTGCATCAATAGCCATCTGTTTCCCTGGCATGGCGTCTAGTCGGAATCGAGCGGCAACTTCAGCAACCCTTTCGGCACCTTTGGTAACCACAATGAATTGGATAATGGTAATGATTAGAAAGATAATGAACCCGACAACATAGTTCCCTCCAACGACGAAATCTCCAAAAGCTTGGATCACGTGCCCTGCATAAGCATGAAGGAGAATTTGTCGAGAAGAGGAAATGTTAATTCCTAGTCGAAACATCGTAGTAATCAAAAGTAAAGAGGGGAAAACAGAAAGTTGTAATGCGCTAGGAATATATAAGGCAACCATCAATAGGAACACAGAGATTGCCAAGTTAATGGTGATCATGAAGTCCACCATAACTGGAGGCAATGGCAGAATGATCATCAAGACCACTCCCAACATCCACATAGCTAGGATGAGGTCACTGGACTTGTTTATCATATTCAGGGCTGCATCTCCCCCGAATGTTCTACTAACAAAATTGAGTAGCTTGTTCATTACAGATTATCGAATTGGTTAATGTTTTTATTCTCAAGGTTTTGCGCATTAAGAGAAGTGATATAAAGAAGGATTTCCCCAACAGCTTCATATGTGGTCTCTGGAATAAACTTCAACTCTTTTCCTTCATCTAAAAGCTGATGTGCTAAAGGAACATTTCGCATGATGGGGATTCCATATTTCTCAGCTTCTGCAATAATCCTCTTAGCTCTTAAGTTAACTCCCATAGCAATGATCCATGGAGCTTTATATTTTTCTGGCATGTAGCCAATTGCTACAGCAATATCTTTAGGGTTAGACACAACAGTACTAGCATGTTTGATTTGTGACGACGTATCTTCGTAGGCGATCTCTTGGGCAATCTGTCGACGGCGTCCTTTGATTTCAGGGTTCCCTTCTGTATCCTTGAATTCTTGTTTAACTTCGAACTTTTCCATCTTTAGCTCCTTAGCAAAGCTATGTCGTTGATAAACGAGATCTATCACAGCAACCACTAAGAAGAACATCCCTATAGAAGTAACAGCTTTATACAAAATCTCTTTAAAGATTTGAGCTGTCACGATGGGAGGGACACCGGCTGTTTCAACAACGAGTTCTACACGATTTTTCAGGACAATATACAAAATAAGTGCCGCACCACAGATTTTAAAAATGGATTTTAGCAACTCGATAAAAGTTTTTAACTTAAATTTTTGTTTAAGGTTATCAATAGGATTAAATTTTTTTAAATCCGGTTTAAAAACTTCAGTAGAAAAAGTAGGGCCAACGACTAAAAAACCTATCAATAATCCAACAAATCCAACGGCTCCTAATAAGGGGAGTGAGGCTGTAAGAATTAGTACTAAACAGTTCTTCAGATAATAAACAGCTAAGCGAGGATCATGCTGGCGAGGCGCCATTTTGAAAACGGAAACCAGAAAACTCCCTAGATGCTCAGCAAAAAAAGTAGATAAAGAAAACGTCATAAACATGGATACAATGAACGTAATCGCAGAAGGAAAATCTTGAGATTTGGCTACTTGCCCTTTTTTTCTAGCGTCGCGAAGACGCTTAGGGGTCGCCTTTTCTGTTTTTTCGCCCATAAGTGGCCAGTTGCTTAAGCGCTATAAGGAATATCCCGCAAATTACCGCATGTAAATGTTTTTCTCAAGAAAGAAGGTGGTTGAAGTTTATCTCTTTCATAGGCAGTGAGTAAAGGATTTTTAGGAGAAAAGTGTTTTTCATGAAGCGCGAATCTGACTTTTTCTTTAAAATCCTTTTCCCCTTAGCAATGAAGAAAAAAGGCGTCTTTTGCCTTAAGGAAGGTTATAGAAATGGGACAAACAGAGTGTGGAATAGTGGGGCTCCCTAATGTAGGGAAGTCAGGGTTATTTAATGCCCTAACAGGGGCGCAAGTTGCTTCTTGTAATTACCCTTTTTGCTCAATTGATCCCAATGTTGGCATTGTTCCCGTTGTTGACTCAAGGCTAAAGACGTTAGCAGACATTAGCCAAAGTCAAAAAGTAATCTACGCCGATATGAAATTTGTAGATATCGCGGGATTGGTTAAAGGTGCTGCAAGTGGTGCTGGACTAGGGAATCGTTTTTTATCACATATTCGAGAGACTCATGCCATTGCCCATGTCGTGCGTTGTTTTGATAACGATGATGTGACACATGTATCTGGCAAGATCGATCCTGAAGAAGATATTGCTGTGATCAATTTGGAACTTGTACTAGCAGATTTTTCTTCTGCCACTAGTATTCGAGATAAATTAGGGAAACAGGCTAAAGGGAAAAAAGATATTGGGCAGTTAATTCCTCTTATGGATCGCATAATAGAACATCTAGAATCTGGTTTCCCTGTTCGAACTCTTACATTTTCTTTAGAGGAAAAGCTTTTACTGAAGCCATATCCCTTTTTGACTAGCAAACCAGTGCTTTATATTGCCAATATTGATGAAAATTCTCTAACGGATTTAGACAATCTTTATGTGCAAAAGGTACGGGAGATTGCTCAACGGGAGAATGCTGATGTAGTTCCTATTTGTGTAAAATTAGAAGAAGAAATTCTCTCTCTTCCTGCGGAAGAACGCGAAGACTTTTTACATAGTTTAGGTTTACAGGAGTCTGGGTTAAATCGTTTAGTATATTCAGCATATAGAACTCTTGGGTTGATTTCCTATTTCACTACAGGCCCACAAGAAACGCGGGCTTGGACAATTGCCAAAGGCGCTACAGCAGCAGAAGCTGCCGGGGAAATTCATTCAGACATTCAAAAAGGATTTATTCGCGCTGAAGTTGTGATAATGGAAGATATTGTTACTTATAATGGTAGAGCAGGAGCAAGAGAGGCTGGGAAACTGCGTGCTGAAGGACGAGATTATATTGTCCAAGACGGAGATGTTATACTCTTTTTACATAATTAAAAGAAAAGCTCTAACTCAGACGGGCTTTGCGAATATCTTCTTGAATCGCGCAGATAAGCTCATTTTTGGAGGAAAAGTTTTTTTCCTCCCTCAAAAACTGTTTCGGAATGATGGTAACGCGTTTCCGATAAAGATTTTCAGATAGATCGAAGATGTGCGCTTCTAAGCAAAGTTCATTTCTTTGTACTGTGGGAGCCACTCCTAAATTCATTACTCCTGAATAACTTTGCTTTTCAATGAGTACTGAGCAACTATACACTCCTAATGGGAGGAGAGAATGTGGGAGAGGTAAGTTGATAGTAGCATAGCCAAGAGAAGAACCTATTCCTTGGCCATGGGATACAATCCCTGTATAAGAAAAAGGACGACCAAGAAATTTTTCAGCTGAGATGAGGTCGCCTTCTCGAAGAAACTGTCGAATCTTCCTGCTAGATACAATGGTACCGTCGATACGTAATGGAGGGACCTCTTGTAAAGATATTCCTAAAAGCTTTGTGAAAGGTTTCAATGTTTGCGCTGTTCCAAGGCCTCCTTTCCCTAATCGAGAATCGTAGCCCAAGATGATTCTTGATGGCCGTAAAGTTTCGTGGATAGATAAAATAAACGTTTCTGCATCTTTATCTGCTACTTCCTGATCAAAAGGAAGAACGGCTAGGTAATCAATTTTACAATCTGCTAACAATCGAATACGTTCTTCCAGAGAAGAAATCGATGCTGGGGGGGAATTAGAAAGAATATATTCAGGATGTTGGCTAAATGTAATTACCCCAGATCTCCCAGGAAATTGTTTCATTACAGAAAGTAACTTCTGGTGTCCTAAATGACATCCATCAAAAAAACCTATAGTCACAGATTCAATAGAATCAGCGGGGGGATGCAGGCTGTAGAATAAGTCCATTTGCATCACGTAAATAGGGGGATATATCGAACCCGGGTTCGCTTAAAAGATTGCCATCGATGCACTGATCGATGGAGAAACTCCCACTGCGCAATCGACGAAGCTCTTCTAAATAAGCCCCACATCCCAGCATATTCCCAAGTTCATGAGCAATGCTTCGAATGTAGGTTCCTTTACTGCACTGAACAGTGAAATGTAAGCGAGGATATTCGTACTTCACCAAGCGAAGGGCTACTCTTACAGTCGCACAACTTCGTTCTATAGATAGCCCTTGTCTAGCATATTCATATAATTTTCTCCCCTGTACTTTCTTTGCTGAAAACATTGGAGGAATTTGCTGAATTTCTCCTTGGAAATAGCTTGTGCAAGCTAGGACCTCTTCGATTGTTGGAACTTTCTTAGACCGTCCAACAATTTTCCCATCACAATCATAGGTATCAGTTGTGGTTCCTAAATGGGCTACGGCAGCATACTCTTTATCTTCGAAAAGCATAACATCAGATAATCGGGTAAATTTTCTCCCAATTAACATAACCATAACGCCTGTAGCAAAAGGATCTAAAGTTCCTGCATGGCCGATCTTTTTCACGCCTATTAGCCTAACTAAAGAACGAATGAGGCTGAAAGAAGTTCTCCCCTGTGGTTTGTCTACCAGCAAAATGCCTTCAATAGATTCTGTCGCAAGTTCCATAGTATCGATAGTGGAGTTTAGAAGGATTTGTTGTTATGGGTTAGTTTTCTTATCTTGTTCTGCTATTTCCAGAAGAAGACGTTCTATATGGTCTTGCGGAGAGAAGATATCCTCCATATAAAAGCTTAAATCAGGAAAATACTTCAGAACTACGTCTTTCGAAGCTTGGAAAGCAATAAATCCTGCAGAAGCTTTCAATGCCTCAAGAGTTTCTTCCTGAGAGTTTTCATGCGGCATAATGGATACATAAACACGAGCAGACTGTAAATCTTTCGACAAGGATACTCGTGTTATTGTGATCCAGCGGTTTGAGATTTTGGGATGTTTGACATCCTTCAAAATAACTTTCGCAATTGCTTCTCGTAGCATAGCATTTGCTTTTTTTATTCGTCTATTTTCAGTCATATTAGCCTACAGTTTTTGTGGGTGATAAATGACCTCGTAGCACTGCAATACATCACCGATTTGTGCCTGCTGGTAATTATCCAAAAGAATACCGCATTCCATACCTTTTTTCACTTCTTTAACATCTTCTTTCAAGCGTTTTAAGGAGGAAAGAGATCCCTTCCAGAGAATTTCTTTATCTCTAATGATGCGAATTTTTTGATTACGCACCATAGTTCCTTCTGTAACTAGACAGCCATAAATTGTACCTAATTGAGAAGACTTGAACGTTGCTTTAATTTCCGCGGCACCCAAGTTTTTCTCTTCTGCTATAGGATCTAAAAGGCTTGTCATAATTTCTTTGATCGAATCTATGGCATGGTAAATTATATCGAATAGGCAAACTTTAATATTCAAATTTTTGATGAGAGCTTCGGCGTGGCTTTCGACACCTGTATGAAATCCGATAACCGTTGCTTTAGAAGCTGAGGCTAAGCGAATATCAGATTCAGAAATATCGCCAACCCCACTCGATAAGATTTCTACATCTACTTTCTCTGAACGAATGTTCAGTATCGAATGGGCTAAAGCTTCTATAGAGCCCTGAACATCTGCTTTGATAATTAATTTCAAAGTCTTCTTATTTTGCAACACAGCATCAAAATTTGGTCGTTTTTTCTGTAAAGCTGCTGATCTTTGCTGGCCTGCGAGTCGAGCGTTAATGATTTCTTTAGCTGCTTTCTCATTTTTTACGACTATGAAAGGATCGCCTGCTTTAGGAATCCCTGACAATCCCGTAATAAGCACTGGAGTTGAAGGTGTTGCTGACTGTAAAAGCTGATTATGCTCATTGTGCATGGTCTTCACTTTCCCATAACAGTCGTTAAACACTAAGGCCTCTCCAAGATGAAGAGTTCCATTTTGCACGAGTACAGTCGCAACTGCTCCTAACCCTTTATGTAGCTCAGATTCAATAACAATTCCTCGAGCTCTAGTAGAAGGATCTGCTTTCAATTCTAAAACTTCAGCTTGTAACGCGAGCATTTCAAGTAAATCTTGTAAGCCTTCTCCCGTTTTTGCAGAAGTATTAATGGTCGCGATAGATCCTCCCCAAGCTTCAGGAAGAAGATCAAGTTCCGCCAACTGACGATACACAGTTTCCGTGTTAAAATTAGGCTTATCACATTTATTAATAGCTACAACAATAGTAATGTTAGCAGCTTTTGCGTGTTGGATAGCCTCAACAGTTTGTTCCTTGATCCCTTCGTCCCCAGCAACAACTAATACTACAATGTCACAGGTTTCGGCTCCCCGGGCACGCATAGCCGAAAAAGCTTCGTGCCCTGGAGTATCAAGAACAGTAATGTCCCCGACTGGTGTACTGCATTTAAACGCTCCCATATGCTGGGTAATAGCACCAGCTTCTGAAGCTGCTATATTACTTTGGCGCAAAGCATCGATCAGTGTTGTTTTTCCATGATCCACGTGACCCATAAATGCGACAATAGGGGAGCGGATAACTAATTTTTGAGGATCTGTCTCATTGATTTCATCGCGAACTGTATTTTCCACTAAACAGAGTTTTTCTTTTTCTGAAGAATCAATCTCAATAGTACATCCAAATTCCAGTCCAATGTATTCCACAATAGTTTGACTATCTAAAACGTCATTTACTACGTAAGTCATACCATGAATAAACAGCTTCTGGATAAGCTCAGAAGCTTTTAGTTTCATCTCTGCTGCAAGATCTTTAACCGTAATAGGAAGGGCGATCTTGATATGCGAAGGACATTGTACGACATGCTCTTCAGACTGTTTTTTCGTTTTATGAACACGTTTTTTCCGCCATCTATCTTCTTCAGAAGAACCCTCGTTTAACCCGTAGCGATCTCGGCCTGTGAAAGCTTTCACGCTTTCGTCAGATCTTTTTGAACGCTCTCTTTCAGATCCTCGCTTCGAACTATTGTTATTGGAAGAATCCCTGCGATACGAAGGAGTAGCGAGAGTTGGACGAGTGTTTGTTCCAGAGGATGGCTGTTTATTAGCAGAAGTTGTCGGCTCTGTTTGAGATCGTGGTTGTTGCACGGACTCTTCAGCAACAGCCGCAGTCTTCGCTTCTTTAGCAGGAGCTTTGAAAGTTTTCGCTAATAGGTGGTTGATATGCTTTCCTGTAGGGCCAAATTTTGGCTTAATAGAAACTATGCTTTTAGGTTCTGTTCTTGTTCGGATAATGGGAGGCTCTTCTTTATGTTCCAAAACTTTTCCAGTAACTTCTGAAGACTCTTTTCCTTCTTGCTTACTGGAAAACGCTTCCGGAAGTTCCTCTTCTTGAAAAGTTATTTTTGGGGGAATAGAAGGATTTTCAACCAAATCTTGGGGTAAGGCGTCTAGTGTTAGACATGACGAATCCCCCGGTAAAACAGCTCCAGCTGCAATTGGCTCTACCGCAAATGAAGAATGATCTTTTGCTCGAATTCTTCGCGCTGTAGACTCTGCTATACCTGAATCTACCTCAGGTGTAAAAACAGGTGCGCCAGCAACCTTTTTAGAGCTCTTTTCTTTTGTTTGAGCCTTACTTGCTGGAGAATTTTTGGTATCAGAAGATCCGGCCTGAGCTAGTTTCTGTTTCAATTTATCTAAGCCAGCAGCCTTCGTCAATTGTGCGTTCTTAATCTTCAACTTTAGGTTTTTCGTCAACTTTGCCTTCTCCGTATTTGCTGACCTGTTCAAGAATCTTATAAGCCAGCTCTAGACTAATTCCTGGAACAGAAGCCAATTCGCTAGCACTAGCCAGCAATATTTTCCTAATCGTGTCGTATCCTGCGTGCTCTAGGTTCTGCAATACCAATGTACTGATTCCGTCCACTGCTAACGGTTGATCTAATCGAGGGTCTTCGAACTCTGCCAGCTGTAAACGTTGAATTTCCAACAATTTGTTGTACTCACTCATTCTTTGGACTTCAAGTTCATAGCCTAAAATTTGACTAATTAGGCGAGCATTGATACCTCGTTTACCAATAACGGTTGCGTAGTCCGAATCTTGGACGATAATAGCAATAACTTTATCATCTTCCAGAATAGCGATTTTTTGAATTTTTACAGGATAGAGCAAATTTTGTAACAATTCTGTCGATACAGGGGAATAATTTACAACGTCTATTTTCTCATCATTCAATTCGCGAATAATATTCTTAATACGAGACCCTCGCATCCCTACGAAAGCTCCTACAGCATCTGTTTGGGGATCCGAAGAGCGTACAGCCATTTTCGTTCGATAGCCTGCTTCTCTCGCAATCTTCACGATTTCAACTGATCCTTCTTCTAATTCAGGAACCTCTTGCATGAACAATTGCTTCACAAACTCTGGATGACTCCTGCTAAGAATGATTTCGGCTCCACCATTCTCAGATTCCTGTACCTCGTAAAGCAGAGCATAAATTTTATCGCCAATTTTATGTTTCTCTGTTTTTGGGTAAAAGCGAGTAGGCAACAACCCCTCTACCTTTCCTAAATCAATAATCAAATTCGCCCCTCGAGCAAAACTTTTGACCACTCCTGAAATGATCTCATTTTTGCGATGACGGTATTCTTCGTAAATCACATCACGTTCAGCATGACGAAGTTTTTGACCAATAACTTGGCGTGCAGCATGTGCAGCAATTCTTCCAAATTGATCAGAAATAAAAGGAACATCCATGTACTGCCCGATCTGACAGTCTGGATCATATTCACGGGCTTTGTCTAAAGGAATTTCCTTACTTGGATTTTGGCATTTTTCAACAATTTGTTTTTCGCAAAAAACTTCTATGTCCCCGGTGCGAGGATTGATACTCACGGATACATTTGCATCATCTCTAAGAGTCTTTTTCGCAGCAATTTTCAGAGCGGACTCAATAGCTCCAATGATTGTAGAGCGTTGAATACCTTTCTCTCTTTCCATGTAGTCAAAAATAGCCACAAGATCCTTGTTCATTAATACTCCTCTTATGGGTAAGGGAAAAAAAGCAAAAAAATAGCGCTAAGGGGAGCAGGGCTTTAGGCCCTGCCCTTATGTTTGCTCATTACTAACGAAACTCGCTAACAATGAGACTTAGTCTCTGTCAGAAGATATTTCCTCAGAATCTTGACCAGATTGTCCTCCATGAGCGAGGAATTCCTTAATAGAAAGAGAAACTTTCTTATGATCTGGATCTAACTTGATAACCTTAGCAAAAACCTTATCTCCAATGGAAAGAATATCTTCAATTTTAGCAAAAGGTTTATCAGAAAGTTCTGACACGTGAATTAGTCCTTCGATACCATTTTGTAACTCAACGAAAGCTCCGAAAGCCGTAATTTTAGTCACTATGCCAGAGATATCACTGCCAACAGGGAACATTGCTTCAATTTCATCCCATGGATTAGGAGTCAGTTGTTTCACTCCCAAAGTAATTTTTTTACTTTCTTTATCTACAGACAAAATAACTGCTTCAACCGTATTGCCCTTTTTGAAAAGTTCTGAAGGATGAGAAACTTTTTTAATCCAACTCATATCTGAAATGTGAATCAAGCCCTCAATTCCAGGTTCCAGTTCAACAAAAGCTCCGTAATTGGTCAAATTTTTGATCTCTGCGGATACTCGTAATCCAATAGGGTACTTCTCTTCAATATTATCCCAAGGATTGTGCTCTGTCTGCTTCAAACCAAGAGAAATTTTTCCTTCATCTTTTTGAATAGAAAGAACAACTACTTCAACTTCATCGCCTTTATTAACAACTTCGTTGGGATCTACGATATTTTTAACCCAAGACATCTCTGAAACGTGAATAAGACCTTCAATGCCTTCTTCAATTTCAATAAATGCCCCATACGGAAGAAGCTTAACAATTTTACCACGAACTCGTTTTCCTGGAGGATATTTCTTCTCAATATCTTCCCAAGGATTATGCTCTTTTTGCTTCAAGCCGAGAGCCACACGACCTTTCTCTTTGTCAACACTAAGAATAATGACTTCCAATTCTTGGTTGAGCTCAACCATTTCGGATGGGTGACGAATTCGTTTCCAAGTCATATCCGTAATGTGGAGCAAGCCATCGATACCATCAAGATCTAAGAAAACTCCGAAATCTGTGATATTTTTGACGATACCCTTGCGACGTTCTCCAATCGTAATTTGTTCAATTAACTCAGCTTTCTTAGAAATACGCTCGGCTTCAAGAAGTTCCCTTCTGGACACGACAACGTTTCTGCGATCCACATTGATTTTAAGAATTTTGAATTCGCAAACTTTGCCTACATAATCATCCAAATTTTTAATTTTTTTATTGTCTATTTGGGAGCCAGGAAGAAAAGCTTCCATACCAATGTCGACAATCAAACCGCCTTTAACTTTACGAGTGATTTGACCTTTAACAATAGATCCTTCTTCGCAATGAGCAAGGATATATTCCCATTGACGTTGTCTTGTTGCTTTCTCCCGAGATAAAACAACTTTTCCTTCTTCGTCTTCGGTTTGATCTAGATAAACTTCTACTTCAGCTCCGATGGTTAGCCCTTCTGAAGAGTCTATAAATTCTGACATAGGGATGACCCCTTCAGATTTTAATCCAACATCAACAACAACAAAGTCTTTGTTTATATCAACGACTGTACCTTTTAGGATCGCACCAGGCTGTACTTCGCTAGTGGGTTCTTCTTCTTCCGCGGTGAAGCCATGCATCGCGTAGAGAAGATCTTTAAACTGTTTAACGTCTTCTGGTAAGCAAGCTATCGTATCGAGATTCTTTTTTGCTTCCCAAGTGTAATCGGCTTGTTTTGGCATTTAATGATGTTCTCCTAAAAACTACAAAGTCAAAAAGAACAGTGTAAATATTCACCTTAAAAAAGGCAAGATCTCCCTTGCTCTAGAAAGTAATAAGCAGCTTCTCTTTATTAAAAAAGTTTTGTGAAAGTTTTTTTTGTATAAAATTAGTTTTAGTTTTTGTGATCTGAACAAATATTCTATCCATTCCCTACTCTTGTTTGGGGCCTTTCAGTTGCTGAAGTATGCATGTGTACGTGGGAGGGTGAATGTCATTTGCGGAAAAAGTTTTGTTCGCTATAGTTCCCCCTTTCACAGAGGTAAGAAAAAATTTTTTCTTTTGTGTGTATTTGTATTTTCTACTTGGATTAACAATTGATTATTAGGAGTTTTCATGACACATGCAAGGTTGGTCATCATAGGTTCTGGACCAGCAGGTTACACCGCCGCTATATATGCTTCTAGAGCTCTTTTGTCTCCATTGCTTTTTGAAGGATTCTTTTCTGGTATTGCTGGGGGGCAACTAATGACTACAACTGAGGTAGAAAATTTTCCTGGTTTTCCAGAAGGGGTGTTTGGGCAACAGCTGATGGATCGCATGAAAGCACAGGCTCTGCGTTTTGGAACCCAAGTGCTCCCTAAGGACATTACTTCTGTCGATTTTAATGTGAGACCTTTTGTTCTTAAATCAGGAGAAGAGACATTTACTTGTGATGCATGCATTATAGCCACAGGAGCTTCAGCTAAACGTTTATCAATTCCAGGGGCTGGAGATAATGAATTTTGGCAGAAAGGTGTGACAGCTTGTGCTGTTTGTGATGGAGCTTCTCCTATTTTCCGAGATAAAGACTTGTTTGTCGTTGGGGGAGGGGATTCTGCTTTAGAAGAGGCAATATTTCTAGCGCGTTATGGGAAGCGTGTGTTCATTGTTCACAGAAGGGATGTCTTACGTGCCTCTAAATCTATGATTAATAAGGCTAAGGCTAACGACAAAATCTTCTTCCTTTGGAATAGTGAGGTAGTGAAAATTTCTGGAGACTCTATAGTTCGTTCCATTGATATTTTTAATAATGTTGAGAAAACAACTACGACTATGGATGCTGCGGGAGTTTTCTTTGCTATAGGACACCAACCTAATACAGCTTTTTTAGGAGGACAGTTAGTCCTAGATGAAAATGGGTACATTATTACAGAAAAGGGAAGCTCTCGCACATCGATTCCTGGAGTTTTTGCTGCTGGGGATGTTCAAGATAAACACTACAGACAGGCGATCACTTCTGCTGGAAGTGGATGTATGGCTGCTTTAGATGCTGAAAGATTTTTAGATACTTAAGAGCTATGTTTGGAATTGGGACGGATATTATTGAGATTAACAGGATTCGTAAAACTCATGCGATCTACGGGGATAGATTTTTAAAAAGAATTTTTACGGAAAGGGAAAGAGAGTATTGCTTTTCTAAAGCAGATCCTTATGCTTCTTTAGCAGCTCGTTTTGCTGCTAAAGAAGCTGTTGCCAAGGCTTTAGGCACAGGTATAGGCAAACTCTTAAAATGGAAAGAAATTGAAATGCTTAGAAATTCATGCCATCCAAAGGTGATTGTTCCGGGCTCCCTTTTATGTTCTTTAGGGGTTCAAAGGATTCTCCTTTCTGTAAGTCATAGCAGGGATTATGCTACAGCTGTAGCTATTGCAGAATAGTCAACAGTAGTAGACAGAGTATTTAGCTTTTAATTTTTTGAGAGATTTCCAATGAGCTAAGCTTACTTTGAAAAGAGCATAACTTACAGATGAGCACATAAGGAATGATAAAAGAGGTTTTGTCGTTGGGTGCTGAAGTGTAGAGGATAGCATCAACATGATTAAAATTATCAACATCCTTCTCGATAAGAAAGATCTTTTAATGAAGACGAGAGGGGAAATTTCTTTAATCAATAGTTGAGCATCAAGCTCGTGCTGCCTTGTCATGCTTCTTTTTAAAACAAAACGATATTTAACTGAAGATAATACCCAGGCTGCAGCGAGTAGTTTTGCTGAAAGGACGAGCGGAAATTGATTGTGTAAAGCAAGATATAAAGCTTTTATCAATAGTTTCACACCAGAAAATAACCAGATGGCTAAAGGAATACAGGAGATACAAAATCTCAGTATCATCAGAGCTCCCTAGAATTCTTCTCAGAAAATAACCAATATGCCAGAGAGTGTTGATTAGGACAATGGATCTTGATTAATAAGCTATAGGTTCGTAGGATGAGGGACATATCTTGATTAGACCCATACTAGGGAGAGCTTTTCATGTTGCGACTGTTTCAACGAATGTTTAGTTTCATGGAAAACAACTCTTCTTTCATAGATGTTTCGCAAGAGCTTTCTTTTGTTGATGAAAACTTCCCTGATTCTATGCGTTGGGAAGTAGGAAGAATGCTCGGTTCTTTAGTTCTTTTATTAGGAATATTTGGAGTTGGTTGTTGGTTATTTCGGCGCTTCTTGCGTTCGCATGGCCATATTCCGAATGGCAATTCATCTATTAAAATTTTAGATCGAAGAGTTTTAGCTTCTAAAACCTCCATTTACGTAATTAAAGTAGTGAATAAAATTTTAGTGATTGCTGAAAGGGGGGATCAGGTAACTCTGCTGTCTGAATTCCCTCCAAATACAGATCTGAATGAGTTATTAAAACAGAACTTTCAGAAAGCAGTAGCTCCTCGCGGAGAGATGTTATCGGGATTTCTATCCCAATTAAAGAAGAAAAATAAAGCAGATAATTGTTTATAGAAAAAAGAGCTTTATCTTTTATGACTTTAGATAGATTGCTAGTTACGGATATCGACGGGACTATTACGCACTTACCACACCAGCTTCATGATCGTGTTGTGGAAGCTTTACACCAGTATCATGATTCCGGTTGGAAGTTATTTTTTCTAACTGGAAGATATTTTTCCTATGCGTATCCTCTTTTCCAGAATTTTTCTGTTCCCTTCTTACTAGGGAGCCAAAATGGCTCTTCTGTTTGGTCTTCTGAAGAAAAAAAATTTATTTATTTCCGAAGTTTGCCAAAAAGCTTTCTTTTGACCTTAGAAAAGTATTTTGAGGATATCAATCTGATCGTTTGCATAGAAGCAGGGGCTGCTAACCAGGATATGTATTTTCGACAAGGATTAGGAAACAATGCGCAAGAACTTAAAACAATTCTTGACTCGGTCTATTTCCCTTCACCAGAATCTGCTGAATTACTTATTGATATTCAAGAATGTCTTTCAGAAGAGTTTACTTGTGAAGAGTTTGCTGTCGCTAAATTTTTCGGGAAGCAGGAAGAAGTTAGGAAGATGGCTGAACGGTTTGCAAAATCTCCAGAGATCTTTTCTCAGGTTACTATGAACTATATGCGATGGCCTTTTGATTTTAACTATGCAGTGCTTTTATTAACTTTGAAGGATGTTTCAAAAGGATTTGCTTTAGATCAAGTGGTTCAATCTTTTTACAAAAAAAAACCTTTCATTATGACTTCTGGAGATGATGCTAACGACATAGATTTGTTATCTAGAGGGGATTTCAGAATTGTGATGCAGACTGCTCCGGAAGGGATGCATGAGTTAGCTGATTTTCTGGCTCCCCCAGCGAAGGAACTTGGAATCCTTTCTGCTTGGGAAGCCGGTGAGCAGCGATATAAACAGTGGATTAGTTCTTAGGTAGCATTTCTGGACCTATTCCCATAACATTAGCTCCATGATCTACGTATAATGTCTCTCCCGTGATAGCACTGGCTAACGGAGAAACAAGAAATGCTGCTGCCGCACCCACTTGTTCTGCCTCCATTGGGGATGGTAATGGTGCCCAATCTAGATAATAATCAACCATTCGTTCGATAAATCCAATGGCTTTACCGGCGCGGCTAGCTAATGGTCCTGCTGAAATCGTGTTGACACGGATTCCCCAGCGTCTTCCAGCTTCCCAAGCTAACACCTTCGTATCACTTTCCAAAGCAGCTTTTGCTGCACTCATGCCTCCTCCATATCCAGGAACTGCTCGCATAGAAGCTAGGTATGTTAAGGAAATTGTGCTAGCGCCCTCATTCATAATTGGACCAAAATGAGAGAGAAGGCTAATGAAGGAATAACTGGATGTACTTAATGCTGCGAGATAGCCTTTTCGAGAAGTGTCGAGTAAAGGTTTTGCTATCTCAGGGCTGTTGGCGAGCGAATGAACAAGAATATCGATATGCCCGAAATCTTTTTCTACCTGAGCTGCAATTTCTGATACAGAATATCCTGACAAGTCTTTGTACCGCTTGTTTTCTAAAATGTCTTGAGGAATATCTTCTGGATTATCAAAGCTTGCGTCCATTGGGTAAATTTTTGCAAAAGTAAGTAGTTCTCCGTTTGATAGTTTGCGAGACTCATTAAATTTTCCTAGTTCCCAAGATTGAGAAAAGATCTTGTAAATGGGAACCCAGGTTCCGACAAGGATAGTTGCACCCGCTTCTGCTAACATTTTTGCGATACCCCAACCATACCCTTGATCATCGCCAATACCAGCTATGAAGGCAATTTTTCCTGTTAAATCAATTTTCAACATGAGCTAACCCCGGTTTGTCTGCTTGAGAGAAGAGAGTATCAAATTCCTCATTATTGAGAAATGAGACTCGAAAGAGTTAAAGAATTTGATTGGCAAAATGAATAAATTTTCACAGTTGGTCAGCCTAACTTTTATGATTAAGTAGTTGTTTAAGAAAAATTTGATTTGTATTGAAATATATAAGAATAATTTTTCTTTGAAAAAATTAAGTAAATTTCTTTTTTTTCAAAGTGTAAAAAACTGCTTCTATATGTAGAATTTTTCAGATAATAATCTTCCAAAGTATTCGGGAGTTGAAAATATGTCTGCAATTAGTAATTTGTGTTCATCCATATGGGGTTGCTTTGTTACCAATGAAGGTGAGAATACAGAGACGGACGGTGTTTCTTCGCAATCGCAAAACACTCAATCCGAACAAATTTCCACTGTGTGCGGTGGTATAGGTAATCCTTCTTTATCGGGAGCGGGTTCGCTTGGTATGCAACAAATGCATTCAGGGCGCGGAGGAACAGACTTTGGTAAGAAATGTGGAAATAGATTTTCTTATGCAGGCGTTAACATCTACGATCTAGAGTGTTCTGGAGGGGATTTTGTTGATGGTGCTACTCCTTCTGTAATAGTTCAGCAACCTTCAAAATCGAGCACAGGGGATGGTGTGAGATCATCACACGGATTGACCTCAAATTCAGCCTTATTAGGGGTTCTGCTTTCAGGAATGAGTCGAAGTTCAAATAATAACATTATTCAATTATTTGAAGAAAGTGGTATGAATTCCCTGCAATCTGAAGTAGACGGGGGCTTAGCTGCTTCAATATTACCACCGTTATCACCATCCGATATCAGAAACATTACGAGAGGCATGAAGTTGCAAGACACTTTGGATGCATTAGCAGGATTGGCTGGTACGCAAATGAGCGACGGATCTCCTTTGGCTCAGTCATTAGTCGGTAACTGCACTTTTTCACTCTCGGGAGATGTAAATGTTCTGCTACAGCTTGTTGAGATGTTGCAAAAAGTGCAGAAAGAAGGCTCTTCGGAAAGTTCAAATCGATCGGGGATAGGAGAATGCTGTACTAATGTGTGTAGTTTGCTTGCTGCTTCTTCTAATCCGATTATTGGAGCTGTTGGTGTTGCCGGGGGTGGTTTAGCGAACCTCTTGATTATGGCAGCGAATAGTAAACATGTCAAGAAAGGGATGGATGCTTGCCACGACTCTTGTAAACCTTGTTGCACACGTTCTTGTGGATGTTCTGCTTTTGGTTGTGATGGTGGAGAAGGAGGATGCGGAAGTATAGGGGCTCTTTTATGTAGCTACGCAGAATCTTGGTGTTGCACCGGATCTTCTGATGAAGGGATAGATATTTCAGAATATGCTCAACAAATTCAAGCTTTAGAACAAGCTATGGGAAGCACTACATTTATGCTTGGATTGCAGAATTTAGGTATCACAATTTCTGACCTAATATCGGGGAATCTTCCACATATTCCTACTCCAGAAGAACTAGAGGAGTCTTGCAAACAGGCTGTGTCTTCTATCGGGCAGGTTATGATGCAAATGAATCACAAAAAGTGGTTAATGCGTCTTTGTTCTTGTGCGAATCTTTTGGACAATCCGTTCTGGTGTGACGCTCTCTGTTCTGGATTGTCGGGAGAAACATCAATAATGTCTCTAGGGGATTTAGGGAGTCGTGTTAAAATTATTGGAAGTTCGGGGGGCGGGCAATCTGCTGTCAATTTTAATCCTGAACTATTACTACCTGCTTTGTCTTGTTTACAATTAACTAGTGAAGACGGTGAAGATAGGTTGACATCAGAGCAGAAAGCTATGCTTCTTGCCAAAGTTTGTGCTGTTCTTTCTGCTGCTGTTGGAAATGAATGCACTCCTATCTGGTTAACGCCTAAACAATTAACAGAACTTGTTTGTGTCTGCATGGTTATGAGTGGAATTTCAGTAGAAGGAGGCCCTTCTTCTAACAGTAAAGAGTACAAAGGTTTCCAAGAGATTGTGCTTCAAGCAAGTGTGCAGTGTTCACGGGATCCTTTAAGATGCTCTAAGAATGTGGCTAACCAAGCTCGTCAGAATCTTTATAAGATAGTAAAGGCCTATGACTCAAAAAGTGCTTTCGTAGAACTTCTTAAGGAGTTAAGAGATCCTAATAGTTCATCAAGTCGAACTCTTTTAAGAGAGTGTTTTGCTTCTTGGGCAGGTAAAGTTGGTTTGGTAACAAACGGCAATCCTTAGGATAGAAAACTTTGTTTTGCTTGAATAATAAGCCTTTTCGCTGGTTCAGCGAAAGGGCTTTTTTTTTGGTGGTGGTGGGGGGACTAAAAATTTTTAAAGAAAAGGCCCTTAGATCCTAGCAGTACAAATTTTTAGATCATGGCTTTTTAGGTAAACAAGGAGTGCTTAAGAGATTTTGTTATTGTGGGTCAAGTTATACAGATTTGAAATCTGCATAAAAAGGATAGTGATCTGAAGAAGACACCTCTATTTTTTCTTGAGAGAAAGGCGAATAAAAACTAAGACTTACCGCATGGAGCAAATGTCGAACAATTTGTTTTGGTTGTTCTTTGTTTCCATAATCAATATCTCCAACAATAGGATGTCCAATCGTTTTCATATGTAGGCGTATTTGGTGTGTTCTTCCTGTGATAGGACGACAAAGAAGTAGTGAGTATTTAGGATAGTTAGTGAGCACCCGCCATTCTGTAATAGTGATCTTCCCTTTATTTTTTTCCGTGTTGCTGAATAATACAGCTCCGACGCGTCTATGACAGGGAGCTGTGTAGGTGGTTATGGTACCTGTTTGTTGGCGGGGATGACCAAAGACTAAAGCAACATAACGTTTATCAATTTTCCGTGTTTTGAATAATTGTGTAGTAAGAGTTACAGCCTTTGCATGTTTTGCAAAAAGAATACATCCGGATGTATCTCGATCTAGGCGATGAACAAGATGAACTTGGAGTTGCTTTGCTAATTCTTCAGAGGTTTGTTTTGCAGGTTTGTTATAAATACAGAGATGCTCATCCTCCCAGAGTAATTGTGGACAGGAGCGCTCAATGATTTGTAAAGTAACATGATCCCCAGGCTGAAGTTTGTAAGATTCAAAACGTTCGATGCGTCCATTTACTCGACATCCATGATAGCGAATAGATTCTAAAATAATTTTTTTAGGCAAATGAGCTAAGGAGGATCGGAGAAAAGAGGCTAGTCTTATGTGGCGATCTGCTATACCAGTAAATTCTTGCATAATCCGCTACCTATAAGTATGTTAGTACAATTTTACGAGAATCTTTATGATAAGAACAGCTTTTTTCCAGAATAAGGAATCTTTCCCTCTGGAAGCATTACGTTCATGGTTTTTGGAATATAAAAGATCTTTTCCCTGGAGAGAAGCACCTACTCCTTATCATGTTTGGGTTTCAGAGGTAATGCTTCAACAAACTCGGGCAGAAGTTGTTGTTCCCTATTTTTTGAAATGGATGGAAAAATTCCCTTCTATACAAGCTCTTGCAGAAGCTGAAGAGAGTGAGGTGATACGTCTATGGGAAGTGTTAGGATATTATTCTCGAGCACGTAGTCTTTTAGAGGGAGCGCGTGTTATCACTAGATTTTTTCAAGGAAAAATTCCTCAAGATCCGGATCTTCTTGTTTCTATTAAAGGGATTGGTCCCTATACAGCAAACGCTATTCTAGCATTTGCTTTTAAGCAAAAAAAAGCTGCTGTAGATGGAAATGTTTTGCGAGTAATGAGTCGCCTATTTGCTATAGATCAATCTATAGATAGCATCAAGACTCGACAAAAAATTACGAAGATGTGCGAAGGCCTTCTTCCAGAAAAAGAGCCTCACGTTATAGCTGAAGCCTTTATTGAATTAGGCGCAAAGCTTTGTAAGCGCCAGCCTATTTGTACACAATGTCCTTTAAACTCTTTTTGCCAAGCATATCAAAAAGGGATGATGACTCAATATCCGATCAGAAAGAAACGTTATGATAATACAGTCTTGGACCGCGCTGTGGTCATTATCATGAGTAAAGATCGTGTTCTTATGAAGAAGAGAGATGAAAAAGAAATCATGGCAGGGTTGTACGAGTTCCCTTACTATTAACTCTCTAAAGAAGATTGCTTGAATATTGAACGAATCACCGAACTAGCTCGAGGAGATTTTGGAGAATCGCTATCTTTTGTTCAAAAGCTTCCTAGTCAAAAACAGGTTTTTACGCGTTATCGGGTTCTACTATTTCCATATATTTTTCGCATAGAAGCGTTTTCTTCAGAACAAGAAAGCTATTTATTAGAAGATTTACCGAACCTTCCAAGTTCTTCTGGTCACCGTAGAATTAAAGAAGTTTTTTTATCAGAATACAGAAAATTTGCGGAAGGGATAGCAAATTATGAGAGAAAATAAATATAAATAAGGTCTTCTTTTGTGATGAGTTTTCGATATGAACGTTTCTGATCTTCTTAATATTTTGAATGAACTATTACATCCTGAATTTTTCCATGATTATGGGCCTAATGGTTTACAGGTTGGTGATCCACAAGCTTTAGTTCACAAAATTGCAGTTGCTGTAACGGCAGATTTAGCAACAATTGAAAAGGCGATTGTTAGCGAAGCGAATGTTTTAATTGTTCATCACGGTATATTTTGGAAAGGAATGCCTTATCCCATCACGGGGGTAGTTTATCAACGAGTACGACGTCTCATTGAAAAGAATATACATTTAATAGCCTATCATCTTCCTTTAGATGCTCATTCAAAGATTGGAAATAATTGGAAAGCTGCTCAAGATTTAGGATGGCAACAATTAGAGGCTTTTGGAAGTTCCCGACCATCTTTAGGAGTAAAGGGAGTTTTTCCTGAAAAAGACATTCAAGATTTTATTGCTGAATTATCTTCATATTATCAAACCACAGTGTTGGCCCAGGCTTTAGGAGGAAAAGAGAAAGTGGCTTCGGCAGCTCTTATTTCAGGGGGTGCTTATCGAGAAGTTTATGAAGCTAAGTGTCAAGATGTGGATTGTTTCATTACTGGGAATTTCGATGAACCAGCGTGGTCTTTAGCACATGAATTGGCTATTAATTTCTTAGCTTTTGGGCATACAGCCACTGAGAAAGTAGGGCCGAAAGCTTTAGTTCAACACCTGAAAGAATTGGGGATTTGTCCCGTTGAGTTTCTTGATACCGAGAATCCTTTTTAATCAAAATTAGAGCTACCGAAATAGTAATTCTTTCATAAATTCTTCGAGCTCGTGAGCAAAATTAGAAGGGAAGGCTCCATCTTTTTTTAGATGTGAGTATTCAGACAGAGAAGAGTTAAAATAAGTTCGAGCTTGTTTAGAAAGAGGACGGGCTATATCTCCAGAGATATTGGCATGAAAGAAACTTTCTTCAACAATCAGATAAAGCAAGGCTCTAGTTGTTTCTCCTAAGGTTAGTAAAGGGAAAGAAGATAAAGATCCTCGAAACTCCATAGAAGGAACCGGAGTAGTAGGAATCTCTTTGTGATTATTTTTGATACCATGTACTCGAGTGTTTGTACATAAACAACGCTTAATAAACACTGGGATTGTGTTGATCGTTGATTCAAAAGTTTGAGAGTGGCGGAATTGCATATCAGTATTGCTACCGATGAAATTATCCCAAAAAAAAGACCAATTCGTTTTTGTTGATCCCTCATATGGGAATACAGTCAACGAAGTCCCTTGTAAAAAAACATCAGAAATATCAATTTTTTTTGAAAGAAGCATTGTGACAATCGAGTATTTGAGAGACACGCACTCAATTTCCACCGCGTAAGGATACCTATCTGAAGGAAGAGGATTATGAATACATAGATGACGAATTTTTGTTTTAGAGAAACCAGGAGAGATATTTCCAACAGTTACTTGAGTATGTAATTGTTGGGATAGCCAATGTTCCACAATACTTTCTTTTCTTATCCAGAAATATCCTAGGACACAACAACCAAGAAGAAAGGCGCTTTTGATCAACTTAAACATAGGGCAGGATAGTCATAAGCACTAGATATTTACGATAGTAGAATAAAGAAATATTAGAAACCGAAAAAAAAGCCTCGTTCTTGTAAGAAAACGAGGCTCAATGGAAAACCTATTCCTTTATTAAGAAATTAATAATCCATTCCTGCTCCAGGCATTGCAGGAGCTGGTGCAGGTTTCTCTTCTGGAATTTCTGCAATAAGAGCTTCTGTTGTCAAAAGTAATCCTGCAACAGATGCAGCACTTTCTAAAGCTGAACGAGTCACTTTAGCAGGATCTAAAATACCAGCTTCAAGCATGTCTGTGTAAGCATCACGCAAAGCATCATATCCTTCGTTTGCAGAGCGGGACATTACTTGTTGGAAGATAATGGCTCCCTCTTTTCCTGCATTTGCCGCAATTTGTTTTAAAGGTGCAGACAGAGCTTTCAAAACAATACGTGCTCCAATTTGCTCATCTTCATTAGTTAGCATTGGTAAAAAGGCTTCTAAAGTTGGGATGCAACGAACTAAAGCCGTTCCTCCTCCAGGAAGAATTCCTTCTTCAACAGCAGCAATTGTAGCATGCTGAGCATCATCTACACGGTCTTTTTTCTCTTTCATTTCGATTTCTGTTGCAGCTCCAACTCGAATGACCGCTACGCCGCCAGAAAGCTTAGCAAGACGCTCCTGAAGTTTTTCTTTATCATAATCAGAAGTGCTATCCTCGATTTGTTTTTTAATACTTTCGCAACGAGCTTCTAAAGCTTCTTTTTCGCCCATTCCCTCAACGATAGTCGTATCTTCTTTAGAAACAATTACTTTTTTAGCCTTACCAAGCACTGCTAAATTGGCATTTTCTAGCTTCATGCCTAACTCTTCGCTGATAAGTTGGCCGCCCGTCAAGATTGCGATGTCTTCTAACATAGCTTTTCTTCTGTCTCCAAATCCAGGAGCCTTAACAGCACAAACTCTGAATCCACCACGAATTCGGTTAACAACCAATGTTGCTAATGCTTCACCTTCGATATCTTCTGCGATAATAAGAAGAGGGCGTCCGGATTCAGCAACTTGTTGCAAGACAGGAAGAAAATCTTTGATGCCTGAAATTTTTTTATCATAGATTAAAACAAGCGCATCTTCCAGCACACACTCTTGAGTTTCTGGATTTGTTGCAAAATAGCTAGAGAGATACCCTCTGTTGAAATTCATTCCCTCAACGACATCTAGTACCGTCTCAAATCCTTTTGCTTCTTCAACGGTGATAGAGCCATTTTTACCAACCTTCTCCATTGCTTCTGCAATAAGATTACCGATTTCAGCATCGTTGTTAGCGGAAATGGTCGCTACTTGAGCGATTTCTTTATGGTGTTGAACTGGTTTACTGATCTTTCTAATTTGATCTACGACAACCTTAACAGCTTTGTCGATTCCTCTTTTGAGATCCATTGGATTCGCACCAGCTGTCACATTGCGTAATCCCTCTGTGTAGATTGCTTCTGCGAGAACAGTAGCTGTTGTTGTTCCATCCCCAGCTTTATCTGCGGTCTTACTAGCAACCTCTTTAACCATTTGAGCGCCCATATTCTCATGCTTATCGGCAAGCTCAACTTCTTTTGCAACAGTAACCCCATCTTTAGTTACTTGAGGAGACCCAAAGCTTTTATCGATGACAACATGACGTCCTTTAGGACCTAGAGTAACCTTTACAGCCTCAGCTAAAGTTTTAACCCCTTTTTGAATCTTTTTTCTGGCGTCTTCGTTATATTTAATGTTTTTAGCGACCATTGATGCGCTCCTTAAATCTTACTTCACTCTTCACTTTCTTGGTTCTTATTGCAAAACTGCGATAACTTCGCTCATTTGAACGATAACATACTCTTCGCCGTCGATAGTGAGCTCTTGGCCAGAATACTTGTCAATTAAAACAACGTCACCAACTTGAACTTCAAAAGGAAGTTGCTGCCCGTTATCATCTTTTTTGCCTGTTCCTAAAGCTAGAACCTCGGCTCTATCTTGTTTTTTCTTGGCGGTATCAGGAAGAATGATTCCGCCTCTTGCAGTGGAAGCTTCTTCTTCTCTTTTAACTAAAATTCTATCTCCCAAAGGTTTAATCTTGAGGGTCGTTGCTTGGTCTGACATGTTTAAGCTCCTCGTATTTTCATATTCTATGAGGCCCCGTTGCTCGGCCTTTCTTGCCATCAACGTAGGGATTTGAACGCCAGAGCGTTCAGAGGAGCAACGATAACAAAGCCATAGCTTTTTTGCAATAAGTTTAGCAGTTGAGTGCTTCAACTGCTATTTTAAAAAAATTATAAAAGATTCGCGAGTTCTTCTAATTTCCGCTCGATGTAAGAAAAAGCTTTGAGCATAGGAGCTTGAGAGGTCATATCTAGCCCGGATTTTTTCAAAATTTCAATAGGGAAATCTGATCCCCCACTTTGCAAAAATGTAAGATATGCTTCTTGAGCCCCGGGTTCTTTGGAAAGAATTTTTTCAGAAAAGCATAAGGAAGCGACAATCCCCGTTGCATACTGATAAACATAGAAGTTATAGTAAAAATGTGGAATGCGAGCCCATTCTATGGAGCTGAGTTCATCAAATGTTACACAATCTCCATAAAAAGTTTGTTGAAGCTTGTTATAGCATGAGGAGAAGAATTCTTCCGTTAAAGGGATCCCTTGCTCCGCTGCAGAATGAATTTCTAATTCAAAAGCTGCAAATAACGTCTGGCGGAATAAAGTTGCAAAAATCGTGTCTAAAGATCGAGAAAGGATTGCGATTTTCTCTTCTTTAGAAGGAGCTTTTTTTAACAGAGACTCCATTAGTAATGTCTCGTTCAAAGTTGAGGCAATTTCAGCCAAAAAAATAGGATATTGCGCTTCATGGTAAGACTGGTGTTTGTGACTCAAGAACGAGTGCATGCTATGTCCTACTTCGTGTGCAATCACCGAAACGTCATAAAGCGTTCCCGTATAGTTTAAAAGGATAAAGGGCTTGCTGTCATAACATCCAGACGAGTACGCACCAGAACGCTTATTAGCACTTTCATACTTATCAACCCATCTATCGGATAAGAGACCCTTGCGCAGAACTTCTACATACTCGTCTCCTAAAGGAGTTAAGCTGTCATAGATCAAGGACACGCCTTCCTCATAGGAATATGCTCGAGAGGCTTCGCTAACAACTAATGGAGCATAGACATCGTAGAAGTGAAAATCTGGTAAAGAAAGAGCTTTTTGTTTTAGTTGAAAATATTTTGTAATCAAATGAGTATGTTGTTTTACAGTGCTAATGAGCGTTGTAACCACACTAGTACTAATATCATTTTGAAACAAAGCTGCTTCCAAACACGAGTGATAATTGTGAGCTTTAGCCTTAAAAAGGTGTGCTTGGATTTTTCCATTAAGTAAGTTAGCAAGGGATAAACGGTAGCTGTGATAACGTTCACACTGCTTTTGATAAGTGCTTTGTCGTAATGCTCGATCATTAGATTGCATGTAGAGAGAGGCTAGAGCATGAGATAGAGGATGAGATTTCCCTTCTGAATCGATAGCTTCGCCAAAAGGAATTTCTGAATCTGTCAAGCTAGAAAATGTCTTATAGGATACTTCCAAAGCAGGGAAGGCGGAAGCTAGAATTTTTTCTTCTCGAGAAGACCCTGTGTGTGAAGCTAGACGAAATATTTTTTTTAGATAGAAGTGGTATTCTTGAAGAACGGGAGAATCAAGAAGTTTTTTAGAATTTTCTTCTGGAAGGGCTGTGAGAGCAGGTTGAATCCAAGAGATCTCTTCTGAAAAAGAGGTGAGCAAATAAGTAATGGATTTAAGATCCGCGGCAGATTCTTGATTAGCTATATTTTCATCATGAATGAGATGAGCGTAAACGTATAGCTTGTCCAAATTTCTCTCAATAGCAAAAACTGTTGTTAATAGCTTATGAAGAGAGCCTGGATCTTCTATATGAAAATTTTTCTCGTTAAGATGAGGCCAGAACGGAGCTTCTGCCGCTCCCACTTTTTTTAAATCTTCTTTCCAGGCTTCACGACTCTCATACAAACTTGCAGTATCCCAACGATCTGTTGGGGAAATATCTTCTCTAGAAGGCAGTGCTGTTTGTGAAACCGGGGAAGGGGTTGTCATATGGGCTCCTTGGGGGATACAATTTATGGTCAGTAGTGAACAAATTCTCCTTTTAGTCCACACCTTGAAAGAAAGGGAGCAGTTTTGATCATCAATGATTTCTAATCAAGTTTTTTACCAGAAGCTGTTCTGATAAAAATTACCAGAGCTCTTTTATTGACTGTAAGAGGATTAAACTGTATGGATATGAGGTCTGTTTATTGACCCGTAAGATAGAGAATCTCTAGCTTTCGGGAAGGAATGAGAAAGTTTTCTGCAAAAGTAAAAGTTTTGGTAAAAGGTGCTTATGGAGAAGTTTTCTGATGCGGTAAGCGAGGCTTTAGAAAAGGCTTTTGAATTGGCTCGAGATTCTAAGCATTCGTATGTGACAGAAAATCATTTATTGAAAAATCTTCTTCAAAATCCCAGCTCCTTGTTTTGTTTAGTTATCAAGGATATGCATGGCAATCTTAACTTGTTGATGTCCGCTGTAGACGATGCTTTGCATAGAGAGCCGACCGTAGTTGAAGGAAGTATTACACCAAAAATCTCTCCAGGTTTACAACGGCTATTGCTGAATGCTCATGAAGAAGCACGCAGTATGGGGGATAAATATCTTTCAGGAGACCACTTATTATTAGCTTTTTGGCGTTCAACTAAGGAGCCTTTTGCTTCTTGGAGAAAGACCGTAAAGACGTCTCCCGAGGCTTTGAAAGAGTTGATTATTAAATTGAGACAAGGAAGTCGTATGGACTCACCGAGCGCTGAGGAGAATCTTAAAGGATTAGAAAAATACTGTAAAAATTTAACTGCTCTTGCAAAAGAAGGGAAGCTTGACCCTGTAATTGGTCGTGATGAAGAGATTAGACGTACAATTCAGGTGCTTTCTAGACGAACAAAGAACAATCCTATGTTGATAGGAGAACCGGGGGTTGGGAAGACTGCAATTGCCGAAGGCTTGGCGCTTCGGATCGTACAGGGAGATATTCCGGAAAGCTTAAAAGATAAGCAGCTTTATGTATTAGATATGGGGGCTCTGATTGCTGGGGCCAAATATCGAGGAGAATTTGAAGAGCGTTTAAAAAGTGTTTTAAAAGGGGTGGAAGCCTCTGAAGGAGCATGTATTTTATTTATCGACGAGGTGCATACTTTAGTTGGAGCTGGAGCTACAGATGGGGCAATGGATGCAGCAAATTTGTTGAAGCCAGCTTTAGCGAGGGGGACTTTGCATTGTGTTGGTGCAACGACTCTGAATGAATACCAAAAATATATTGAGAAAGATGCTGCTTTAGAAAGACGTTTTCAGCCTATTTTTGTCACCGAGCCCTCCTTAGAAGATGCTGTTTTTATCCTTAGGGGCTTAAGAGAAAAATATGAAATTTTTCACGGGGTACGTATCACTGAAGGGGCATTGAATGCTGCCGTAGTTCTTTCCTATCGCTATATAACAGATCGTTTTCTTCCTGATAAGGCTATCGATTTAATTGACGAAGCAGCAAGTTTGATTCGCATGCAGATAGGAAGTCTTCCTTTGCCCATAGATGAGAAAGAAAGAGAGCTGTCTGCATTGATTGTCAAGCAGGAGGCTATCAAGCGTGAGCAGGCTCCTGCTTATAAAGAAGAAGCTGAAGAGATGCAGAAAGCTATAGATCGAGTTAAAGAAGAACTGGCTGCTTTGCGGTTGCGCTGGGATGAAGAGAAAGGATTAATTTCTGGGCTGAAAGAAAAGAAAAATTCGTTAGAGAATCTGAAGTTTGCAGAAGAAGAAGCTGAACGGACAGCGGATTATAATCGAGTAGCAGAGCTTCGATATAGTTTGATTCCTTCACTTGAAAAAGAAATTCGTTTAGCTGAAGAGGCTTTAAATCAAAGAGATGAGCGCCTTTTGCAAGAAGAAGTTGATGAGCGGTTGATTGCTCAGGTTGTTGCAAATTGGACGGGGATTCCTGTTCAGAAAATGTTGGAAGGAGAATCGGAAAAGTTACTGGTCTTAGAGGAATCTTTGGAAGAGCGGGTGGTTGGGCAGCCTTTTGCTGTTGCAGCGGTTAGTGATTCAATTCGAGCTGCGCGAGTTGGCTTGAGTGATCCTCAGCGTCCATTAGGGGTGTTTCTTTTTCTTGGTCCAACAGGAGTTGGAAAAACAGAACTTGCAAAGGCTTTAGCAGAACTTTTGTTTAACAAAGAAGAGGCTATGATTCGGTTTGATATGACCGAATACATGGAAAAACACTCTGTTTCGAAGTTAATAGGATCACCTCCGGGGTATGTGGGATACGAGGAAGGTGGGAGTCTCTCAGAAGCTCTTAGGAGAAGACCTTATTCTGTAGTACTTTTTGATGAGATAGAAAAAGCTGATAAAGAGGTCTTCAATATTTTATTGCAAATTTTTGACGACGGGATCCTCACGGATAGTAAGAAGCGTAAAGTGAATTGTAAAAATGCGCTTTTTATTATGACATCTAATATCGGTTCGCAGGAGCTAGCCAATTATTGTGCAAAAAAAGGAAGTCTTGTAGACAAAGAGACCGTATTATCTGTTGTTGCTCCTGCGCTAAAAAATTACTTCAGTCCAGAATTTATCAACCGAATTGATGAGATCCTTCCGTTTGTGCCTTTGACTACCGAGGATATTGTGAAGATTGTAGGTATTCAAATGAAGCGGGTCGCTTTACGTTTATTAGAAAGAAAAATTTCTTTAACGTGGGATGATTCTGTGGTTCTTTTCCTTAGCGAGCAAGGTTACGACAGTGCTTTCGGAGCACGGCCCTTAAAGCGTTTGATACAGCAAAAAATCGTGACTATGCTTTCTAAAGCTCTTTTGAAAGGCGACATTAAATCAGGGATGTCTGTAGAGTTAACTATGGCTAAAGATATTGTTGTTTTTAAAGTTAAGACGAATACCGCTGTATAGGATGTTTGTGTGTGTTGGCACTGGGTTAGGTTTATTGGGATAACAAAAATTCTGTTATTTACAATTTGCGTGCCAACAAGGGGGCTTCAGGGGGCTTCTGTCTCTTTGGAAAGCTCGAGACATTTCTGGAATATAGATCCTTATTGTTTAGAGTCTATTTGTGCTTGCTTTGTCGTTAATCAGGATGCATCGAGTGTTGAGCGGTTATTGTTTTTATTCCCTCAGCTTTCTCAAGAAGATGTGCCGATCTTTGCTAAATGCATTTTAGCGTCAAGAGATACTGACTACTTGTTTTCTGATGTCGAAGAGGCCATTTTTTCGAAACTCGTTTTGCCGAAAGTTTCCCTGTCTTCTAAGCTGACGGAGGACTTAGTGCAAGCATTAGTATTAATGGATCCTTCTGTAGGAGTGCAAAAAGCTCGATATTATTCTCTATATTTAGATGTGCTTGCTTTGCGCGCGTATGTTGAAAGAGAGCGTTTGGTGAATGCAGCTTGCAAAGATATAACGCGAGTGGATCTGGCAACTATAGAAGCAATTAATACCATTCTTTTTCAAGAAGAAGGTTTGCGTTATCCTGCAAAAAAAGAGATGTTTGAAAGTCGGTTTTCAGAGTTAGCAGCAGTTGCCGACAGTAAATTTGGTGTATGTTTAGGGAGTGCCGTACTTTATCAGGCTGTTGCTCAGCGACTTGATCTTTCTCTAGAAGCAGTGACTCCTCCTGGACACATTTACTTGCGTTACAAGGAGATTGTGAATATTGAAACAACTTCTGGTGGCAGACATATCCCCACAGAAAGATATTGTGAATATATAAAAAGCTCTTTGTTACGAGTGCGTTCTCAATCAGAATTAATAGGCCTAACTTTTATGAATAGAGGGGCTTTCTTTTTACAAAAAGGGGAGTTCTTGAAGGCATCTCAAGCTTATGAGAAAGCTAAAGAATATCTGTCGGATGAGCAAATCCTGGATTTGTTAGGTATCACATATATTCTTTCTGGAAGAAAAAGAGAAGGGGAGTCTCTTTTAAAAAAATCTACAGATAGGGATTGTAAAGGCTCTGTCGTACATGACTATCTTCAAGGTTATATTTCATCTGAGGCTTTGGGAGTGTTGTTTATAGATTCTGGAACAACGTATCAGGAAACGTTAGCCTATCGAAAAAAACTTCTTACGATTGCAGAAAAATTCCCCAAAAGTTGTTCTTTGCGTTTAAAGCTTGCGGCAACAGCGTTGGAGCTGGGGTTGGTGAAGGAAGGAGTGAGTCTTTTAGAACAGAGCGTGAATGATGCTCCTGAGGATCTTTCCTTGCGGCTACAGTTTTGTAAAATTCTTTGCGATAGATGCGATTATGTTCGAGCTAAGCAGCATTTCGATAAAGCCGAGGAAATTTTATCCAAAGAGGGCCTACTTTTTGAAGAGTCCTCCTATACTTTCTTAAAGGTTTTAAGAAAAAAGATGGCTCTTGTTGCTCCAAATTCACCCTAAGTTTTTTTGTGTGTGAACTTTTAAAAATCTTAACAATTAGCGTTCTGCGTAAATCTTAGAAAAATTTTTTCAGATTTTTATTTTTATTAAAAAGATTTATTTTAAATAAATTTTTAGCTACAATTTTTCCTCGAAATCATTTAATTTAATGAATTTTTGTTTGAACCAAGATGAGCATAAAAGCTTCGGGGGAATTTATGGGGAAAATTTGCGGCACAAAATATCGGCTCAACTTGGAAAGAATAGATCTTCTAGAAAAAAGCTTAAATCCGAAGAATGTATCACCGACAGCACAGAAGTTGACTGCGGTTGCTTTGACTGTCTTGCTATCCATAGTCCTTTTAGTAGTTGCCGGATTGTTATTTGCCGGGGTGATTTGTTCCCCAGCCCCATTTGTACTTTCAGCCCTTTTCTTTGGAGCAGGGGCGTTTTTCTTGGGAGGAGCCTTAGTTGGTGGGATTCTGACTGTAGAAGCTGCAACAAGAGATCAGATGTATCGATCGCAGATTTTATCTTGGAATAACTTCTGCTGTAAAACAATCAGACCTCATTGAAGTAAGAACAAAATCTGAAGCTATAATCTTGAAGTCATCGGTATGTAAGAACTCAATTTATAAAAAAAATAGGGTGTGGTAATACGTTGACGCCCTTTTAAAAAATGCCTTGAATATAATGTCTTCTAAAGACAAAAGGTGGAGGAATTTTTATGGATTGTATCAAACAGTTATGTAGAGACAATTTGTGTTTGGATAAGATAACGGTTCCCGTTCGGTCTTTAATGACCAATGGGAGCACTCGAGATAAAGTTCAGGCTGCGTCTGGAGTGTTTGGTGTGATTGTTTCAATGGCTTGTCTTGTTTTAGGGATTATGGCGTTAATAGCTGGTTGTTGTGTAGCTGGTTGGTTTTCCTTTTCCGCTGGGATAGTAGCTCTTCTTTTAGGGATTGTGGTGTTCTGTATATCAACTCTAGAGGTTCTAGAGCGCCATGGGTTAGGATGTCCTTTGAAACCATCATTACCAAAAATAGAGCCGTCTGTATTATTTGTTAAAGGTAAGGATGGGTTAGAGGACTCTGTTCTGACAATCGGATAAAATTTGTAGGAGACGTGATGATACCGTGTGTGAAAAGAGATAGTGATGTGGTTGAAAATCGTCTCGGAAGATACGAATTGGGTCGTGTGGTGAGAGCAGTTGTTCGTGTTGCTAAACTTATAACTACTCTTGCTGCACTGGCTTTAAATGGGTCTTTATTCGTGTTATCATTGGTCGCTATATGTGCTGGTGCCACCCCTATAGGGCCTTTAGGCTGTTTAGCAGCGGTAACATTAGCAAGCTTCTTTTGTGCTGCGTATATTCTATTTATGATTATTAAAGACCCCGAGTGGTTGTCTTCTATTCGCTTAGATTTTTCTAAAGCGAAGACCTTTTTGATAACAAAAAGTGATATTGAATAATGGGATAGAAAATGATTTATTGTGAGAAAACTTCATCAGGAGGAACAGAAAATCTTCCTGTCGTAGATAAATTCCTTGAATGTAAATGCCTGAATGTTCTGAAGAGAGTAGCTACTGTAGCGATATCCCTGTTTTCTTTCTTTGCTTCAGGATGTTTGATGGCACTGGCTGCTGTTGCATTGTTTAGCGTAACCACATCTGTTCTGCCGTACTTGTTCATATTAACAACAGCTTTGTCAGGGCTGATTTGTGCTGCTATGGTGTTATGGGACTCTTTATCGGGAATTCGCTGTAAGGAGCAGGTTTCATCAAAGCTTGAGGAGATATCCAAAGATTTTGTTGGAAAAAAGAAAAAGGAAGAAGACTTGGTTCTAGCTCAGTCAACGCAGGAAGGGATTGATTCATCAACAAAAGCAGTTGGTGGTTATCTTTGTTCTATAGGGGATGATGTCGCTGGTGCTTTTGATGATATCAATAAGGTAGGGCGACGTCCTAGATCGAATAGTCAGTAGGAATTTTTTAGTAGTTTTGAAACAAAAAAAGAAGGAAATTTTCTCTCTTTTTTCACTAATTTCTTTGTTTTAAGAAATACATTGTGTGTGTGGGAAGCATAAGTCCTGCTTCTCTCATCGTTGTCATTAATAAACAGAAAAAAAGCCTCTTTTAAGAATACTTTTTGGAATAAGTTCAATTCTCATCGCAAAGAATTGAACTTATAGATCTTATAGATATTTAAGCGTCGGGATCTTCAGGAGATGCGACAGCTCTATGAGATTGGCTGAGAGCATCTTTTATGCTTAAGCATAATTTTTCATTCTCTTCCTTTTGTTTCTCGTTCTCTTCCCTTTGTTGTTTAATTTGCTCTCCAAGAGTGCTTGAAAGATCAGAGAGTTGTTTGATTTCCTTCGTCAAGTTGTTACGAACAATTTTTAGATCTTCAATAGTTTCCGTTAACGTTTGTTTATTTTCTGCCAGATGCCGAACTTCTTCTGCTAAAGGAGAAAGTGCTTCTACTTCTTTTTTTAGATTGGCAACAGAAGTTGTAAGATTCCGGACCATTTCTCCTGAAAAGATTTTTCGTAGTTCTTCCACGGAATCTTTGTAATCATTAAATAGGGATTCAAAATTCCCACAGGTATCTTGAAGATTTTGTAAAGAAGAACAGAAATCAAAAGATATTACAGAAAGGTCCTCAGATGTTGTCGCAAACTCTTTTGATAAACTGAGAAACTCTTTCTGAAGGTTGGACAGCATCAAATTAATTTCTTTCAGCGAAGCGACTTCCTTTTGAAGCTCTTTGTACAGATGCAACGGAGCTGTTTTATATAAATAAAAAGCACATCCAGCCAAGGCAATAATAAACATTACGAGAAGAACAATGGATACTTGAGGAAATATTAGGAATCCGATCACATGCCCTAAAAGAGCTAAGAGGCCTATTACTCCCACAATGATTAAAGCTGCAAAAGCAACTATTCGTTGAATAGCTTCTACTAATGGAAGCTTGACGGGGGAACTTTTGTGTACGTTTTCCTTTGGGAAAGAATCGGAAGGAGAAGATGAAGAAGCCACGATTGGAGTAGGTATTGTCATAATCATTTTCTCGTATAAAAATTTATTCCGGACAATAGTAGGGTTTTTTATTATAAAAATGCTACATAAAATATCATTTTGACATGTTTCTGAGCTTGTTTTTTTTCGGTTTGATATCATGTATTCTTACAATGGAAAACATGTTTATTAAGTTGTTTTGGAGTGGATGATAAAATATTTTTGGCAATGATTAGTCGAAATTACAAGTAGAAAGCTTTTCGAGGCTTTTTTAGAGTGTATGCTTTGAAGTGTGTGAGAAGAACAGTTCTTAGGAAGTAAACAAGTTGTAAAAATGGAGCAAGACTTTTTTATAAAGATTTTTTTAAATAAGAAAAACTTTGTTAGATAAGAGAAACTCTTGTGTTTCCCAAAAATATTTGCCATTGTACACTCCTTCTTACTGTTAGAGTGACAGTCTTTGATTGCAAGGTCTCGAAGGCTATAAGGATTGCACATTTATATAAGGAACAAAAAAAGATCATGAAAAAACAAGGAGTATTGATAGCTCCCTCCATCATGGGAGCTGATTTGACTTGTTTAGGGAGTGAAGCACGGAATATACAAGAATCTGGAGCTGATCTTATTCATATCGACGTCATGGACGGGCATTTTGTTCCTAACATTACTTTTGGTCCGGGGGTTGTTGCAGCGATTAATCGGTCGACGGACCTGTTCCTTGAAGTTCATGCTATGATTTACACTCCTTTTGAGTTTGTCGAGGCATTTGTCAAAGCAGGAGCGGACCGTATTGTTGTGCATTTCGAGGCTGCAGAAAATCTTAAAGAAATTATCAGCTATATTAAAAAGTGCGGAGTACAAGTAGGAATAGCCTTCTCTCCAGAGACTTCCATAGAATTTGTTACGACTTTCATTCCACTTTGTGATGTGATTTTGTTAATGTCTGTACATCCAGGGTTTTGTGGACAGAAGTTCATTCTTGATACGATAGAAAAGATTCGATTTGTGAAAAAGGCAATACAGGCTTCTGGAAGGGAGGGGAGCTGCTTGATTGAGGTTGACGGTGGTATTGATGTCGAGTCTGCTCGTATGTGTAGGGAAGCAGGTGCAGATATTTTAGTTGCAGCTTCCTACTTTTTTGGGAAAGATTCTATAAACATAAAAGAAAAAGTTCTGTTACTTCGAGGGGAAGAACATGGTGTTAAGTAGCCAACTTTCAGTAGGGATGTTTATTTCTACAAAAGATGGCCTGTATAAAGTGGTTTCTGTTTCAAAAGTTTCTGGAAATAAGGGAGATACTTTTATCAAGACTGCGCTTCAGGCTGCGGGATCTGACGTAATAGTTGAGAGGAACTTTAAGGCTGGTCAAGAGATTAAAGAAGCTCAATTTGAACCGAGAAACTTAGAGTATTTATATCTCGAAGAAGACAACTATCTGTTCTTAGACTTGGGAAATTACGATAAGATTTATATTCCGAAGGAAATTATGAAAGAAAACGCTATGTTCTTAAAAGCTGGCGTTACAGTCTCCGCTATGGTACACGAGGGGGTTGTTTTTTCCATGGAATTACCTCATTTCTTGGAATTAATGGTTTCCAAGACAGATTTTCCTGGAGACTCTTTATCTTTATCTGGAGGAGCTAAGAAAGCTCTTTTAGAGACGGGTGTAGAGGTTTTGGTTCCACCTTTTGTAGAAATAGGGGATGTTATTAAGGTCGATACGCGTACATGTGAATACATTCAACGTGTCTAAATTAGGGATAACATGGATTTAAAGCAGATAGAAAAACTCATGATTGCTATGGGACGTAACAACATGAAACGCATTGCAATCAAACGTGAAGGGTTAGAGCTAGAATTAGAAAGAGAGTCGGGGACAGGCATCCAGGATCCCGTTTTTTACGATAACAGGTTGTTTGCAGGATTTTCTCAAGAGCGGTCCATCCCTGCGGATCAAAATCTCAACAACCCCATTGTTAAAGAAGGTGTTGAGAAAAAAGAAAGTGATGCTGCTGAAGGGGATTTTATAACCTCTCCGTTAGTAGGTACTTTTTATGGAGCTCCTTCTCCAGAAGCTCCAGCATTTGTTAAGCCCGGAGATACTGTTTCTGAAGATACTATTGTTTGTATTGTAGAAGCTATGAAGGTTATGAACGAAGTAAAAGCGGGGATGGCTGGTCGTGTTGAAGAGGTATTGATTACTAACGGTGATCCAGTTCAGTTTGGTTCCAAGTTATTCCGTATAGTTAAGGCTTAGTTAATGAAGAAAGTTTTGATTGCAAATAGAGGCGAAATAGCTGTTCGGATTATTCGGGCTTGTCATGATCTGGGTTTGGCTACAGTTGCTGTTTATTCCATAGCTGATCAAGAAGCTCTTCACGTCCTTCTTGCGGACGAGGCGGTTTGTATTGGAGAAGCTCAAGCAACGAAGTCCTATCTAAAAATTGCAAATATATTAGCGGCTTGTGAAATCACTGGAGCTGATGCAGTGCATCCTGGGTATGGTTTTTTGAGTGAAAATCCAAACTTTGCCTCTATTTGTGAAAGTTGTGGACTAACATTCATTGGGCCCAGCTCTGAGTCCATAGCAACCATGGGGGATAAGGTTGCGGCTAAACAGTTAGCTAAAAAAATTAAATGCCCTGTTATTCCAGGATCAGAAGGCATTGTCAAAGATGAAATAGAGGGGATAAGAATCGCGGAAAAGATTGGATTCCCTATCGTAATTAAGGCTGTCGCTGGAGGTGGTGGACGAGGGATTCGTATTGTTAGGGAAAAAGACGAATTTTATAGAGCTTTTTCTGCGGCAAGAGCTGAAGCAGCAGCGGGATTCAATAACCCTGATGTGTATATTGAAAAATTTATTGAAAATCCAAGGCATTTAGAAGTCCAAGTGATCGGGGATAAGCATGGAAACTATGTGTATCTTGGAGAAAGGGACTGTACTGTACAAAGGCGGCGACAAAAATTAATAGAAGAAACTCCAAGTCCAATTTTAACTCCAGAAATGCGAGTTAAGGTTGGGAAAATCGCAGTTGATTTAGCTCGGAGTGCGGGGTATTTTTCAGTTGGAACTATAGAGTTTTTATTAGACAAAGACAAGCGCTTTTACTTCATGGAAATGAATACACGTATTCAAGTGGAGCATACGATTACGGAAGAAGTGACTGGCATTGATCTTCTGAAGGCACAGATCGGTGTTGCTAAAGGTGAGAAGCTTCCATGGAAGCAGAAGAATATCGAAATGAAAGGGCACGTTATTCAGTGCCGCATTAATGCTGAAGATCCAAGTAATAATTTCACTCCCTCTCCCGGTCGTTTGGATTATTATCTTCCTCCTGCTGGCCCAGCAGTTCGAGTAGATGGGGCTTGTTATAGCGGTTACGCAATTCCTCCTTACTATGATTCGATGATTGCTAAGGTAATTACGAAAGGGAAGAATCGAGAAGAGGCTATAGCCATCATGAAAAGGGCTTTGAAAGAATTTCATATAGGCGGTGTTCATTCGACTATTCCTTTTCATCAGTTTATGTTAGACAATCCCAAATTTATTCAATCTGATTACGATATCAATTATGTGGATCAATTGTTGTCAGAGAGTGGCACTTTCTTGAAACTGACAGAGCAAGATTAGTTGGTTTTTTGAAATGCTAGTAGAGACTAAGCACTAAAAGACAAAAATTTTTTGAATTTTTCTTTTTTAGATTTTTTAGAAGGTAACAGCGACCGCTTTTTGTTTGGAAAAAATAATCATCAAAATTATAATCGTTCCCTCTGATAAGGTGATTTAAGTTATGGAAAAAAGAAAAGATACGAAAACGACCCTAGCGAAGGCTTCGGACGAGCAAAACAAAGCCTGGTATGTGATTAATGCTGAAGGGAAGACCTTGGGGAGATTATCTTCAGAAGTCGCAAAAATCCTGAAAGGTAAGCATAAGGTGACTTTTACTCCTCATGTGGCGATGGGAGATGGTGTCATCGTAATCAATGCTGAAAAAGTACGTTTAACTGGAGCGAAAAGAGCTCAAAAGGTGTATCACTATTACACAGGCTTTATTTCTGGGATGCGAGAGGTCCCTTTTGAGAATATGATTGCGCGGAAACCTGCGTATGTTATTGAGCATGCTGTTAAAGGAATGTTGCCTAAGACTAAACTCGGAAAACGTCAAATAAAATCTTTGAGAGTTGTGAAAGGTAGTTCTTATGCGCAGTATGAAGCCATTAAACCAATTGTTTTAGACGCGTAATTTGGAGTAATTTGTGACAAAAAATACGATACAAGAATCTGTTGCAACAGGCAGAAGAAAACAGGCTGTTTCTAGCGTTCGTCTTCGTTCGGGAAATGGAAAGATTGATGTAAATGGAAAGACTTTAGAGCAGTATTTCCCTCTTGAAGTGCAAAGAGCAACAATTTTGGCTCCGCTCAGAATGCTCGGGGATGTGAATGGTTTTGATTTGATTATTCGAGTAAGTGGTGGGGGCGTTCAGGGACAAGTTATCGCAACTCGATTGGGGTTGGCTAGAGCTGTCTTGCGAGAGAAAGAAGATATGAAGCAAGAGTTAAAAGCTCAGGGCTTTTTAACTCGAGATCCTCGTAAGAAAGAACGTAAGAAGTATGGACGTAAGAAAGCTCGTAAAAGTTTCCAGTTTTCCAAACGATAAAATTGTTGTTTATCTGGTGTCTGAAACAGAAAAGCCTTCTTTTAAAAGAAGGCTTTTCTGTTTTTCGGAATCCCAAACACAGCTTCCTGGGATTTTTCTTCCGAATAAAACATATTTCTTTTAAAGAAATATTTATCTCCTAAGGTTACTTTTTCTACCTTCCCTTTTGTCTCTGTGGCATGTATGAACTGGTTCTCAGAGATTTTCATCATGACATGATTAATTTGTCCTGTAGTATTTTTTTTTAAGAAAACAAGGCCTCCTATAGGTAAAAGTGAAAAATTTTTTACAGAAGAACAGTCTTTATATTGATCTCTAGCGTTACGAGGGATATTCCTTCCTGCTACTTGATACAACAATTGAATAAATCCTGAACAATCAACTCCATTTTGAGGAAGATGTTTGTGAACACAGCGCCCCCCCCAAACATAAGAAGTTTCTATAAATTGTTCAGCAAGATCTACTAAATCTTTTGAAGAGAAAGAAGCATTTAAGAAACGAAAATGCTTTGCTGAACAAAAAGCCTTTGTACAATTTTTTTTTGAAAAAGAATTTAGCAAAGCTATGCTTTCTGAAGATAGAGACACTTGATCATGTCTGCTTATATGAAGCGGAGAAGAAAAAGGAAGAGGTAGATGCCAAGGCTCTAAAAAAGCTTCTTGAGAGCATATAACAGCATTGGGAGAGATGGATTCAGAAGAGAAAAGGGGAATTTCTTTAAAAAAATCCCCTGGATACGGTTGCCAAAAGGAAGAAAAAAACAGTTGGGAATAGGCATAGTGACGATTATTGTGCTCAATAACTCTTTCTCCAAACAAAATTTGCGTTTCTATTCCCGCAGAATCTGACAATAAATCGCAAACTGGAGACAACAAAACGTCTGGCATAAAAACTTTTAGCAAATAGATTTTAGAAGAACCACGATCTCTTTATTCCCTTATCCAACTCCTTGCTAAAGGAGAGCTTTGGGCTTTGTAGACTAATCTTCGCAGTCACAACAACCGTGGTCATAGTTACTTTCTTTATACGTAGAGTATTCAGGTTTTAGGAGATCTAAAATTCTTTTGAACACTTCTTCTATTGATGCGTTTGCGTCGATGGTAACGAGTTTCTGTATACTCGCATAATAATCAAGAACTGGCTGAGTTTCTCGCTTATATGTTTCAATTCTATTGAGGATTACCTCTGGAGTATCATCAGATCTTCGAACAAGAGTCGCGGAACACCGAGGACAGCAAGAGAAACCTTGTTGTTCATTATAAGTCCCTTGACAAGATGGGCATATATAGCGAGAAGTTAGGCGACTAAGTATCTCCTTATCAGAGATGTCTAGAAGAATTACTTTATAATCGGGGAAATACGAACAAAGAAATTCATGTAAAAGCTCTGCTTGAGCTACAGTCCGCGGAAACCCATCTAAAACGGCACCATCCTCAGGATGCGATAGAAAAGAAAGTTTTCGTAGCAAGGTATCTTGTTGTAGTTCATCAAGTCTTTCATGAACTAATTTCCACACTAGCTCATCAGGAAGTAGCTTGCCTTGATCCAAACAAGATTTAATTTCTTGACTAAGAGGTGTATCTTTAGAGACTGCGACCCTAAGCAGATCCCCTGAACTAATATGCAAGAGAGACAGCTCAGATGCTAATAGCTTTGATTGGGTGCCTTTCCCGGATCCTGGGGCTCCCATCATGATAAGAAAAAGAGAGGGTTGATCCATATAGTCCTAAAAAATATCTCTGAAGGCAGCAAAAAATATTGCCGAAAGGGTAGAATGTACACGAGTTTTTATTTTTTCGGAACATAAGCTGTATAAAAATTTTTCAATAAAAGATTTTTAATTGGGAAAATCTTTTTTTATAAAAACTTTTGGGTCAATATGATCAGCAAGAATTCTTTGCAACACTGATAATAGGATAAAAGATAGTGGAGCACTACTTATTAACAGCAAAATTACTTCTTCGTGGATGTGGTTATACGTTGTTTATTACAGCGATTTCCTTAGTGTGCGGATTTGTTCTTGGTTGGATGATAGGAACTATCAATTCTCGATATTTCCCTTGCCGAATAACTAAGTTTTTGGGGAATTTTTATGTAATGGCAGTTCGGGGGACTCCTTTATTTATTCAAATTTTAATTGTGTATTTTGGTTTGCCTTCACTAATAAAAGTGAATTTATCTCCGCTTGTTGCAGGGCTTATTGCCCTGACTCTAAATTCTGCAGCATACTTAGCAGAAAATGTTCGTGGAGGTATTAACACACTTCCTCTTCAGCAATGGGAGGCAGCGAAAGTCCTGGGATATAAGGGACCACAAATATTTTTGCATATTCTTTATCCCCAAGTTTTTAAGAATATTTTGCCTTCTATAACGAATGAATTTGTTTCTCTGATTAAAGAAAGTAGCATTCTCATGGTAGTCGGAGTTCCTGAGCTAACAAAGGTAACAAAAGATATTGTGGCTCGAGAGCTGAATCCTATGAAGATGTATTTGATTTGTGCGGGGTTATATTTGATGATGACCTCTGCTTTTTCTTATTGTGCTAGATTGTCGGAGAAGGAGACTTCATGACTGTTAAAGTTCAAGATTTGACTGTGACTGTAAATGGCAAAGAGATCATTTCACAAGTATCGTTCTCTTTACTTCCTGGGCGCATCACTTTATTCATTGGAAGAAGTGGATCAGGGAAAACTACAATTTTGCGTTCTTTAGTAGGGTTGGCTCCTATTTCTAGGGGAAGTATTCTTGTTGAGGGAGACTCTCCAGGATTTGTGTTTCAACAGCCCGAACTTTTTCCACATATGACAGTATTGGATAATTGTGTGCATCCACAGATAGTAGTCAAAAAAAGAGGGGTCGAAGAGGCTAGAGAAAAAGCAGAAGACCTTCTTAATTTATTAGAAGTTCGGGAACACATGTCAAGCTATCCTCATCAGTTATCTGGAGGACAGAGACAACGTGTTGCTATTGCCAGAACGCTTGCATTAGACACGCGAACGATTCTCTTCGATGAGCCAACTTCTGCTTTGGACCCTTTTTCTGCATCGAAATTTTTCCAAATGATTCTTTCTTTGAAAGAGAGAGAGATGACCATTGCAATGTCTACTCATGATATGTTACTGATTAATCAATGCCTAGATAGGGCGTATCTCGTGGAAAAAGGGCGAATTGCTGGCTTCTATGATAGCCAAAACGAAGACTCACAGGCAAGTAGTCCCGTAAAACAGTATCTTTCTTTACAAGAGACTTCTTTAGGGTTTCATGAGTAGAGGAGAGAGTCATTTTGATTCGAAATTTTCCCAGGGGAGAGGCGTAATTGTTTGCGGAGGAGTGGGTTCTCCCAATGATGAGAACAATTTGTCTGCTAATGAGTTTAAAGGTCCAGCGAGTGTATAGCTTTTCAGTAAGGCAATGCGAGCATATGCGGAAGACCAGTCAATTTCTGGAGATGCAATTGGTCCTCGGATTTTAATTAGGAAAAAATTTTTTGTTTTCAGCATAGTATTGCGGAACAGCTTTTTAATTAGCTCGGGATCAATACCCAAAGTCATTGCTAATCGTTCACGAATCACGTCTGTTTTCCCCCATAAAGCTAAGCGTATGCGGCCGTCAATCAGGGCATCGAAGCGCTTGCAGATAATTTGACCATTTTGTACGGAAAAAAATATAGGAGTGAACCAGGCCTCGACACGTTGCTGTTCTGCTTCAACGTCTAAGAATTGAAATAAATCTTGCATGGTTCCTGTATTAGTAATTTCTATTTTTCCAAAATCTAAAGAAGCTGATTGAATATGAAAATTTTCTAAAGAGTATGGCTTCACGGGGAGATAAAAATCTTGTTGATTTACCCGTAAACTGACGGGATGTTTGGAATAGGCTCCTCCCTCGGAAATGAGCGGATTAAACTCTCTTAGAAAGGCCTTATTAATTTCCTCATTAATGTGTAAAGATGCTGTCAGGTCTTCTTTTAAGAGGATGGCATGTTCTGTAAGTGCCAAAGGGAAGTAGGCTGTGAGGTTTTCAGAATCTACTTTGATAGTTAAAGGTCCTTCTCCTTTAACGAAGTCATTGTGAATAGCTACTTGGATTTTAGGCCCTGCCAAAGAAGTGAGCTTAGCACGAACTCCTGGAGAAATGGGAAAAATCCCTGTGATAAAAGAGGTTGGAATATTAGTCCAGGTGGCTGTTTGAGTTAAAGCTCTTGTCTCATTCATTAAAATGTTTTTGACTTTGCCTTCGATTACAAAAGATATAGGATTTTTGTTGTCTTGGTTAGGAGTTAAACAGTTTCCATTGAGTTTATATTGTATTAAATCATTTAAGTTTTGCGCATGAATGGATCCTGTTACATTGTTCACAATGAAGTTTTCTTTAGACAAATGGTCGTAAAAAACTAGGGGGGTTGAAGATAATTGTCCTTCTATCCCACCCTCCGATAATAAGGCTAGACAGGAATAGCCAGTTTTCTTGTCTGAGCAAGATATTTTAGAGAGGTCAAGGCGGACTATTGTTGGCCGGTGCAACACACAAGAAGGAGAACAAGAAGTTTTTTCAAAAAATGAACTATAACGCTCAGGAGAAACTTCCCATTGTAATGTCCCTCGAGTTTGGGTGGTTAGAGATAATGAATGGTCCATGACAAAACGAAAATCTCCAGTAAGAGCATCGGTTTTAATTGTAGAAGAGATTGTGATCGGGTCTTCTTTATGGGGAGAATAGAGAAATTGGAAGGAGGCTTCTCCTGTTTCTCCAATATAACGAGATAGAGAGGCATCCTTATTCTGTAATCGAATAAACCGGTCTACAGGAAATTGCAGAAGTTCTCCGGAAGCTTGAATTGAAATGTTTTCAGTTGTCCAAGGAGAGTCTGGATCTAAAGATGAGATAACTATGTCAGGAATAAGAACTTTTGTTTCTGGTAGGAGAGGTGATTCTGGATCTGATAATGATATTTTTACATTCCCCTTTAGTAAAGCTTTGCTCCCATCAGAATGTAGAGAAAAACTGGAGCGTGTTATTTGTAGTGGAGCGAATTTAGAGGAGTAAAGATCTAGAGGTAAATTCGCTAGCGTCCCATAAATGAGAAGCGAGGAGTTAGAGGGCTTGATTTCTTCACTAGCTTTACCGAATTTCCCGTGAATGAAAATTTCATTTTCTCCTGCAAGAAGGCGCCCAGACAGTTTAGGTAGAAAGATATGTTTTTGAGCAAAGTGTATCTTACCGGAGAAAAAAGCTTGTATTTGTAAGAAATGAGGAGATAAATGCTCTTTCCAACGTTCAGAAGTTGTATAGGCTCCTTTCCCATTAAATTGTAAAGTTTGTAAGGGACCAGAAAGATGGCAAGACAGGCGTAGAAGAGGGTTGTCTAGTAAAGCTTCGCAAGAGATCTGCGAATTGCGATAAGTCCCTTGGATATCTAAGGTATAATAAGGAACTTCAAGTGGAGTATTGATTTCAAAAGGTTTAGGGAGAAGAGCGCGTAAATAAGTATGGGGTAGAAGAGAGTGCTGAATGCGAAATTCAGCAGAATGTTTACGATTGTCTATAGAAAGCGTGCTATGGATATAGGAGGAAGAAGCTCCTCCCAGTTTCGCTGCGGAAGAAGACCGAATTATTGTAAAACGGTCCGTTTTGTTCACAGAAATTTTGGTATTCTCTGTTTGAATAGAGAGATTAGGATCAGAAGTTTCTACGGAAATTTGTGGTAAGTTTGCCTGTAATGAAAATTCGGCAGAGCTCCATTTTGATAAAGAGATAGGGATTTTGGCTTCTGATATGAAAAAGTACGTTTCTTTTGAATGAATGGGGGTATTCACTGGAATAAATTCTGAGAGTATGCTGGAAGCTATTTGAGGTTGTAAAACTATAGAAGAGGCGCTTCCTTGTGTGATTAAAAATGTATTATCACGAATGTCACCACGAAGTTTTGCTGTGATTTGATTTCCTTCTGTTGACAAAGTGATCAATGTAGAGTCTTTTTTTTGAGTAGCTTTTGCTGTTAAGTTGATGAGATCTTCTGTTGATAAAATACGGTCAATGGAAGGAGAGGCAATAAATAACTTGAAAAGTGAAGCAGGCACTGAAGACAGACTGATATTTAAAACGAAATTGGGGGATAAGGCTCCTTCTACAGATACAGAGCCTTGAATGTCATTTTCTTTTGTGAGAGCTCGGATAAGTAATTGTTGAGCGGTTTTTTTGACATAAAATCCTGAAACAGAGAGTGTAGATCCTTTTATAGTTTTCATTGTTATAGAACCTAACTCGGAGATAATGTCGCTACGTTCTATTCTAGACAGAAGAGAGCCTGGGTCTAAGTGATAAAGAGAAGGAGCATTGATGGATAAAGATTCATCGATTTGTAAGGACCATCCTGTAAGAGTTAAGGCTTTTGGAAATCTATAAAGAAGCAACCGAGGAAGGGATCCCCGTATAACAATATTTTCTGCAAAAAATATTTCTGATTCTGAATTGATACCACGAATGCGGACTTTTTTAGCAGTTTGAGAACCAAACCAGGACAGACTTAATTGTTCCACTTCGCATTGTAATCCAGTTTCTTTATTCAAGATAGAAAGAAAGATGTACTTTCCAGATTCACTAGAAAAAATTTTGGGAAGCAAAATAACAAAAATTAACGGTAGACCTACGAGTAGGTAATAAGTAAGTCTTTTGTACCAAGGAGAACGCTTCATGAATTCACTTTTTTAGCAATTTCTGAAAGGGACAGGTTATGTGAGCTTTTTTTGATTTCAGCAAGCATACGGATAAGGTCTTTTTGTATAGGCTTTAGAGAAGATGTACAGATTTTTGAGAATGAGGAGGATTTTGTAAGCTGGTTAAAGATAACGTCTATATGAAGACCGGAAATATTATGAGCTGGCTTGTAACCTTCTTTGTGTTTTAGAATCAGACTCTCTTTTTCTAAAATGTTTAAACATTGGGAGGCTTCTCCAATAGAAGTTTTTGCCTTTTTAGCGAGATAGCTAACAGTAGGTGGAGGAAGAGATCTATCGAAATATTCCGTAATAAGAGCCAAAAAGTACAAACACAAAACAAACTTAAGATAACTATTAGGGAAAAGATTATCTTTAGGGATAAGAGTGTTAAATCCTTTATTCTGTAGTAAAAAGGTTAAGGCGCCTCCGAATAAGTAAATGATAGCGTAAAGATAAAGAAGTAAGAGGAAAGAAGGTAGGGCAACTAAAGCCCCATAGGTAAAGCTGTAATTAAAGATATACAGCTGTAAACAAAAGAAAATTTTTTGAGAAACAACCCAAGCGCTACCGGCTATAGCAGCGGAAAGAAATGCGGCAGATTTTTGTGTAGGAACTCTGGAAAGGAATGCGTAACAACAAAAAAGTATTCCGTATAGCAGGATGTAGGGGACTAACCGCGAGATAATATAAACGCAGACCATAGTATGGTTGAAACTAAATAATTTAGGGTAATTGATAGGCATGATCTGTGTAATATAAATCCAAGATCCACAAACAATAATGAAAATCATTGGACTGATAAGGGTAATGATCAGATAGCTAATTAGTCTTTTTAAAGAGGCCTGCGTAATTCCTGAGCAAAATATTTTATTTAATCCATCTTCTAATGATTGAAGCATAAGAATACCTGCCCAACAGAAAACAAAGAAACTGCTGACCAGAACTACTCCAATGTTACTTGTTGTTGAATAAGCTGCTTCAAAAATGGCTAAGATTGGGATTTTGTAATCTGGGAAATGGAACAATAGCCATTCTTTCCAATCTAAACTAATAAATAGATACTGAGAAAGTCTTAGAAAAAAGACGAGTATTGGAATGCAACTAAATAATCCGTAATAACTTAATACGCAGGCTTCTTTAGAGGCCTCATTGTGATAAAGGACTTGTGGAGCGTTTAGAAAAGATCTGATTACGAAATTGTTGCGAAAAGCAAGGTGAAGCTTTTTAAAAAAAGACAAAGGGCGCAACATGACGAAGCTATAATAATAAAAAAGATCCTAACAAGATTTTAAACTAAAAAGAAAATTTTTAATTATTACTTTTTAATTAAAGATCACGATCTTTTTAATGCTGAGATAAACAAGAAAAGTGGGAATTCTTTGCGACAAAGATTTTCTGCGCGAGCTCTTTTCCCAGATGAATTTTTTGGAGAAATCCATTCTTCAATATTTTCAATGAGGAAATGATTGTCCGATAAAGCTTTTGTCCAATAGCTTAGAGGAAAATGGAAAGAATAGGTCGTTTCAGAGTATTTTTCCCCAGGATGAGCCACAATAGGAATGGCTAAAGGAGAGAGGTAACGATCTATTTTTCTCGATAAAAGTTTCTTAGGTTCATCATAAAGCCAGGAAGAGAGGCGAGGGATACGGAAGCATGGATGGTTCAATACGATGAATAATCTACCTTGGGGAGCTAAAAGCTTTGCTGTGTGTGAAATCGCCTGCTCTGGAGATTCCATGTTTTGAAGAGATAGGATAGCAACGGCATCAGAGAACCGATTATGGTATGTTGTCGGTAGAGGCTTGGTCATATCATGGTGAAGAAAGCAGTGAGACCGCGATGAAGCACTTTTTTTAGCAAAACGCAATAAACTGGGGGAAAGGTCTATCCCTAAATAAGAAAGTGTTTGAGGTACATGTTTCTCTAAAATACCTTGACCACACCCTATATCAACAAGAGATGACGTGGGTGAAAAACGGAACTTAGGAAGCAAATTTGGAAGGATAACCTGTTTGTGGTAAAAATGACCCTCACAATCGACAGCCTCATGGTAATCATGAGCGATGGCTTCCCAGGAAGTGTCTTGGGGCTGCTGTTTCGCGGAGTATTTTTTTTGATACGAGGATTGGCTGGAAGCCGCCTTTTTAGGCATAAAAAAGTGTTCCAATTTCTTATTCTTGAGTAAGATAAGTTGTTTCTAATGTTTCGTCAAGAAGGAATTTACGTAAAATTCTTAACAAAAAATTTAAAGTCAAAAACTATAATTCTCTCTGTAAAAAATAATAAGTTTTTTTTGACTAAAAAGATTTCGTCTTCGGAATAGCTGATTTTTTCCCTCTAAGGTAAAATACTCCCCAGATTGAGTTTTTTTTGTAAAACTCTTCTTATCAGAGATAAGCTTCCGGTAAAACTGTTTAAAGGCAGGTTCATAAAGAAGAGAGCAAGATAGAAAAGATTCCACTGTAGGAGGTGGGCGGTTATGGCTTGTTGTGCTTGTGTGTATGGTTACGATGAGGTCTGCCATAAGGAGACTACGGAAAAAGTGGTCGCAGTTGGAATAGACTTCATGCTTTTCCATATAGCTGCAGCTGTAGCTACAGTTATTTCTGCTGTGATGCTCTTAATTAGGTTGCTTGTTTGTATTTTCCACAATTATTGCTCTTCGGAAAAGCCAATAAATCTCCTTCCTATGACAGAAAGTCGTATTGAGTGGCTCTCACTAGTTCCTGTTTTAGGACCTATGGTGGTTGCCGCGGTTGTCTATGCTAAAGCCAGGGAAGATGGTTATGGATGTCTGGACTCTTTAGTGTGTGCCATGCAATCTCCATGGATGTTATTGGATTCCATTCGCTTAAATCGAAAAGATCCAGAATTTTTGACAGTCTAAGAAATACCCAAGAGCTTTTTTGAAAAAAGAATAGAAAAAGGTTTTCTGAAAATGATCAATTACGGCTCGAATCTACAATGTCAAGATGTTGGCGTAACATACAGCGATATTCAGTCAATGCTAAGTAGTGCAGCTCATTCTTCTGGCGGTGTAGGGCTTTTGACTCCTAAGGCGCGTTCTCCTATGAGCTGTTTCTGTTCTTCTGAGGGGAATTATGATGCCAAAGTTTTAAGAACTCGCATTCAACAGTTTGTTCAATATTCGGGCCCTGTTGATGGATTTTATTCTGTGCACAATGAAAGAATTTTGTTCGATGAGGCTTTTATTCCTACTGTGATTAAAGCTGTAGAAGCAACTTTTTGGATATCTGCTCTCACTAGATTGAGAGATGATCAACCTTCGACATGTGATACTGTAATTATGAGTTGCTTTGTTGGTCTGATTTCATTGGCTTGCGGAGCTATGTTTGTAGCTATTGTTTCTTGTGCTCTTAAGATTCACCGTATTTTGAAAATTTTGATGCAGGTACGTGTATGCAAAAAAAATGTATTGCAACAGATAACTCCTAAAGCAACAAATATTCGTTCTGCCTTTGTAAAACTTAAAGGAATTATTGCTTTGCGAGCGCTTGATCAAGTTGATCGAGCCTATCGTAAACTAAGAAGTAAGATGATCGCTTCTTTTGTTGCTAATTTATTGATCACGATTGCTTTTGGAGCTTTACTAGCTTCAGCAGTGATAGCTGCGTTCTTTTTTGGCTCGGTGAGTCTTGGGTTGATGAGTGCTTTCTTTGGATGTTTAGGAGGAGGTCTTGGAGCTCTGGTTATCGGGATGCTTGTAGGGATTGTTTCCGCAATTTGTCAACGTCGTTATAAGCAAGAAGCTGCACGGTATATTCAAAGAGGAGCGCTCTATTCTCTTATTTTTGAACAAATGCAGCGCTATCCTAAATCTTTCTTCAAAGATGGTGTAGCAAAAAGTGTTGTTGCTTTTCAGGCTGAAGAATCTTTAGCTAATGGAGAGTTGATTTGGGAAGAGATGTCGAGTGTTACAGCTTGTTTAGGTAGAGAAGGGAGAGATGCTCAGGCTTACTCTTTTATTTCTATAAATCCCTTGGATGCTTGCGTAGAAGAAGCTTTCTATCCACAGAGTTTTTTGCCCGAAAAAACTTGATCAAAGATTTTTCTGCTCATAGCGACAAGTTTATGGTATAGTTTCTCTTTAAGCTTTGAATATGCTTAGAGAGACATATGGGGTATTCTTTTTTTCTTCGAAAGCTTGCTGGGGTAGAGTTCATAGAAAGCCCTGGAAATCCTGATCATCCTGCGATCATTTTCTGCCATGGATATGGGGCTAGCGCTGACAATCTTACGTTTTTCCCTTCTATGTGCGTTTGTGAACATCTTCATCCTACATGGATATTTCCTCAAGGTATAGAACGGCTTCCTCATGAGTTGGGGGGTGGACGAGCTTGGTTCCCTTTAGATACGAAGCTTTTTGAAAGTTTGATTTCCTCTCAGGAGATTACTGCCGAAACTGATCTCTTGTATCAGCAGTTGTTAGATGTGGATTTTGAAAAACCTAGACAAGCCTTGGAAGGGTTGATTCATGAATTGGGAAGGCCAAGATCCGAGGTGATTATAGGAGGCTTTAGTCAAGGAGCTATGATGACAACCCACCTCATGCTTTCTTCTCGCCTTCCGTATAAAGGAGCATTGATTTGCTCTGGTGCAGCTGTTCCTAATCAATCATGGGAGGAGAAATCTCTATTATGTGGAAAAACTCCTTACATACAAAGTCATGGGTATGATGATCCCATATTACCATATTTTTTGGGTGAGCGTTTGTATAAAACACTAGCTTCTTCTTTAGAAGGCCAGTTTATTGCTTTCCATGGAGGACACGAAATCCCTGTTATCATGATGCAAAAAATACAGGAAAGCATCACTTTGTGGAGCCAAGTGTGAGTCAATAGAGAGAGTTGTTAGTGTTTTTACCTGAAATTGACAAAATTAAAGCTGGACAGGTTATTGCTTTCCCAACGGATACTGTATATGGTCTAGGAGTGGCTCTTCAAGCTCCCAAAGCAGATGAGCGTTTGTTTGCTCTTAAGAGAAGATCTTCTCAGAAAGCTTTATCGGTCTATGTTTCTTCTTTGGAAGAGCTGGAAATGATTTCTCAGCTTTCTTTGGGGGCTTCATCTAAAAAAATAGCACAAGCATTTCTTCCAGGACCTCTTACCCTAATTACAAGACATAAAAATCCTAAATTTTCGCAGAAAACTTTAGGATTTAGGATAGTTGATCATCCCGTAGTTAGGCAGATTATAAAGCAAGTTGGGCCTTTGCTAGCTACATCTGCGAATATATCTGGATTCCCTTCAGCAGTTTCTTCTGATGAAGTAAAACAAGACTTCTTGCATGAAGACGTCCTGGTGATTCCTGGAGATTGTTCTATAGGTTTAGAGTCGACTGTCGTAGATCCTGAAGAGGGTGTTGTATATCGTGAGGGGGTAATTTCTATTGCGGACATAGAAGCTGTTCTCGGAAAAAATTGTGTTTGCACCACTCAAGAGTTTGTTTTTAGGAAACAGTTAATGATTCATGTAGTGAAAAATTGTACAGATTTGCACTCATTCCTCTCTGTTAGACCTAACTTTAAAGGTGTGATATGTAAACATCCTCGGCCACTTACTTTTTACTCTGTACTGAGGCAAGCTTTACGATCGTCTACACAAGAAGTTATTTTTATTTATGATTTAGGGGATACAGAATATCCCATTCTTTCCCGCTTTTTAGGAGTAAGTTATGATAGTGGATATGCATTGTGATATGCTGTCGCATGAAAATTTTCTTGTCTCAAACCCTGCTGTAAGAAGTTCTCCTGATCAGTTGATAGAAGGTGGGGTTAACTTGCAGGTATGTGCCTTATTTACAGAGACACAAGAGTTCTCCACGTTAAAAAAACAAAACCGGTTATTTTTTTCCTTGATTGAAGAAGATCAGCGATTAGTTCCAATATCCTACGAACCTCAATTAGAAGGCTCTTTAAAAATAATTCGCAGTATAGAAAATGCTTCCGGACTAGGATCTGATGATCTTCCTTTGCAGAAACTTTTTGATGAGCTCTTAGTATTGCATGAACAGGGGCCCTTAGCATATATGGGTCCTGTTTGGAATTTTGCGAATCGCTTTGGTGGAGGTGTTTTAGAGCCTAAACGGCTTTCAGGAGAGGGGAGAAACCTTTTAGAATTATTGCATGTTTTAGCTATTCCTGTAGATCTTAGTCACTGTTCGGATCCTTTAACGGAAGATATTTTAGATTTTACTGCAGATAAGTTTCCAGATATGCCCGTGTTGGCAAGTCACTCTAATTTTCGCAAAGTGCAAAATGCTGCACGCAACTTACTAGATGAACATGCTAAAGAGATTTTCGCTAGGAATGGAATCATTGGATTGAATGGGATGAACGATTTTGTAGGAGCTTCTTTAGAAGACATGAAGAAGCATATAGCTCATGCCCAAGAACTAGGGATTGCAGATGGATTAGTATTGGGAACAGATTTTTTCTATACAGATGAAGACAAGTTTTTCCCCAATTTTTCCACAGCTAAGGATCATCCAAAATTACATACTTTAATAAGAGACTTTCTTTCGATCGATCAAGCACAAGCCTTATTAGCAGAAACAGCTCATAAATTTTTGGATAGAGTGGTTGAAGTTCAAAAGAAAGTCGTGAACAAAATTTCGTTTTAATGAAAGTCGGTGTAAGACAAGTCTACACTCCCTGAAGGATAGTGAATAACATTGTCCAAGGGTCTAGCCAAGATGTAGTCATATTCTATGTGGTATAAAGGAAGACAAGTCAAGTTAGCCATTGCTGCTTGGTCAAAATAGGAGCGAGTCAAAGGATAAAAAGCTATAGACGTTGCTGTAGAAAGAGAAAATTTTTGAGCTGCACGTTTTTGAACAAAAACATGGTATTCTAATCCTTCAAGGGATAAATCTATTCCTGCATTCCGGCATTGTTCTTGTAGTACTTCCGCTAAACGTTGGCAGCGTACAACGTTATTTGGGTATATCATTGTCAGCTTTCCAGATAGTGGTGTTGTAGGCATTTCATTGCCAGCTGCTACACAATTGCTATTTGATAAAAGATTTTCAGCTGGTAGATAGCGATTGCCTAATGCCTGCTTTAAGAGTTTTTCTTTTTGGATCGCAGAGATCAATTTTTGGCGGTTTTCTAAAGAAGATAGCACTGGATCTTTAGGATTTAGGATTAACCAAAATGTGCCATCTACAGGGTAATGAGTGTACAAAGGGAAAATTGAGCAAAGCTCGGAAGGAACCCCTTGGTGCCAAGGTTGCCCAACCCAATCTATTTCTCCCTTTCGCAACAAATGTAAAGCAGTATACACATTGGGAATGATGCGAAAATTGATGCGATGAAGTTTTACGCGAGCGCAGTCGTAGTAATGAGGATTTTTTTGTAAAACAAGAGATTGTCCTTGCAAATAAGTTTGAAGTGTAAAAGGTCCTGAAGACACCAGAGGATTCTGTGGACGATATATGGAAAACAAAGGTGAGGCTAGTATAGCAAGAAGTTGGGAATTAGGCGTTTTTAATTGCACAACGACTTCTGATGAATTCGGAGAATAGAAAGAAAGATTTTCAAAAAGCTGCGGGTAGCGGCCTGTTTTTAATGTGTGTTCCCACGCAGTAATAACATCTTCTGCTGATAAACGAGAGCCATCACTCCATTTGGCATCTTCACGAATGAATAAGCGATAAAGCGTCTTATCTTCTGAAGCTTGGTAAGAAGAAGATAGAGCAGGGACAATTTCGGAAGATTCTTCTCTAAAGAGAGTAGTAAACAAAATTTTAGATAAAGAACAATTGAGAGCATTCTCGCCCCTTTCAGGGGAAAGAGTGCGAGGGTCATCATGAATGGCTATTGTTAACGTGTGCTCTGGTGGAATGGAAGAGCAATTTACGGTTACAAGAGCGGTAATAACAAAAACGATAGAACGAAAACCCATAATTTTTTTACTTATTTTTGAGCACAATCAGAAGCTTTTGCTTGTTGCCGGTTCTATTTCAGAAATGTATAATTTCTTCTGAATAGTAGGCAGTATAGTATTGTTAGAGAAAAACACACAGTATTTTCTCAGAAGAAAATTTTTAAAATTGAAAAGAGTGGAACCAATGTGGAATGAGATATTGTTTTTTCTACAAATAATTCTTGTGATTGGTTTGGGGGCTTTTTTTGCTGCAAAAAGTATCATGTTGTTAGTTGCATGGGCTTCGTTACTTTCTGTTATTATGAATATTTTCGTATTGAAACAAATTATACTATTCGGATTCGAAGTCACTGCAGCAGATGTTTACGTAATTGGACTTTTTTCTTGCTTAAACTGTGCGAGAGAATTTTGGGGGAAGGAGCAGACCAAAAAAGTGATTTTTATATCTTGGTGTAGCACTCTTTCTTTCCTTCTTCTCACCCAACTCCATCTCTACTTAGTTCCATCTCCAAGGGACTTTAGTCAAAATCACTATGAAGCTTTATTTTCTCCATCTTTTCGGCTTATTGTGGCATCAATTGTCACAACTATGATCGTGCAATTTATCGATTTTAGAATTTTTGGCTGGTTAAAAAAACATTCGCAGGGGCGTGTTTTTGGTTTGCGTTCTGCTTTTTCTGTCGCTTTTTCTCAAAGCATAGATACCGTAATTTTTTCTTTTTTAGGTTTATATGGATTCGTCGCTAATCTTTTAGATGTGATGTTGTTCTCTCTATTATCTAAAGGGGCTGCGCTTCTATTAGCTTCTCCTTGCGTTGCATTAGCTAAAGTGTTTTATAACCGATGGAATAAAGAAAAAGTTTGTTTCAGAAGCTAGGTTTTTACAAAGAAACCTATATTTATTTTTACTAATTAACATAGAGTTGCTAACATCTTCGCATTTTCATTCCGTTTCTATGGAAAAAGTTTTTTTTGTAGTACGGTGGGAATAGAAAAGACAGGAAAGGACTTAAGAGTGAGAAAGCCCAATAGAAATGATCCTTGCCCTTGCGGATCCGGTAAAAAATATAAGCAATGTTGTCTACAATCTCGGACACAGGCTGTTCGTCATACTCCTGATGGGAAGTTTAGATTTTCTATAACAACAGCTCCTGATATAGGCTCTTCTACCAAAAATTTTGCCAAGCTTTTTCAGCAATCGTTGGATTCTTGTCCTTCAGAACAGAAGGAGGGGATGAAGATGAATAAATTCTCGATTACCAAGAATAAGGAGTTTGTAGGGAAGCGCGCTATTCGTAAAGCTAAGGCAAAAGAAGAGCGGATTATTTCAGAAAAATTAGGTCAACATGAGTTTCAAGTTGTAGATGCAGGAGCTTCGATAGAAGAGATATCCTCTTCTCAGGAGTGCGTGCAGGAGCCTTTTATTCCTACAGAAGAAGATTATCGTGTGCAAAGAAAAGAAGATGAGCAGGATTTAGAAAATTCTTAATTTTTATATTGCGAATAAAGTTTTCTTTTTGACATAATCCTCCCTCTTAAGCTGGAGTAGCTCAATAGGCAGAGCATTCGATTTGTAATCGAACGGTTGAGGGTTCAATTCCTTTCTCCAGCATCTTTAAGGGGGTGTCGCATAGCGGTCAATTGCATCGGACTGTAAATCCGACTCCTTACGGATACGTTGGTTCAAATCCAGCCACCCCCAGGATCTCTTCGTAAATCTTCATACAGTTAGTCACTTGTAAAATTAGAATAAGTTTTAAAACTTTATCCTTTTACCTTTGTTTCTTTTTTATTTTTTAACAAAATTAAATTAATTTTTTGACTTCTATTTAATTGTTTGTTTTTTATTCGAAATAAAAACTTGGAACAATAAATGAGTGCTTCTGACAAAATTATTAATGATTGTCGGTTCGACTTTGACACAACCGTTCATGGAGATCTTTTAGCCTCAAATCTGACCACAGAAGGTGACATCACAGTGAAGGAAGTTTCTGCAATAGAAACTTTTTCTGTAGAAAGAGACGTTGATGTGCAAACAAAAGACATCATTGTTAATGGTCTGACTGGGGCAGGGGGATATGATTTAACTACTCAAAATAAAATCTCGATTAATCTTAATGGTAATCGATTGAGTAATGTCAAACGCCCTGTTAATGATACAGATCCGGTTCCTGCAAATTACATTCGTACTCCAGAATATTATTTTTGCTCATTGCAAGATGGGGCAAGAATTGAGTGGAAGCAGGGGAATCCGCTTCCTCTGATAGGCCCCTCTCGTACAGTTTACCAATCGTCTCGTATTGAAGAGTTTATTCGATTTGTTGATATCAATAGATCAACGGAAAATTTAACAGAATATTTTAAA